>NHDL02000001.1 GCA_002167555.2 Deltaproteobacteria bacterium TMED58
ATATCATAGTCGAATACCGGATCAGCTACACCCTGAGAGATAATATGAATTCTATCTCTATCAAGTGGTAATGGTGGAACTTCCCCTTCTTCGAGCCATGGATAGCTATATTCGTTTGCTTGTTTTCCCATGATTATTTTCTCCTAAAATAAATTTAATTTAGTTCCTATGCACCTTGGTGAATTGGGAACTGTTGTCTTAAACCATACTGATATGGTGTTGCATATCCTCTATAGCTTGCAGGTCTTTCGTATGTTTCATTCCATACAACCTCTGCTGGAGGAATAACAAGATCAAATGTAAATGAAATTAAACCTTTAACTTCGTTTACTTTTAATTCTGCACCCATGTTATCAAATGGTGTAGCTTGTTGGAACCAGTCAATGGCATCGCCAGAAGCTGTTCTTGTAAGCTCGTTTTTAATTTGGAATCTATGTCCTTCTACATTAAATGCAGGTGGAAGTTTAGATGGAAGATATGTTAACTGCCATTCTGAACTTGCAACATCAGGACGTGTGATAACTTTCATATTGAATTTACCCCAGTCAGTTTTTCCATAAAAATATGGTGGTTTAACTGGTGCATCATCATATTTACCTTGCTGTGCGCACATTAGGTAACCATTTCTTGACATTGAGAAGCCAAAGAAATCGTCTCCTTTTTCGCCGCCATGCTCAGTTGCTCTGATATAAGCCATTTTTTTAGGGAATCCTAAAACACGACCTGCGTCAACCGCTGAATCAGAAGTAAGATACATATATGGATAGTAACCTGCTTTCCATGTATTACCTTTAGCGTCTGTGTGAGAAGCGGAGATTGTAACTCCGAACTCTAAATAAGGGCCTAACATTGTGTTATTGTGTTGTACATACCAGTACTCGACAAGTTCTGCGTCGTCTCCATCCCATACAGATAATGGTGGATTTGGACATAGTCTTTGTCTTGTTTCTGCGTCAACATCAAGAACAAAAGCTGACCATCTTGAATCTGAATAAGTCAAAGGAAGAACATCAATATCCCATAGAGGATCGGAAGGGTTTCCAATAATCCATGATTTAATGTCTCTTTCAACTGGTGGTGCTGGAATCTCGTCTGTGAGAGTCCAATACTTTGTGTCTACATTAAGATGACTTGGCATCGTTTGAGACCTCCTTAAATGAAATTTGCGCGTGTAGGGTAGTTTTTACGGTGTAAAACCTTTAATTGCTAAACTAAGCTTTTACACCCCGTTATATCAATTAAATCAAATAGTGAAAAAATAGTCAATGATTAATTTAAAAAAACTATAATGTCCATATTATTTATTATAGACCGTATTTAAGTTGGACATTATAAGCCTAAAAACCCCATTAATAGCTCAGAAACATGCACTGCTCGGTCTTGAATCTTTATAGTTGCCCTTGAATCAAAAGGGGTATCTAAAAGGTCAATTATTGCCAAATCTGAGCCTGTTTTTAAAGCTACATCAGGTAGGCTATTTGCCGGAGAAACTTGAAGAGAGGAGCCAATTACTATCATCAATGACGCTTCTTTGCATTTATCAACAGAAGATGTCCACGGGCGAGTTGGAAGACCTTCGCCAAAAAAGACTGCAGTTGGTTTTATAAGACCATTACATGGTTTTCCATCTATTGTTTCACAAATGGGAGGATTTTCTCCTTCATCGACTCGATTTATTATATCATCCATAGGAAAAACTTGTCCGCATTCTAGACAACTCGATTGTCTAATAGAGCCATGTAGCTCATGTACATTAATATTTCCTGCCGTTAAATGAAGACCGTCGACATTTTGAGTTATAACCCCATTAATTAGACCAGCCTTTTCCATTTTTGCTAAAAGTAAGTGAGCCGAGTTTGGTTTTGCGTTAGCTCTAATTGGATACATTTCCAAAGCATAATTATAATATTGAGTTGGATCTTTTAAAAAGCCTGGAATTGAAACTATCGAGGAGTCATACTTCTCCCATGCTCCAGAACCAGGTGAACGATAGTCTGGTATGCCAGACTCAGTACTTATTCCAGCTCCCGTAAATACAATTGAATTTTTATGTTTTAAAATTAAGTTTGCTAATTGTTCTACTTTATCTTCTGTGCACATAAAAAAAATAGGGAAGGGGGTAGCCCTTCCCAAAGTTTAAGGTCAAATTTAAATTAACCGTTTTCGTCAGTTCTAGTTGGTAAACCCATAGCTTCAGCAGCTTTGTTTACAGCTGCTAGTCTTTCAGGAGTTAAAGCTGATGCTTCACCCATCATTCCTAACGCGGTAAGTTCTGCATCTACACCAGGATCTGCTACCGCTGGGACACCACATTTCTCTTTATAAATGATATCTCCATAAGGTGATCTTGGTCTCCATCCCATGGATTCTACTGATTCTCCTGGATAGCCTATTGCCATTGCCCAAACAAACTGCATTGATTCTCTAAAACCTAGAACTTCAGCAATTTTTGGTCCTTGTCCAGCATAACAACAGCTTCCTAAGCCAAGTGCTGTAGCCATTAACTGAGCTGACGCCATAGCCATTCCAGTTTCACATGAAAGAAGATAAGCAACTATTTCCGGTGGAAAAGTTGTTAATCTTGGTAGAGTAGTATTTTCAATATTATCCATACTCCAACCATGACTTGGGTTAACACCACCCATTTTGAAAAGAGCTGGTAATCCTTTAGGTAATCCGTTATACCATAAGTCTCTGTCAAGTGCAAAAACTAAGCTCACTGGAGCCATTTTTGCCATTGGTATGTTAAATGCTGAAACAATCTCAGTAAACTTATCTTTTGTCTCCTGGGCTTCAACTATAGTAACTGTTATACAGTTAGCATTACCCATATGTGATGCATTCCTAGCTGCTTGACATATGGCTTGAGTTTTTTCAGGTTCAACCGCTCTTTCTGGATCATAAAATCTGCAAGAACGTCTTTTACCTAAAACTTCTATAAAATCTACGCTTTCGTAATTTAAAGGCATATTATTTCCCTCCTTGGTTTAACTTTAAATCTACTTAATTCAAAAGTGAACTATTTAATATTACAGAACTTAAGTTTTTTTTTCAATAATTTTAAAAAAAAACTAGAAACTACTTAACTGGTCTAAATTTATATGAATAAATATCAGAGCCATCTTTGGCTTTTCTAACTACACCTACTATTGTTTCCACTTCTATACCTAGTTTTAAATCTTTTTCGAGATCATCTGCTTCAACTTGGGCCATAACTCTAATTTTTTGATCTGGAAAATCAATTAATCCAAGTCCAAAAGGCACAGTAAAATCGGGCAAACTCCTTCTTACAATAGTAAAAGAGTGTAAGATTCCATTTCTAGGAAGTTGTGTATGCTCCACGTCGTCTAAAAAGCTCACTGGATCCGCCAAATATGGTGGAAAAGTCCAGTTACCTGAGGACTTAGATTTGCCAGCAATTAATCGTGGTTCTGGATTTTCAGTAAAAAAATCGGCATGTAAAACTCTTCTTTCATCATTTTCACTCATAATAAAACTCCTGTTTAATTTCTTTTATTTACCTAGGATGCTAACAACACAAGTAATACCGTCCATTGCTGGTTGTGCTCCGCCCATAGTTTCAATTAGACCAATTTTTGCATCTGGAACTTGATATCCTGTTGCTTCACCTCTTAGCTGATTTACAATTTCTACAGTTTGTAAAAGACCGGTGGCGCCCACAGGATGTCCTCTAGAAAGCAAACCACCACTTGCGTTAATAGCTATTTCCCCATCATAATTGGACCTTTCTTCTTCGACTAATCTTGCACCTTCGCCTTTCTTAGCAAAACCTAAAGCTTCTGCAACAATAAGTTCGGCAATTGCAAAAGCATCATGTATTTCCACCACGTCAATGTCTTTGGGACCAAGGCCTGCTTGCTCATAAGCCATTTGTGATGTTCTAGTTACGTTTTCTGATGGATCACAAGTAAGTCCAGTAGGAGACGCATAACCTCCGGATTGAGCAATACAACCTAGAACTTTAATTGGCTCCCTTGAAGTATCTCTTTTAATTTTTTTCAATGTATCCCCATCTACTAAAACAGCTGCAGCTGATGCATCACCAACTGGGCAACACATGCTTCTAGTTAGTGGGTCAGCTATTAGCGGGTCATTTAATACCTGCTCTATTGTTGTTTCTTTTCTAAATTGTGCAATTGGATTTTGTGCAGCATGTTTTCTACTTTTGACAACAACTTTGGCTAGTGTTTCAGAAGAGACACCATATTCATCCATATATTTCTTGGCTCTCATAGCATAAAGTCCTGGCATACTCATTCCTAATGCAACTTCAATATCATCCTCTTCTAATGGAAGGGGGCCACCAGACATTATTTTGCTTAAATTCTCTACTCCCCAAGCTAGAGCAACATCATGCTGACCATAAGCAATAGTTCTCCAAGCTTCCCAAAAAGAAAGGGTTCCGCTTCCACAAGCGCCCTCAACATTAATTACGGGTTGTCCTACTAAGCCAATGTCTTTAAGTGTTCTTTGACCTACGCCCATACCTTGATAAACATGACCACAAAAACCTATTTCAATATCTCTTGCATGTATACCCGAATCTTTAATAGCGGCCCATGATGCCTCACGGCCTAACATGTGAGCAGCCTGAGTTGGAAACTTGCCACAAGGGGTTTGACCAACACCAATTATATATACATCTCTTAAATTTGCCATAAACTACACCTCTTCTTTGTATTAACTAAAAATAAATTCAATAGTAGAATCAAAATTGTAAATTGAAATGACAGAAAAGGCAATATTAAGTCCACTCTAAAAGCTCTAATAGGCCTCTTTTAATTGTTGGATAAAGATTTTGGGTCCTTGTAGACTGCGTTGTATTGTTCAAGTTTGATACTTCAACAATTCCCCGAACAGCATTGGTTATAAACATAGCCTCAGGAAAAATAATAGATCCAGGTTCAAATTCATCTTCAATAACGCGAATTTTATTGTTTTTGCAAACCTCTAGAACCAAATTTCTAGTTATACCATTAAGAGCACCTGTTTCAATAGAAGGAGTAAAGACATTTGTACCTTTAATCCAAAAGAAATTTCCCGAAGTTGACTCTACAACTATGTTCTTTTCGTTTATTAAAAGGGAGTCATCAAAATTGTTAAGCTTTGCAGCTCTTCTTTCTATAGAGTTAAGAAGGTAGTTGGTGGTTTTATGTGAATTAAAAATATCATTTGAACTAACCTTTTGCTTGCTTAAGCCAAGTGATATTGTTTCTTTAGTTGCACTATCCTCTTCTTTAATCGAAACACATAAAGTTGTTTTTTCAGATTTATCAAAGTAAGATGAGCCTCCGGAACTAAAAAGGGCCACCTTTATTACTAAGTCTTTAATAACATTATTAAAATGTTCGGATTTATGATTCTTAACCACCTTATCAACAGTTGTTTCAATATAAAAATCCCCAGGATACTTGATATCAAGAAATTTACATGTGCTTTTCAGTCTTTGAAGGTGTCTGTCTATAAATACTGGCAATTTTTGCTTAAATCTAAAAGTTTCAAAAGCTCCTTCACCAAACATTAGACTTCTATTGAAATCTTCGGGGGACAACTTTTCTTTATCAAAATATAAAAATTCTTTCATTTTATTTTCACGGATTCACTTAAAGCTTGTGATTTTAAAATAGTTTCAGTGTTTTCTTTAATTGGCTTTGAATCCCAAACTATTCCAGCACCTGTATAAAATCTTGAATCACTTTTTTCTATTATAACAAGTCTTATTCCAACAGAAAAACAAAAATCGCCAGAGGGGCCAAAAAAACCTAATGCCCCACAATACGGACCCCTTTTGTGTCTTTCGATTTCATGAATTATTTCCTTAGCCCGCGATTTAGGAGTTCCAGTAACTGAGCCGGGGGGCATTAAGTATTTGAAAATTTCTTTATTGCTTATTTTTTTAACCAAAGTTCCTTCAATTTCGGATTCCAACTGAACAAGAGTCGAATAGGATTTTTTTTTAAAAAGCTTGTTAGTCTTAACTGAACCTGGCACACAAATTTGAGATAAATCATTCCTCATTAAGTCTACAATCATTAAGTTCTCTGAAATTTCTTTATTATTTTTTTTTAGATTCTTGTCATCTTCTGAGTTTCTTGAGGCAGTTCCTTTAATTGGTTTAGTTGTAATCTTCTTTCCAGACTTTTTAATAAAAAGTTCCATCGAACCACTAACAATAGAATGATCGTGGAACTCAAAAAAAGATCCAAAATCTACAGGTTGTGTTTGATAGTAATTCAAGAATAATTCATATGGGCTTTTAATTTTTCCTAAAGTAAACTCCCTAGTTAAATTTATTTGGTAGATATCTCCATCTTTTATATATTTTTGAGCCTTCTTAACCCCTGATATAAAACTAGAATTAGGCGTAACTTTTTTTAAGATTCTCTTGCTTGTTTGATATGAAATTTTATTTTTGCCACAAGGTGAAAATCCTTCGTAAATATTAAAAATTGCATTATATTTGGGAGGCTTCGTGACTTTTGAGTTGTATTCATAGGAAAAATATCCACAAGCAAAGCGACCACTACTTGTTTCCTTATCTATAAGGTCAACAATATCGATTTTGCTTCTGACTTTTTTACCATTTTCACGAATGAACGTTCGTCCATCCTTGTCTTGGAGAATTTCAAATAAAGGTTTAGAAAAATATAGATTTTTTGTTTTTAAGTCATCAAGGTTCCAGCTTCCGTTTCTAGACTTAAGATGTGTCGTCATTTTGATTTATTTCTTCTTTATCACCTTTTTCACTCGTAAGTTTTTCGAAGTTAGAATTTTTAACGGGTAAATCAAGAGAATCCTCTAAAAGCTCAGCTATATCTTTTATTTTAATTTTGTCATTACCAACATATTTGGCTGCATCTTCAAACATAACATTACAGAACGGACAAGCTGCTGCAACTGTCTCAACACCACTTTCCTCAATCTCCTCAAATCTGTTCCAGTTAACCCTTGGGGCTTCCTCCTCCATCCAAATTTTTCCTCCACCTGCACCACAACAAAAGCTTGTTTCACGAGATCTTTCAAGCTCCTTAACCTCTAAGCCAGGAATAGATGCTAATATTTCTCTTGGCTCATCGAAAACTCTGTTGTGTCTACCTAAATAACAAGGATCATGATAGGTGATTTCTTCATCAATATTTTTCTTTGGATTCAACTTTCCATCTTTGACAAGGCTAGCTAAAAATTCTGTATGACTCAAAACTTCAACATCAGAGCCAAAATCTGGATATTCATTTTTAATTGAGTTAAAGCAGTGTGGACAATTTGCAATAATTTTTTTAACACTAAATCTATTCATTGTTTCAATATTTGTCATCGCCAACTCTTGAAATAAAGCTTCTTCACCAAGACGTCTCGCTGGATCACCTGTACAAGTTTCCTCAGGGCCCATCACAGCAAACTTAACGCCAGCCTCTTTAAGAAGTCTTGATATTGTTGCCGCCACCTCTTGACCCCTAGGGTCAAATGCCCCAAAGCATCCTGTCCAAAAAACTACTTCATAATCTTCTGCTGTGTTTCCCCCACCATTTCCTAGAACAGGAACTTCTTCCTCTTTGGTCCATGGGGCTCTGTCACCTGGTTCAAATCCCCAAGGATTTCCATGACTACCGAGTTTTTGAAGAGTTCTAACTGCAGTTCCTGTCATTTTACCTTCCATTGTCAGGAACCTTCTCATTTCAACAATTTTTCCCATTTGATCTATAAATAAAGGACAAACTTCGACACAAGCACTACAGGTTGTACAGGCATATAATTCTTCTTCTGTAACCCAGCCTTCACTAGGCAAATACTCGGTATTCATTTCTTCCTTACCAGAGTTCTCTGTAACAAAATGCCTAAGCTTAATAACAATATCTCTTGGACTTAAAGGTTTCTCAGTCCCCCATGCAGGACAATTATCAGTACATCTTCCGCATTCTGTACAGGTATAGGCATCAAGGACATCTTTCCAACTGAAATCTTCAAACTTTCCTGTGCCAAAATGTTCTATATCATCTGGAACATCCTCAAAATCAATCTTGCTCATTTTGCCTCTAGGTTCAAGATTTTGAAAAAATACATTAGGAATAACTGTCAAAACATGACTGTGTTTTGAATAAGGTAAATAATTTAAAAAAGCAAATAAAAGACATACGTGAATCCAATAAAAAAACTCAGTAGAAAAAGCTGCGGTTGCTACATTAACATTGCTTAGAAAAAAGGAAGCCCACATTGATGAAACCGGAAGCCAAGATGAAGGTTCAGTACCAAGAGCGATTTTAGAGGCACGAAATCCAAAATCAGTAACCATTAAACCAAAAATCATCCCTAAAATAACTACGGCATCAATACTATTAACCTCTCTTCTTTTACCGCTAGGAATGACCGTTCTATTTAAAACACCCATGATTAAAGCAACAATAACTAATGATTGAACAACATCTAAAGTAAGAAGAAACATGTCTTGGGCATCCCCACCAAGGAAACCAAATGCTTCAAATCCTGGAACAAAACCCAGAACAACCAATTCCAAAGATCCAATAGTAATAATCATAAAGCCCCAAAAGAGCATGAAGTGCTCTATGCCAGCCCATGTATAGTTTTTTAGAATTCTTTTTTGACCAAAAACATAAACAATCAAACCTTTAACTCTGTCAAAAATTCTGTCCGCTCTAAAAGAAGGTCTTTTTGCAGAGAACATTATTTTCAAAAAACCAAACACATTTCTCAAAAAAAATGCTATCGCAAACACCACCAATAAACTTAGTACAATAGGCTTCATAAAAACTCCCGGGGATGATTAAATAATATTAAGTAGTTAGTGTTAAAAATCAAGGTTTAGATTTACGATTTTAAAAGTTTTTTTAACTCTTCTTTAGAGCTTGTCATTAAAAGGCGCTCAACCTTGTCTAAATATCTTCTAAAATTTTTAATACCTTTTGCCAGGTTTTTTCTATTAGAAAGGAAAATCTCTGACCAAAGTTGCTCAGAACTCATAGAAATTCTGGAATAATCCTTGTAACTCGTACCACCATATTTTGATATTTCCTGTCGCGTCAAGCTCTTGTTTGATATATTTTTTAAACCAAAGGCTAGAACATGAGGAAGATGACTAAGATGAGCAAAGATTTTATCGTGTTGTTCAGGGGACACAAGATAAACATGCCCGCCTAATCTATTCCAAATTTCTTTTATGAGTTTTACTGAGTCCTTTTTTGCTCTAATCCCAGAAATAAAGACTGGCTTATCTTTAAATAAGTCTGTAACAAGATTTTTGAATCCAATTTTCTCTGTTCCCGCGATAGGGTGCCCACCTACAAAATCATAGTGTTTGGGTAAAATTTTTAAAGCTTGTTTGAATATATCAACCTTAATGCTTCCTACATCAGAAACAATTATTCTATTGTTAAAACTAATTCTAGCTAGATCCGAAAAAATTTTAGCCATATCATGTATACCTGTAGCTACAAAAACAATTCTACTATCTATAATATTGTTACTTTTTTTAAGTGTTGAAACCTCAAGGAAAAAATTCGATTGTTTTGCAATCTTAATTGTGGACGGCTTTTGATCAATCCCAATCAAGGATATTTTATCCCCGTATGTTTTTTTCAAGGAAGAAGCCAATGAACCGCCTATGTGACCAAGCCCAATGATAGTTATAATAATTTTTTTCATTTTTCTATGCCACAACTTTTTTCAATGCATTGATTAGCTTAACATTTTCATGTTCAAGCCCAACGGTTATTCTGAGGTGATTATTTAAACCATAGTTTTCAAGTGGCCTTGTAATAACACCCTCCTTTAAAAGTTCTTCGTAAATTGTACTCGCGCTAGATTTAAATTCTACAAGTATAAAATTTGCGTATGATGGATAAGACTTTATGTTCATTTTTGTAAGCTCAGCTTTTAAATAAATCATTCCTGCTTTGTTTAATTCTATAGACTTTCTTACATGTTCTTCGTCATCTAAGGCAACAGTAGCTGCTAACTGGGCAACCTGATTTACATTAAAGGGTTCTCGAGGTTTATTAAGAAGTCCAATCATCTCAGGGGACGCCATCCCATATCCCACTCTTAGGCCAGCAAGTCCATAAACTTTGGAAAAAGTCTTAAGGATAATTAAGTTTTCATATTTATTTATTAGAGTCGAAACGTTTGTATTTTCTCCACCCATATATTCAGCATAGGCTTCATCTAAGACCACAATTATGTTGTCTGGAACTTTCTCTAAAAAATGTTCTACATCTTTTTTTGTGGATCTTGCACCCGTAGGATTGTTAGGGTTGGCAATAAAAATTACCTTGGTAGCCATAGTTATTTTAGGAAGTATGTCATCTAAGTTTAACGCAAGATTATTCATTGGTATTCTGACAATGAACGCTTCGCTAAGATTTGTTACAATTGGGTAAACAATAAAACAATATTCACCCATGATTGCCTCATCCCCCTTTTCCAAAAATGTATGGGCAACAAGCTCTAGAACCTCATTTGACCCGTTTCCAACGATTATTTGGTTTGGAAGAATGTTTTCCTTAAAAGAAATCTTTTTTTTTAAATTATAGCAATCTCCATCGGGATAAAGGTGGACCAAGTGGGCTGAATTTTGAATTACGTCAACAGCGCTAGAAGGAGGACCAAGTGGATTTTCGTTTGATGCAAGTTTAATAGCATCTTCGAATCCTAACTCGCGTTGAAGCTCTTCAATTGACTTTCCTGGCCTATAAGTTGGTAATGAATTTATTCTAAGGCTGTTCTTAAATTTCAAGTAAAGACTCCAAGTATCTTTAAAAATGGGGTCTTTTCTTTTAAAATCTTTAAACAAGTTTGTGCTTCCTTAATGTTTCTGTCAATAACAAAGTCGATAAAAAATAGATAGTCCCAATCATTTTTCTTAGAAGGCCTTGACTGAATTTTTGTTAAATTAATTTTTGAATCCCTAAAAGGTTTTAAACATTGGTGAAGACTGCCTGGTTTGTGGTCTAATGAAAAAGCCACCGACACTTTGCTGTTTTTTAAAACTTTTGGGTCACCGCTAGCTTTCTCAACAAGAGCAAAAACCGTGGTATTAGAGCTATTGTCTTGTATGTTTTTATCCAATATATTCAAAGAATAAAGCGATGAGCACGCCCTTGGGGCAATAGCTGCACTTTTCTTTTTTCCTGAAACTATTTGAGCTGCCCTCGCTGTGCTTTGTACTTCAATTAGTTCGGCTTTTAAAAAGATTTTTTGTATATATTTTTTACACTGTGCCAGCGCTTGAGGATGAGAATATATTTTATTAATATTCATTGTAGATTTTTCTTGAGACATTAAAAAGTGAGAAATTTTTAAATCTATTTGGGAAATAATGTTTACATTTTTTTCTACTAGTCCGTCAAGGGTCTCTACAACGGGGCCCTCTAGTGAATTTTCAAGTGGGACTATTCCAAAATCCGCTTCTTCTTTTTCAATAGAAATTAAAACGTCAGATATTGTTTGTTGTGAAAAGAATGTGGCACTGTTGCCAAATTGTCTTTTTGCTACCTCTCCTGTGTTGCTACCCTCTGGGCCTAAATATGAAACCTCAATGGGGGCTTGAACCTCCCTGCAGGCTGAGAGTATTTCCCCATATATTTGCTTAATCGACTGGGGGGTTAAGTGGTCTGCTTTGTTTTTAGATAAATTATTTAAGACCTCTCTTTCTCTTTTTGGATCATAAATATTGTTTGGTTTGAACTTTGTTGTTTTTTTTGCGAAACTAGCTCTTTGGTTTAAAAGTTTTAATATTTTATTGTCAATTATGTCGATATTACTTCGAATTTTTACTAACTCGGGTTTGTTGTTTTTTCTCATATTATACTCTCATTGGCATTACCACAGAAAGCTGCCTGTAGCGGTCGTCCTCTGAAGAAAAGATACATGCGGGGCTAACTTCATCGCCAATGGAAAGACAAACCTCTTGTTCTTCATATGTACCAAGAGCGTCAATAAGATATTTAACATTAAAACCAACGTCTAAGGGTTCGGTTAGTTTGTCTACTGGTACTTCTTCGATTGTTTCACCGTCATCAGATGTTGATCTAATTTCCATTTTGTTCTCTCCTATATATATTTTAACTCCTTTGTTTTTTTCTTGTAACACAACGGATGCTCTTTGGAGGGCATCTGTAAGCTGTTTTTTTTCAATTTTAATTGTGTTTTTAAAACTTGTGGGTAAAACCTGTTTATAATCTGGGAATTTAACATCAACTAATCTTGCCAACAAAGATGTTTGTCCATCATCACATATAAAAAAGTTTTTTCCCACTCCAATATTAACCACTTCGCTGTCTTTAATAAACTTCCTCAGTTCTATTGAAGCTCTTTTGGGTAAAGTAAAGGATTCAACTATACTGTTCTCAATGTTTTCTTCGGCAAGGCTCATTCTGTGTCCATCTGTTGAAACCAGCCTTATTTTGCCGTTTTGTGTCATGTCAAAAAATATTCCTGTTAAGTTTTTTCTCAAATCGTCACTACCGATACAATAAAGCGTTTTTTTGATAAGGTTGTCTAGTTTTTCACTTTTTATTGCCCTATATACGAAATCGTCTGGTTTTGGTATTTGGGGAAAGTCTTCTGCGTTTTGTGTTTTAATTTTTGTTTTTCCTTTTTTATAATCTATTTGTGCTTGAAGATCGTTGATTGTTTGAATCTGTATTTCACCCTCTGGTGTTTTTTCAACAATTTCGTATATCTTTTTTGCCGGCAGACAAACACATCCCTCTTCAATTATGTTTGCTGGAAAAGAGGTGTAAACAGAGGATTCTAAATCTGTAGAAGACAAGAAAAGTTTACCCCCTTTTGCTTCTAATAAAACGTGGGACAAAATTAACATAGTAGGTCTTGTGTCAACTATTCCTTGGACATAAGATAAATATTTATAAAAAAGTTTTTTATCAACAGAAAGCTTCATTACTTCTCCTATTATAATATATTATATTAAATATAAAGTAGTAGTAGTAGGTATGTTGAAATGTTAACAATTAAACATAAACCACCATTAAAGATAAAATCAAATCAACACTTGTTAACACTAATTTTTAAAAAACCCCAAAAAGAACATTTTTCAACATCAATCTTCCAGTTTTCCACCAGAAATTTTTCTTAGCTGCGTTTGTAATATGCGGATTGGGTTTTCTTGAGATGGGTTTGAAGCTAGTTGGTCTTCTATTGTTGCAATAGAATGAAGAACAGTGGAGTGATCGCGACCACCAAAACCCCTGCCAATTTCCAATAGGGATTCATCGGTGAAAATTCTACACAAATATATAGCAATTTGTCTCGGCCTTACAATACCCTTTGTTCTTTTTTTTGAGCACAAATCCTGAACACTTATACCAAAAAAACTAGCAACTTCTTTTTGAATTAAACTAATATTTATTAAATCAATACTTTTGGTAGACAAAAGCCTAGAAGAAACATCATTTACAAGCGCCTTGTTAATCGGAACATTTAACATTGATGATTGGCCAATAACATTATTAAAAAATCCCTCCAACTCCCTAATAGACCCCCCAGATTTCTCTGCAACAACAAACAACACTTCTTCATCTATTTGGATTCCCATATCTCTTGCTTTTGTTTGTAGGATAGCAACACGATGTTCGACATCGGGTGGCAACACCTCAACTGCAAAACCCCACTCAAACCTACTTACAAGCCTCTCTTGTATGCCAGATAATTGGTGTGGTGGTCTATCACTTGTGAGAATGATTTGTTTGTTTGCATCATAAAGTGCATTAAACGTGTAAAAAAACTCTTGTTGTGTGCCCTCTTTACCAGCAATAAATTGAATATCATCAATCAACAAAACGTCACAATCAAATCTAAATGAATCTCGTAGTTCTTTTGTTTTTCCAGAACGAATAGAGCTAATTACTTTATTCGTAAAGTGTTCAGCTGAGATTGAACAAATCTTAAAATCTTTATTGTCATCATAGACTGTGTTTCCAACTGCGTTTAACAAGTGTGTTTTTCCAAGACCAGTTCTACCATAAATAAACAAAGGGTTGTAGGACTTTCCTGGGTTGTCGGCAACTCTTTCAGCTGCAATACCTGCCAGAGTATTAGAGGCGCCCTTAACAAAAGTGTTAAATGTTTGCCTACCATTCAACGTTCCCTCATGAACCCTTGTTAGCCCTCTTGAGTTGGCCTTCTTTTTTTTAGGTCTTAAGTTTGGAGATCTATATGCATCTTGTGCATGAACAACAACTTTTTTGAAACCCAGTTCTTCTTCAGATTCTTCCCAGAAAACTTTTTCTAATATATGCATATAGTGGTTATTAATCCACTCTGATGTCATTTCGTCAGAAACTATAAATGTTGCCTGTTTATCGTTAACGTCAATTAACTTTATTGTTGCGAAAAATTGTTTAATTCCAGGATAGTTTTGAGTTATGTTATCCAAGACCATTGCATTTAAAACATTTTTGTCTACCAGGTCAGTATCTAGATGTTCGTTAACACTCTCGTTGAGAGTTTTGTTTTGCGTATTCTCGTGTCCCAATTCCGTATCCCTTTTAATTTATATCTTTGTCCAAGTTATCAACAAAATGTGGATAAATGTGGATAAAAATGTTAACAATTTAGGCATCTTATATGCTTTGTAAATCAATTAACATTTTTTAATATTAACAAATAATTAACAGTGCGTCCATAAAAAAAGTGATAAGAAAAATTTTATTCAATAGTTGTGGAAACTTAAATTTTTATTTTTTTCAATAAAGACGATGTTAGCAACTCTACTTCGTCTCTTAAAGTTCTATAGCTTGTTTTATTTATAATAACCTTTGCGTTAATTTCCATAATTATATCAATAATTTTTAAATTATTTTCCTTTATTGTTGATCCCGTCTCTGTTATATCTACAATAGCCTCTGCAAGGCCGGTAAGAGGAGCAAGCTCAACAGATCCATTTAGATAAACTATTTCAGGGTTTATTTTATGCTTTAAAAAAAAATTTTTCGCTATTCTAGGATATTTTGTCCCAATTTTTATATTCATCCCAGGTTTAAGTACCAACTTTTTGGTTTTTAATGTCGCAAGAACCATCTTGCATTTCCCTAGGGGTAAACTTATTGGCTCATATACATCGCAATTTGTTTCTGCGATACAGTCTGATCCAACAATTCCACAATCTGCTGCACCTAGTTCAACATATTTAGGAACATCTATAGGCTTGCATGCTAGAATTTGAAGGTTTTTGATATTAAAAATAAGCTCCCTGGTTGCGCTTTTAGCAATATTGTTTGGGTAGCCAGACTTTGAAAGGAGCCCACAAACTTCCTTCAAAATTCTTCCTTTTGAAACTGCGACTTTTACTCTTTTTCTCTCCAAATTTTTGCTCCAATTAGTTTAAGTTTATCATCTATTCGTTCGTAACCCCTGTCAAGATGATATATTCTAAAAATTTCGGTTTTACCTTTAGACGAAAGAGCCGAAAGTATAAGTCCCGCACTTGCCCTTAAATCACTAGCTTGTATCTTAGCGCCAGCGAGCCCGTTCACACCTATAATTTTAGCGGTATTTTCTTTTATTGAAATATTTGCCCCTAGTTTTCTTAGTTCTGCGACATGTATAAATCTGTTCGGAAAAACATTTTCTTGAATTTTTGATACACCTTTAGCAAAAATTAATACTGCCATTAGTTGTGCTTGAAGATCCGTAGGGAACCCTGGAAAAGGTTTTGTTTGAACTTGAATCGGTTGAATAGCCTTAGGTGGGGTTATTTTGATAGAAGCTTTTTCTGTTTCCACTTTTGCTCCCATTAATCTTATTGTTGATATAACTTCTTTAAGGTCCTCCACCTTGGCATTTGTTACAGTTATTTTATTTGGGAATATACATCCAAGATACATAAATGTTCCAGCCTCTATCCTGTCAGGTATCACTTTGTAAATTTTCTTTTGTTTTTTTAATTCAGTGACGGGAGTTACTATTACTTTTTCTTTCTTTCGAACTATTTGACCACCTAAAGAATTTAGAAAATTAATCAAATCATCTACCTCAGGTTCAAGCGAGCAATTTTCTAATATAGTTTTTTGTTTACCTAATATCGAAGCGAGTATTAAGTTTTCTGTTCCGGTCACAGTTTTTACTTTAAATTTAAAGTTTCCCCCTACTGGGCCTTCACTAATAGACTCTAGATAACCAGACTTAACTATAGTTTTATATCCAATTGATTCAAACCCTGCTAAGTGTTGGTCAACTGGCCTATCTCCAATTGCACAACCACCAGGAAAAGAAATTTTTGCTCTACCTAGTCTTGATAAAAGTGCCCCCCATATTAAGACGGAGGCGCGCATTGTTTTTACCAGGTCGTAAGGCGCCTCGTGTTTTTTGATATTTATTGTATTAATTACAACCTTGTTGTCTTTAAACGTATACTTAGCGCCCAAAATTTTTAATAATTCCAGCATTGTTCTAACGTCCTGAATATCCGGTATGTTATTAAGGCTATATTTGTTGGGATATACGACAGTTGCAGCAAGTATAGGCAGTGCAGCATTTTTAGATCCTGAGATTTTAACCCTTCCTTTCAAAGGGGTTCCACCATCAATAATTAGTTTTTCCATTTGCCTGCTACTATCCTTTCTATGTTGTTTAAATCATTATATGTTACCAAGTCCGAGTATCCAAGATTAAAGAGAATCTCTTTAGCCTGTTTAGCTTGTCCAATTCCAACTTCAAAGAATATTTTGGCATCCTTTTTCAAATAATTAGTTGATTCTTTTGCTATCTTTTTTATATGAGAATAACCTCCGTTATCACTTACCAAAGCATTTTTGGGCTCGTAAAGTTTCACAGTATTTTCTAAGGAGAGATATTGGTTTTTGCTAACATATGGAGGATTGCAACAAATTAAATCAAATTTTCTATCCGGTATTTTAGTGAAAAAAGTCGATAAAATAAGATTGCTTTTACTTAAAAGATTATAAGTTTGTAAATTTTTTCTACAACAGTCTATGGCTTTTTTGCTTTTATCAACGAAAACAACTTGCTTAAAATTTGAATTTTCTAGCATTAGACTGACACCAATACATCCTGAGCCTGAGCACATATCTAAGCATGATATATTTTTTTTCTTTGCAAAAACTTCTAAGACTTTTTCAACTAGTATTTCGGTTTCGGGCCTAGGAATAAGAACACCTTTTGAAATGTGTAAAACACGTGAGTAAAAGTGACTTATTTTTGTAATATATTGTATTGGTTCACCGATTTTCCGTCTATATATTCCTTTGAAAAATAGTTCTTTTATTTGCTTTTTTAGAAACATGTCCTTTTGAATAAATATTTCCTCAAAGCTCATTTTTAATAGATTTTCTAGAATTTCTCTAGCTTCAATTTTGTAGTTTTTGATACCAGCACTTTTTAAAATTTGCTCACCTTTTTGAAGTGCATTGCTTATTGAAGAGACCATATAGTGAATTATATATTATAATATTTAATGATTATGAATATTGAAAATAAATACCAAGATTTTTTAGGAGAATTTAATAAATACTTAGAACGCATTAATAAAAAAGCCACCTTAATTGCAGTTTCTAAAACTAAGCCTATTGATAATATTGTTAGCTTGTGTAGGCTGGGCCATTGTGACTTTGGTGAGAACTATGCTCAGGAGTTTAGAGATAAGATTAAAGATGAAAGGTTTTCAAGTTTTAACATAAGGTGGCATTTTATTGGCAACATTCAACGAAATAAACTTAAGTATATTGTTGGGAAATCTTCTTTAATTCATACTGTTGATAGTTATGATAAAGCCGAAATGATTAATGATTTTAGTATCAAAGTAGATTCAGTTCAGCCTATTTTGCTTCAAGTAAATATTTCTAAAGATCCAAAAAAGGGCGGGGTTAGCGCTGAAGAAGTTAATAATTTATTTCCAAAGCTAATGATGTTAAAAAATATAAAAATTAATGGCTTAATGACCATAACCCAATATTCGGAAGATCCCGAAAACTGTAGAAATGATTATAAAGAAATGAAGAATTTGTCTTTGATTTTAGAAAGCAAGTATGGAGGGAGTTTAGAATTATCAATGGGCATGAGTAATGATTATAAGGTAGCCTTAGACGAAGGGGCAACAATGGTGAGAGTAGGCACTAAGATTTTTGGAGAGCGTAGAAAATGAAAGTTGGAATCATAGGCTCAGGGAATATGGCACTATCCTTAATTAACGGATTTAGAACCGAAAAAAAGAATAAAATTATATGCTCTGATATTGATATAAAAAAATTAAACATTCTTAAGAAAATTTCGAATATAAGCACAACAAATGATAACCTTGAAGTTGTCAGGAATTCTGAAATAATTTTTCTTTGTGTTAAGCCCGACATGGTGAAATTTGTTTTAAAAGAAATTAAACAGAGCCTGGGATCAAAAAAGCTTTTGGTTTCTATAGCTGCTGGGGTTAAGACTTCTTTTATTCAAAACGAACTTAATTTAAAAAGTAAAATTATTAGAACTATGCCTAACCTTCCATGTCTGGTGCTCGCAGGCGTCTTCAGTTATAGGGCGAATAAAAATTGCACTTCTAATGACTTAAGGAATTTCCTAAATTTAGTTCAAACTGTTGGAACCGCAATTAAAGTTCCCAAGGAATCAGATTTTGATTACGTTACAGCATTAAGTGGGTCAGGCCCAGCGTTTTTAGGAGAGTTTATAAATGCACAATTAGTGTATGCAAAGACTAAGGGAATTAGTTCAAAATTAGCAAAACAATTAATTTTAAACACAATAGTAGGAACTAGTAAGTATTTAAGTGAAACTTTAATTAAACCGGATGAATTTGTGAAGATGGTTTCATCGCCTGGTGGGACAACTGAGGCAGGAATTCGTGTATTGAAAAATAAAAAATTTGAAAATATTATTATTAAATGCCTTAACTCAGCATCATCAAAATCTAAGAAGATTTCTAAGAAGCTGAAATGAGTTGATATGATTATAGGAAATTTAATTTTAGCTATCGCAAATGTAATAAACCTGGCATTGTCTATTTTTGTCTGGCTGATAATCATTCGTGCACTTGTATCATGGTTCAGCCCCGATCCTTATAATGTTTTTTTTCAATTTCTTTATAGAATCACAGAACCTGTTCTCTCAGTTGTTAGAGCAGCAATGCCAAATCTTGGTGGTATTGATATTTCTCCTATTATCGTTTTATTAGCAGTCGAATTTTTAAAAGGTTTTTTGGTAAAGTCTTTAGTTCAACTTGCCTATACTTTCTGATTTGAAACTACTAGTTTCAGTTAAGCCTAGGTCAAAAAAATCTGAGGTTTTAAGTTATAATTCCGGAGTTTTATATGTAAAAGTTGCAGCTATCCCTATTAAAGGGGCATCAAATCTAGAATTAGTAAGAATCGTTTCTCTCTTTGTGGACGTTCCAAAATCAAAGATAACCATTATTAGGGGCCACAAATCTAAGATTAAGACTTTAGAGATAAACTGTTCTTCAAACAAACTTAACCTTGCTTTAAAAAAACTGTTATAATATTTCAGATTATATTCAAATGAAAGGAGAATTAAATGAAAATTAGTTTATTAGGGGGAACTGGCTCATTCGCTGAAGGTCTTGTCATTAGATGGGCAAAGGTAGGGCATGAAGTTCTTATAGGGTCCAGAACCCAAGAAAAAGCAGATGTTGCTGCTGCTGAGATAAATGATAAAGCAAAAGCACAAGGTGTAGATGGAAGCATTGTTGGAATGGAAAACGGTGAAGCTGCCAAGGCTAGCGAAGTTGTAGTCGTTTGCTTACCACCAGAATATACCAAGGGAACACTGGAGGGTATTTCCGATTCCTTTACAAATCAAGTTGTAATTTCTCCAGTAGTACCTATGAAATTCGGAAAGGTTGTTTCTTATGATCCTCCAGAGTCTGGCTCTGCAGCTATTGAAATACAAAATGTTTTACCCGATACTGTAAACGTTGTAAGCGCCTATCATAACATTCCCGCAAAAGGGCTGGCAAATTTCGAGAAACCACTTGATTATGACGTGGTAATTTGTGGAGACAATGATGATGCAAAGTCACTTGTTACAAAGTTAACAGAGGAAATGCCTAATCTAAAAGCTATAGATGCTGGACCGCTTGAGATTTCTGCAATGATTGAGGCAATTACACCGTTAATAATTAACATGAACAAGAAGCATAAGCATGAATTTTCAATAAAATTTATTTAATTTACTTGAATGTTCAATTAACATGATTACTTTATAAGTAATAATTAAGGGGGAGTATAAAATGGCTAAATCAAAAAAGAAAAGCGTTAAACCTTTAGGTGCCTTCGTTTTAGTTAAAAGAAATGAAGCGGAAAGTACGACGCAAGGTGGGATTATTATCCCTGATAGCTCACAAGAGAAACCTTTAGAAGCTACTGTTGTTTCAGTTGGGGCAGGAAGGATGGACCACAAGGGAAACGTTACGCCACTAACTGTTAAAAAAGGAGACAAAGTTCTTTTCAGTAAGTTTGGTGGTGCAGAAGTAAATATTGAAAATCAAGATCTTATGGTTTTGGAAGAAAGGGACATATTAGCAATACTTAGCTAGGTGCTTGAAATTAACTGTAATTTTTGCTTTTTTCAAAGTCCTTAAGGTCGCTAAGACAGTCAATATCAAGTCCAATATTTTTATTTTTAATAATTTCATATTGGGCTTTATTTTTTTTGAACTCATCAACATGTTTTTTAAAACTGTCTTCTCCAAAGTATGACTTAATTACGTCAGGTGGCTTTCTGAGTATGGCATTTGTTCCATTCCCGCTTTTAGAGGGCACTATAATGCTACAGCTTAGGTCATTATATTTCTTAAATATAGTGTCAATGTCTTCTTTACTTAAAAGAGGTAGGTCCCCTGGTATTCTCAAAATGCACTCAGCACCTTTTTTCATTAGTAATTTTGAAGCATAATCTACCGAGATGCTTTCGCTTACTTGCCTTTCTTCTTCAATTATTTTAATCCCAACTTTTTTTGCTAGCTCCATTGCCTTCTTGTCTTTTGTTACTATAAAGTTTCCATTTGATAGCTTTGATTTAGACACTTCTGATAGGACATGTATTAGCATTTTTTCTACAATTTCTTCAGTTTTTTGATCTGAAATGTCTTTTCTCATTCTGCTTTTAGCTAATTTAAAGTTTTTAAATGGGACAATAACAAATTTCATAATTAATTCCACTAACAAGATTGGAAGAATTATTATAAACTAATTTAATGAACATTTTTTCTTGGAATGTTAATGGAATAAGAGCAGTTAAAAAGAAAGGTTTTTTTGATTTTCTCTCTGAATATAATCCAGATATATTGTGCCTGCAGGAAACTAAAGCTCATGTGGAACAATTAGGAGATGATTTAATCAATATAACCGGATATAAATCATTTTTTGATTCACCAAAACATAAAAAGGGTTATTCAGGTGTCGCAATTTATACAAAAGAAGAGCCTATTAAAGTCTCCACTTCACTTAAAAGCGATAAGGATTTAGATGATGAGGGAAGAACGCTTATTGCCGAATATAATGATTTTATTCTCTTAAATTTTTACTTTCCTAATGGTCAAATGAATGAAGACAGGCTGCAATATAAACTAAGATTTCATGAGGCAGCTTATAGACTTTTTTTAAGCCTAAGGAGAAAAAAGAAAAATCTTATTATTTGTGGTGACTATAACATCGCTCACAATGAAATTGACTTAAAACATCCAAAGCCAAATGAAAATACCTCCGGGTTCTTAAGGATAGAAAGAGATTGGTTAGATAAGTTTCAAAAAAAAGGTTTTGTTGATACATTTAGACACTTTTATCCAAACGAAGTCAAATATTCTTGGTGGACTTATATGAGGAATGCACGTCAAAATAATGCTGGATGGAGAATTGACTATTTTTGGGTATCGCAAATAGAAAAAGTAAAAGACTCTTTGATTCACAACGAAGTTTATGGTTCAGACCACTGTCCAGTTTCTATTGTTGTTTAAACTTGCTCAGTAGGACTTTCTGTATATTCATCGGCTAAATTTTCAAAACTTGGAACGCCCTGTGTATCTAAGAATGCCAACGAAACTGTCCCTGTGGGGCCATTTCTTTGTTTTCCAATAATTACTTCGGCTAGTCCATCCCTTTCATCAGCAACTCTTTTGTATGCATCTGCTCTGTGCAAGAAAATGACCATATCCGCATCTTGTTCTAGTGCACCACTTTCTCTTAAGTCAGAAAGCTGAGGCTTTTTGTCTGTTCTGGCCTCAGTTTGTCTGCTTAGCTGCGATATTGCTATAATAGGAATTTGAAGTTCTTTTGCTAATGCTTTTAATGATAGTGATATCTCAGCAATTTCTCTTTCTCTGTTATCGGTCCTTGAATTACCACGCATAAGCTGTAGATAGTCTACAATCAACAAATCTATACCTTTGTCGCTTTTAATTCTTCTAGTCCTTGATCTTAGGTCAAGTGAAGTAAGTGCGGGTGTATCATCAATGTAAATGTTTGCCCTTTGAAGTGCATCAGCAGCATCTACAGTTTTTTGAAACTCAGAATCTGACAGAAAACCGGTTCTTATTTTTCCAAAGTTTAATTTAGATTTTGCAGAAAGCATTCTCATCATTAGTTGTTCTTTTGCCATTTCTAGAGAAAAGAAACCTACCTTTAGTCCGTGTACTAACGCAGCATGCATAACAATATTTAAACTAAAAGAAGTTTTTCCCATACCCGGCCTAGCTGCAATTATAATTAAATCTGAGTCTTGAAAACCTGCAGTCATTTTATCTAGTTTTTTAAAACCACTAGCTATGCCAGTTATAGCCATCTTCTTTGTTGTTAAATTCTCAATTATTTTGATTGTTTCAGAGGCAAGTTCAGCTGTCGAAACAAAGCCAGATCTTTTTTTATTCTGGCTAATCTCGAACAGCTTCCTTTCAGCTTGATCAACGAATTCGTCTACTTCAACTTCAGCTGTCTGTCCTTCATCTATAATTTCTGAAGCCGTTCTTATCATGTTTCTAAGTATTGATTTTTCTTTTACAGATTTTGCATAAAAAACTACATTTGATGAGCTTGGTACAATTTCGATTAATTGGCTTAAATATGAACTACCTCCCACATCTTTTAAAAGTGATTTTTTTGATTTTAGTTTGTCGTATAATGTTAAAATATCTATAGGCTTACTTTCTTTGTCTAAGTCGACCATAGCTGAAAAAATCTTTTTGTGGTTTTCATCATAGAAATCACTTTCCACAATTTCTTCTAATGCTAAGTTCATTGCATCCTGGTCAATTAGAATTGAACCAAGCACGGCTTGCTCTGCCTCATTGTTTTGTGGAAGGGCTTTAAGGTTAATAGTCATTTTAATATTATAACAATAGATGGCTCAACTTAGAAGTTGCTATCATTCATTCCTAGATATTTCCTTAAAAATTTTACGCAAATATACAATATTGGCGTATCTAGCAGTGCTACTATAAATTTGAATATATAGGCGTAGGATATAAGCACCAGCAATCCTTCAAATTCTGATTTACCTTCTGGTAAAGGTATTGATTTAGACAGAAAATGTGTGATTGATATAACACATATCGTATCAATAAGTTGGCTTACTAACGTTGATGCATTATTCCTAAGCCATAAGTGCTTTCCTTTTGTTAGCTTTTTTATGAAGTGAAAAATTTTAACATCAGAATATTGCGCTAAAAAATATGCAATCATCGATGCAGTTATTGTACTAAGCGAAAGCGCTCTTATAGTCATAAATGCATTTTTGGATTCAACACTTAGATCACTTGAAGTAAAACCAGGAACTATGCCACCTAACCACAAAATTATAGCAAGCCAAATATTAACAACTAATCCTGTCCATACAAGCTCTGAGGCTCTTTTTTCACCGTAAATTTCAGATATTAAATCAGTACATAAAAATGTTATGGGATATGGCAATACACCAATAGCTAATATAATTGGAATTTCAAATCCAAAAAAGTTGAATCCTAAATCTAGGAATTTTGATGTACCTAGTAAGTTCAACATTGTCATTGAAGATATGAAAATAGCGGATAAAATTAACAAAATTATTCTTCTTCTATTTTCGTAAGTAATTTGTAAATTATTATTCATAACTTTATTTTATCTACCTTTCTTGAAAGTCCCTTATGTCATGATAAACTCAAAATCCATCGGCCGTGTAGCTCAGGGGTAGAGCGACGCTCTCATAAGGCGTATGTCGGAAGTTCGAATCTTCCCACGGCCACTATACAAGCCCCACCATTCTATCAATGGCTGTCTTAGCTTTTGCTGCTATATATTTTTCTACTTTTACTTCCGGGGATTCTGATTTTAATGTTTCTAGGACTTTATCAACCGTAATCATTTTCATATACTTACATGTAGCTGATTTATTTATTGGTATAAAATTTTTATCTGGAGAGTTCTTTTTTAGTTTATGTATCACCCCAGTTTCTGTAGCCACAATGATATTTTTTGATGCAGTTTCTTTAGCCCGATTAATCATTGCTTCTGTAGATAAAAAAAGCATTTTTTTATCATTATTTTTTTCTGAATAATACATTGCTTGGGACCCACATGCGCACTCAGGATGAATTAAAACTTCGGTTTCTTCGTACTCATCTCTTAGATTTTTTATTTCCTCATATGTCATAGCTGCATGAACATGACATTCTCCAGGCCATACATTAATTTTTCTATTTGTTTTTCTTTGAACATACGCACCTAAAAACATATCAGGAAGAAAAAGAATTTCTTTATTTTTATCTATCGATTCAACAATTTTTACTGCATTTGAGGAAGTAAAGCAATAATCACTTTCCGCCTTTATTTCTGCAGTTGTATTAACATAAGATACAACTACTGCCCCAGGATTTTTCTTTTTCCAGTCTCTTAGTTGATTAACATCGATAGAGTCGGCAAGTGAGCAACCTGCATCTAGATCTGGCAAAAGGATTTTCTTATCAGGACATAGTATGGATGCTGTTTCTGCCATAAAATGGACACCACAAAATATTATTATTTCTGCTTCTACCTCTAAAGCTTTTCTTGCTAGCCCCAGTGAATCTCCTATAAAGTCAGCGATATCTTGTATTTCTGGAATCTGATAATTATGAGCAAGAATTACAGCATTCTTTTGTTTTTTTAAGTCTGAAATTTCCTTTAATATATTTAGGTTCATATCTTTATTTTAACACATTCATAGAAATGTCTATCGATTGAGAGGAATGTGTTATGGACCCAGCTGATATAAAGTCTATATCTAGATTAGAAATCTCTTTTATTTTTGCGACTTTAATTCCACCAGATACTTCTATTTCAACTTTTGGATATTTTCTAATAATTTTTATGGCTTTTTTAGTATCAGATAAATTGAAATTGTCTAACATAATTCTTTTAATTTTGAACTTTAGTGCTTCGTTTAATTGATGAATAGACTTAACTTCAACTTCTACCTCGTTTTTTGATTTTGCCTTTTGAAGTTTTTTAAGAGCTTTATTTATTCCATTACAAAATTTAATATGATTATCTTTTATTAAAATTAATTTTGAAAGGTCAAGTCTGTGGTTGTTGCCACCACCTACTTTTACGGAGTATTTTTCAATTAATCTCCATCCAGGAGTTGTTTTTCTTGTGTCGAGGAGCTTTATTTTTGTATTTTTTATTGATTTATATAATATGGAGGTTGAAGTTGCTATTCCTGAAGTCTTTTGTAAAAAATTTAATAAAATTCTTTCTATAGATAATATTTTATTTGCAGGACCAGTTATTAAGCCCACTCTGGTCCCCCTCTTTATCAAATCCCCATCATTATATTTCCACTCAATTTTTATTTTTTTATTAAAATTTTTGGCTATATGCGTTACTATTTTTGTTCCACACAATACGGCTTTTTCTTTGAACTTAATTTCACAAGATATCACTCTCGAATCAACAAGGCTGAGTGTTGTTATATCTGAATGAATTTTATCTTCGTTTAAGGCAGCTTTTAGAATTACATTAATGCTATTTTTTAAAGCATTATTCATATTGTTTATTTAACGTCCCAAGTATCTCCTGAAGAAACAAGCTTTTCAAGGTCGGGCGCAAATTTAGTTTTTGCTGATTCAATTTGCTCATGTACCGCATCGTCGAAAGTTGGCAAAGCAACCCTTTTTACTACACCCATTGGTACGGGGAATTCAGGGAATTTCATATCAGAAATCATTCTAACTAAAGTTAAATCAGTTTCATCGTAAATAATTACATTATCAGGGATATTTTCAGGTTCGAATTCAACAATATCAAACTTACCATATCCCATTACAAGCCCTTTATTGCTTTTTTCACCGAAAACCAAAGGCTTACCATGTTCAACTTTAATGTTGTTATCATCTCTTATAGATCTTTCTGTAAACCCGTCAAAAGCACCATTATTATAGATATAACAGTTTTGATATATATGAACAAAGGAGGTTCCTTTGTGATTATAAGCTTCTACTAAAACACTAACTAGTTCTTTGACATATGTTGCAGAAATTTGTGCAATAAAAGATGCTCCACATTCTACTGCGAGTCCTAGTGGATCTGATGGTTCTTCTATTGTTCCATAAGGAGCAGTTTTATTAATTTTACCTTTTTCACTAGTAGGAGAATATTGACCTTTAGTAAGTCCATAAATTCTATTATCAAAAAGAAGAATAGTCATATCAGTATTTCTTCTTAAAGCATGCATCAAATGGTTTCCGCCAATTGAAATACCGTCACCGTCACCAGTTACAACCCAAACAGCAAGTTCAGGATTTGAAACTTTTAAACCTGTAGCAACTGGAAGAGGTCTCCCGTGGATAGTATGAAAACCATAAGTTCCCATATAATAAGGAAAACGGGATGAGCAGCCTATGCCTGATACAACAGCGTGTTCGTTTGAAGGTCTACCGATTTGTGCCATGGCAGTTTGGACTGCTTTAAGGATTGCATAATCCTCACAACCCGGACACCATCTTGGTTCTGCTGATGATTTAAAATCGGTTGCTTTATATTTTACTGCTTCTGTATCAGTACTCATAATGTCTCCTTCTTCTTATTAATGTTCTTTAAGTAAGTCTAACTCATTATTTATAAATTCCACCATTTCTACAACAGAAATTGGCTGTCCAGTAACCCTTCCTAAAAATGCAGTATCTATCATAAATTTTGATCTTATTACCATATTTAATTGCCCTAAGTTTAATTCAACAACAGCAACTTTTTTATATTTTCTCAAAACTTCCTCAAGATTCTTTGGGAAAGGGTTTAAATATCTTAAATTGACAATTGCAACCTTTCTTCCGCTTTTAGCAATTACCTCTGCAGAAGCTCTCATACTTCCTATCGAACTTCCCCAACCTAAAAGTAAAAGCTCAGCGTCTTTATCACCTAAAACTTCAACATCAGGAATATCATTTTGAACTTTTTGAACCTTTTCTGCTCTTAACCTTGTCATTAAATCATGGTTTTCTGGATCTTGTGTTATAGCACCAGTCTCATTCGTTTTTTCAAGACCCCCAATTGTATGCTCTAATCCTTTTGTACCTACTCTTACCCAGTCTCTGGCAAGAGTTTCTTTATTTCTTTTGTAAGGAAGATAACCATCTGGTTCGGTTCTAAAACGCGCATCCATTTTTGGTATGCTGCTTATGTCGGGAAGTTTCCAGGGTTCAGATGCATTTATCAAGAAACCCTCAGATAGAACCATAACAGGAGTCATATATTTTGTAGCAAGTCTTACAGCCTCAATAGATATCCAAAAGCAATCAGATGCTGATTCGGGCGCTAAAACAATTAAATGTGAATCTGATGGTCTCCCAAATAAAGCCATGGCAAGATCACCTTGCTCAGTCTTGGTTGGCATACCAGTAGATATTCCAGATCTCATAAAGTTAAATATTATTAAAGGTAATTCTGTCATTACAGCTAAATTAATAGCCTCAATTTTTAGTGCTATTCCGGGACCTGAGCTTCCAGTAATTCCAAGTGAACCACCATATGCTGCACCTAATGCCATAGTGACCGCAGCAATTTCATCCTCTGTTTGAATTGCAGCAACATCAAACTGCTTCAGTGCTGCAAGAGTATGAAGAACTTCACTAGCAGGTGTTATGGGATATCCACAATAAACTATTGGAAGTTCAATTTTTTCTGCAGCTGCTAATAAACCATAGGAGGTTGCTAAAGCGCCATTAATATTTCTATAAGTCCCTGGTTCAAGCTTGGCTGCTGGGATCTTATACATAATAGGGAAAATTTCCATAGTGTCGCACATATTATAGCCAGCATGTAAAGCCTTAGTGTTTGCTTCTAATATTAATGGCTTCTTTCCAAACTTTTTTGATAAGAAATTTTCAATTGGCTCTAATGGTCTTTGAAAAAGCCAAGAGACAACACCTAAAGCTAAAAAGTTTTTACATCTTAGCTTGTCTTGATGACCCATTTCTTCCATATCTTCTAATGCCTTTAAGGTTAGTGTTGTAATTGGAATTTTATGTACGCGAAAATCTTGTAAAGTTGTATCCTCAGGATCAAGAGGGTCAGACTCAAAACCTGCTTTTTTTAAGTTTTTTGGTACAAATTCATCTTCGTTTACGACAATAATTCCACCTTTATTGACTGTGCTCATGTTTACTTTTAATGCTGCTGGGTTAAAGCACACTAAAACATCAGGCGTGTCACCTGGTGTAAATATATCTTTAGCAGCGAATTGTATTTGATAAGAAGACACACCATAGGTTGTACCTAATGGGGCTCTAATTTCAGAAGGGAAGTCGGGGAATGTGGAAAAATCATTACCAGCAATTGCAGTTGTATTACCAAATTGATCTCCTGTGATTTGAATTCCATCTCCAGAATCGCCAGCAAACTTTACTGTAACCATCTCAAGTTCTTCTAATTGTTTTTCAACAGCCATAAAACCACACCTTTCTTCTCATATTCATTATTTGGACTACTTTAATATGTGCTACTGCAACGCACCGGAAAAATTATAGAATTTTTTTTATTTAATACAATGTGAAAAGTTATAATTTTATTGCTTAGAATAAGAAAATCTAAGGGTCCCGTTTGTTAACTTCCAGTTGATATGTTTTAGCCATTTGTTCGATTGAGAAGAAAAATCTTCTCTAATATGAGCACCTCTTGATTCTTCTCTTAAAAGGGCAGATTTAGTAATCAAATAAGTTAGGCTTTTTAGATTCATTAATCTTTTATCTATAAGATCAAATTCATCTAGATTTTTCTTTTTAATGGATGAGATTTCATTAAGTGCTAGAAGTAAATCTTTTTTATTTCTTAAAATTCCCACATAGTTATTAATAATTTGGGACAGTGATATTCTATAGTTAAGATAGGACTCTACTTTCTTATCTGATGAGATTAGCGAATATTTTTTCGCTTTTTCGATCAATTTCCTTGGAATTTGTTTTTCTTTTTTTGACAACTTCAATGAAGAGTCTATCGCTCTTTTTGCAAAGACCAAACATTCAAGAAGTGAGTTGCTTGCTAATCTATTTGCACCGTGAGCCCCAACACATGCAACTTCCCCACACGCGTACAAATTTTTTATGTTGGTTTGAGAGCCAGCATTTGTTTTAATTCCACCAATCATATAATGTGCGGCAGGAGAAACTGGAATATCATCTTTGGTTATATCCAAACCCTCTCTTAAGCATAATTCGAAAGTATTTTTAAACCTGTTTTTTATTAGACTCGACTTTAGATGTTTAAGAGATAAGAAAACATTTTTTTCTCCATTCATTCTCATTTCATTAAATATCGCGCGTGCTACGATATCTCTTGGAGCTAGCTCAAGTTGCTTAGAATAGTTTTCCATGAATCTTATTTTAGAATGATTAATTAATTGACCACCTTCTCCTCTAATAGCTTCTGATATAAGAAAATTTTTAGCACCTTCTTTTGAAAAAACAGTTGGGTGGAATTGAATGAACTCCATATCTTTAACTGTTGCGCCAGCATTAAGCCCTAGTGCTATCCCATCGCCTGATGTACTAGAAGGATTTGATGATTGAGAATATAGCCCACATGCACCACCGGTTGCGAGTATTGTCGACTTAGAATGAATGCTGATTTTATTTTTTTTTGTATCAGAAAAAACTAGACAACCAAAGCAGGTCTTAGAGTCAGAGAATAAGTCAATTACAAACGAATTTTCATATATTTTAACTTTATTATTCTTTTGAACTTCTTTTGATAGAAAATCAACAACAGCTTTTCCAGTTTCGTTACCTAAAGCGTGTAAAATTCTTCTCCTACTATGACCGCCCTCAATCCCAAAATCAAAACCTGATTCGGCTCGGTCAAAACTCATGCCTTGATTTATTAGCTCTAAAACCCTTTCTGTTCCTTCGGAAACCATAATGTTTACTGCATCTAAATTATTCAGACCACAGCCAACAGAAAGAGTGTCTTCTTTATGAATTTCAGTCGAATCGTCACTATTTATGGCTGCGGCGATACCACCTTGCGCCCAATAAGAATTACTTTCTTGTATTGAAGATTTCGTTATTAACGCTACTTTTCCAAATTTGGATGCATATATTGCCGCGTAAAGACCTGAGAGACCAGATCCTATAATAAGAAAATCGGTTTTAACTTCTGTAACACTAGATTTGTTCATAACAAAATTGTTTTCAAGCTTTCTTTAACTAAATTAATATCATTCTTTTGTAATAATTTTTTACCATCCATCTTTTTAACATAGAAAGAATCTTCAACAGAACCTCTACGAGTAGAAATTTTAACTAATCCCACAGTTAATCCTAATTTTTTTAGATTACTTGATATTTCAAATAACAATCCTGGCTTATCAGCTGAAGAAAATTCAATAACTGTAAAATTCTTGGAGGAATTATTATCTATTTTAATTTTAGTTTTGATTTCTATTCCAGGTATAACTGCCGATGTGTTTCTTAGATTTTTGTCTTCATTAAACTGAAAACCCTCACTTTCTAGGTCATTTTGAATCATATTCCAAATTCCTCTATCCGAAAATGTTGATTTCCCAAATCTATTAACCTCAAAAGTATAAAGCGCTAAACTTTTCTTTAGTACAGTTATCCTTCCAGAATATATATTAATATTTGCCGAAGAAAGTTTTCCGCAGATCTCCGTAAACCCAACATCTGGTTTTTTTGACCATATTGTTATTTGATCCACATTATCTTTTTGACTATATTTAACCTTTAAAGATATGTTGCTAGTTTGATTTATAAGTATTTCTATTTGATATTTTAACTCCTCAGTATTGTAGGTGTTAAAATAAGTAGAGTACGAATTTCCTGCAATCCTCTTAAATTTTGTTTCATCAATTTTATTGAAAATCTCACTTTTTTTAGAATTTTTAACATTTAAATTCTTTTGTTCATATTTCGGTTTAACAAATAAGCTATTAGCTTTTTTAAACAACAATGAAAGTAGATTCCCCTTCCAGTTTGACCAAACATCGGGAGCCACGCTTCTTAGGTCACAAAAAGTTAATATGAATAAATATTGGAGTTTTTCTTGCGACCCAATTTTATTTTTAAATTCTTTAATTAATTGCACATCGTCTAGGTCCCTTTTTTGTGAGTAATTAGACATTAGTAAATGTTCTCTTACTAAGAATTCAACTGTTTCAGGCAAATCATCTTCGCAATTAAATCTATCACATATCGTTTTCGAAATTAACGCACCTCTCTCTGCATGTCTATTTCCATATCCTTTTCCAATATCATGGAGAAGACAGGTAAGAAAGAAAATTTCTTTTCTTTTGAGTTTTAACGCGATGCTTGATTCAAGTGGGAATTCTTTTTTATAGGTTCCATCAATTAATTTTTCAAATTCTTTAATTAACAAAATTGAGTGAATATCTACTGTGTAGATATGTGAAGGATCTGCTAAAGGCAAATTTTTAATAACTTTAAATTCATTTATTAAAAAAGAAAGAATATCTGTTTTGTTCAAATCAGACAGTATTTTGAAAATATTCTTTCCTTTTTTCAAAATTTCAACAAAATTAGAATATAGTATTTTTATATCTGTAACGGAAAATTTACTTGTTTTTACTCTTTTCAGCTCATTAAGTAAGTCATCTGAAATCTCCGCACCATGCAGAGCAGAGTACTCGAACGCCTTTAATATATTTTGAGCATTTAATTCTCTAGGATTTATAGCTCTTAGTTTTCCTCTATGAATAATAAAAAAATCGTCGATATTTTGAATTCTTTTAGAGATAAAGATTTTTTTATTTAGAGTGTCTCGTATAATTTTGTCGGTGAGTTCAGAGACCTTATTAATTGTTGCATGAACTTCTTTCATAAAAAGTGTTTCTTTAGTTAAAAACCCTTCATCCGTCATATTAAAAAATTCTGCGGCTTTTTTTTGTGAATCGAAATCGATTATATCTATCTCGTGTTTTTTATTTATGTGCAGATTATTTCTAATGGTAAGCAGAAAATTAAGTGAATCATTTATAGTTCCCAATTCGGTTTTATTTAAAAAACCAGCTCCTAAAAATTTGTTAATCTCAATTTGAGAATGAAATGCTTTTAAAATCCAAAAAATTGAATGAATGTCACGCAAGCACCCCTTACCCTCCTTTATATTGGGCTCAATTAAATACATGGCTGTTCCATATTTTGCTTGTCTTTTTGATCTTTCTTCTATTTTTTCTCGAATAAAATTTTGTGATATATTTGGCAGAAGTTTCTTGTTTATGTCATTTTGCAGTTTCGTTTGGAGAATTGAGTCTCCTGCTATTGCTCTTATATCGAGCAAAGAAGTGAGTATAGTTGAGTCCTGTGAGCTAGCTAACTCCAAACAGTCATCAATAGTCCTTAAAGAATTTCCAACTTCTAATCCTGTATCCCAGAGTTTATATAATATTTTTTCTGCAATCTCTTTTGCTTCATTCAGTTTTGATTTTTCATATAATATTAATATGTCTATATCTGATTGAATACACAGCTCCCTTCTTCCATATCCCCCTAGTGCAAGAAGCGCAATGCCTTTGTTCTTATAATTTAAGTTAACCTCAGAAGAGATAAGTTTATCAATTTGATTGGAAAATTTATTAACAACTTGTATTCCCGAATTTTTTTTATAGAGATGCGTTTCTTTTATATCAGCATAGATTTTATTAAATTTTTCTGAAAATATAGAATTTGTCATTTCTTGAAATCAACAAAAACCTCGCCTTCATGACTTATTTTGTTCTGGTGTCTTGCTAAAACAAAAAGTAAATCCGAAAGCCTATTTATATAAATGAGCACACTTGGGTTGACCCATTCAATTTCATTTAATGCAACTACACGTCTTTCGACTCTTCTGCATATAGTTCTTGCCAAGTGAAGATTGGATCCCACTAATGATCCCGAAGGAAGAATGAACTCCTTTAAGGGACCGACTTCAGCATTATATTTATCGATAGTTTTCTCTATTCTACTAATTTTTGTTTTTTTGATTCTTGGGACCTTAGTCTCTTTGGTAGAAGCCAAATCTGCACCTAATATAAATAAATCATTCTGAATTACATTAATTATTTTTTTTACATCTTCAGTCATATTTCCAGAAAGTGCAACTCCAAGTGCTGAGTTTAATTCGTCTACTTCACCATATGCACTGACTCTATCAGAATTTTTGGATACAACTTCACCTCCAACAAGCATTGTCTCTCCTTTATCTCCAAATTTTGTATAAACTTTAGATATCCGCATTTTTTTAGCCATTATTTATTTTAACTTATAGAAAAGGTGTAAACAATTTTATCAAATTTTGGTAATCTTATAATGTGTTTTCAGATTTATTTAGAAACCAAAAAAAAATTCCTTTTTCCACTTTTGTTAATCATGCACTATATAGCCCCAATGGTTATTATAGTAGAGGTAGTAGAATTTCAAAAAGTGGAGATTTTATAACCTCTCCAATAATATCAAAAATTTATAGCCAAGCTGTTGCTTCTTCATTGATTGATGAATTTTATTCTAGTTCTGACAATAAAATTCTAATAGAAGGAAAGATTAACTTGGTTGAATTAGGCTCTAATGATGGCACTTTGATGATGCATATGGTTGATTATTTTTCCAAACGTCCTGAGATTTACAATAAACTTAATATTATTATGGTTGAAAAAAGTTTGAAATTACATAGGAAAATTTTGAAAAATTTACATTCTCACAGAGATAAGCTTTTAGTAACAGATTGCTTGAGTAAGATTTCGGCTGTGTCAGAAAAAGCCATTATCTTTTGTAATGAATTTTTCGATGCCTTATCTTTTGAAAGATGCTTAGTTAAAAATAAAAAATTATATCAAGTTAATCTGAAGCTCGAAAATAATAGATTGACCGAATCCATAGATTTGGCACCCCCAAAATTAGCTCAAAAGTTTCAGACATATAATTTAAAATGCAAGGAAGATGCCTTTTTTGAATTTCCAATTATTGAATATGAATTATATTTTGAATTACTAGCAAAAAAATTCAAAAAAATATTTTTTTTGATAAATGATTACGGAGACAGGTCAGATTTTTTTCAAAACTCCCAAGACCCATTTGGAACCAGCAGGTGTTTTTATCAGCACAAGGTCACAAGAAATTTTTATGAAAATGTTTTTTATCAAGATATAACTTATGATGTAAATTTTAATCTGTTGTCTTTAGTCGCGGAAAAATTTGGATTTAAAGAGGTAGGATTCTCCTCTCAGACCAAATGGATGCTCAATAATAGGGTAGTTAATTCTCCAGCAATTAAAAAATTTATAGAAGATCAACCTGCTAGGGCTGGATTTTCTAAACTAATACATCCCAATTCTATGGGAGAGAGGTTTAAGTTTATTTCTTTTAAACTTTAAATCTTATTTGAAGTAATATTTTTTTACGTTAAAGTTAACGCTATTATGAAGATTAGTTGGTCAGATAGAATAAAAAATTTACCTCCATATTTATTTGCAGAAATAGATGCCAAGAAAGATTCTTTACTTGCAAAAGGAGTTGACGTAATAGACCTTGGGGTTGGTGACCCCGATATACCTACTCCAACAAGAATAATTAATGCTTTACATAAGTCGTCTTTAAACCCTGAAAATCATAGATACCCATCTTATGCAGGAATGATGTCTTTTAGAGATGAGGTAGCAAGTTGGTATAAAAAAAGATTTGACGTTTCATTGGAAGGAAAAAAAAATGTTATTGCCCTGATTGGCTCCAAAGAGGGAGTTGCACATGCACCTTTGGCTTTCATAAATCCTGGAGATGTTGCCCTAGTTCCCGACCCAGGATATCCAGTATATAGTGTAGCAACAGAGTTTGCGGGTGGAACACCATATGTGATGCCTTTGCTTGAGTCGAATGGATTTATGCCAGATTTAGATATTATTCCTGAAGATATATTAAATAAAGCAAAAATAATGTTTCTGAATTATCCAAACAATCCTACTTCTGCTTTTGCAACAGATGAATTTTTTGAAAAAGCAATTGAATTTGGATTAAAAAATAATATTTTAATATGTCACGATGCTGCATATACAGAGGTATATTTCGATAAAAAACCCAAAAGTTTTCTAGAATATGACGGAGCTATTGATGTTGGCATTGAGTTTCATAGTCTCTCAAAGACTTTTAGCATGACAGGTTGGAGGTTAGGTCATGTTGCTGGGAATGAAAGTGCTGTTGCTGCAATAGGGAAGATTAAAACAAATATTGATTCGGGCGCTTTTCAAGCAGTCCAAGAAGCTGGAATTGAAGCACTTAGAAATTATGAATATGAGCTTCAAGATAGAATTAATGTTTATAAAAAAAGATCAGAACTTTTATCCCAAGGACTTAAATCAATCGGAATTGAGGTATATGAACCTAAGGGAACATTTTATGTTTGGTTTAAAAATCCAAATGGAACTTTATCAAAGGATTTTGCAAATAGCCTGTTAGAAGATGCTGGAATAGTTATGACTCCTGGAACAGGCTTTGGTGAATATGGTGAAGGCTACACAAGGGCTTCGGTTACATTAAATGATAAAAGGCTAGAAGAAGCCGTTGAAAGAATAAAAAAAATTACTATTTAACTATTAAATTAATCAGCCTTTTACTTATATATATTTTTTTTATGATTTCCTTATTTATGAAGAACTTACTAAATTCATTTAGCTCTATTATTCTGGAGGTTAACTCATCTTCATTCTCCTCTTCATAGAGCAAAGGTATGGACCCACGAGTTTTACCATTCACTTGAATACCTATAATAATTTGATCTTTTTGAATTATTTCGCTACTATACTCCGGCCATTCTAGATTAATATCTTTTTCTTTTAATTCGCTTAATTGCCATAGTTCATTTGCGATATGAGGAATAAACGGATTTGCAAGTTGAAGAAATTGATATATAAAAAAACCAAAAAGCTTGTCATTGTTGTTCTTTTCTATAAATTTGTAAGCTGAGTTTAAAAGTTCCATTAAAGCAGCAATACATGTATTGAACTGCAGGTTTTCCACATCTTTTGTTATTTTTTCTGTAGTTTTATGAATTTTTATTAAAAAATTTCTTTCATCTATAGATAGGCTATCAAAGTCTTGATTAAAAGAATCCTGAATTTTACTGATATTTTCATAGGTTATCTTCCATATTCTTTTCAAGAACCTGCTAGCACCCTCAATACCTGACTCATTCCATTCTAAATCTTTTTCAACAGGTGCAGAAAATAGAATAAAAACCCTTACAGAGTCCGCTCCGTATTTTTTAATTATATCTTCTGGATCAACCGTGTTGCCTAAGGATTTTGACATTTTGGCACCATCTTTTAGGACCATTCCCTGGGTTACCAATTTTTTAAAAGGCTCACTTATTTCCGTCTTCCCTAACCTTTTTAATGCATGCATAAAAAATCTGGAATAAAGTAGATGAAGAATTGCATGTTCTACTCCTCCAATATATAGGTCGACAGGCATCCACTTCCTAAATTGTTGATCAATCATATTATCAGATTTTGGTGAACAAAATCTTGCAAAGTACCATGAAGATTCAAAAAAAGTATCAAAAGTGTCAGTTTCTCTAATTAGGCTTTCATTATTTTTTTTGTTTTCTGCATGTTTCCAAGTTGGATGTTTTTCTAAAGGATTTCCAACTTGATTAAAATCTACTTCATCGGGAAGTTCTATGGGAAGATCTTTATAATCAACGGGGATAACGGTTTCATTTGATGAATATAAGATTGGAATTGGTGCTCCCCAATATCTTTGCCTTGAGATACCCCAATCTCTTAATTTATATTTTATTGAATAGTCAGCCTGATTTTTATTTTTTAAATTATCTATAACTGTTTTTTTAGCAGCTTCTATTTCTAAGCCATCTAAAAAATCTGAGTTAATCATTTTTCCCATACCTGTATATGCTTCTAATAAATCTTCATTTTTATTTTTGCTTACAACTTGTTTTATTTCTAAATTATATTTTTTAGCAAATTCAAAATCTCTTTGGTCATGAGCTGGACACCCAAATATAGCACCCGTACCATAATTTAACAAAATAAAATTAGCTATGTATACGGGGATTTCTTTTTCAGTAAATGGGTGCTTAACCGTTAATCCAGTATCGATACCAATCTTTTCTGCTTTTTCTAATTCTATATTGGTTGTCCCAGTTTGTTTGCAAAGTTTAATAAATTCAGAAATTTCCTTATTATCGTTAGACAAATCTATGCTTATATTGTGGTCGGCTGATAACCCAATAAAAGATGCACCAAATATTGTATCTGGACGAGTTGTAAAAACTTCAATAAAATTTTCTGAATTATTAATTTGAAATTTGATGGTTGCCCCAATAGATTTTCCAATCCAATTTTCTTGCATTGATAGAACTTTTTTTGGCCAATTTTCTAGTTCATTAAGCCCATCTAATAAATCTTCAGCAAAGTCTGTTATTTTTAGAAACCATTGGGATAGTTTTTTTTGTTCAACAACAGCACCAGATCTCCAGCCTCTTCCTTCTATAACTTGCTCATTGGCAAGTACAGTTTTATCCACAGGATCCCAATTTACAAACGATTCTTTCTTATATGCCAACCCCTCTTTATAAAGCTCTAAAAAAAATTTTTGTTCGTGGACAAAGTAATCATTATCACATGTTTTGATTTCTCTGCTCCAATCATAAGAAAGCCCCATCCGCATCAATTGCTTTTTCATGCTCTCAATATTTTTATAAGTCCATTCTCTGGGATGAATTTTATTTTTTATAGCTGCATTTTCTGCAGGCATTCCAAAAGCATCCCAACCCATAGGGTGAAGGACATTGAAACCGCGAGATCTCTTGTATCTTGCAGAAACATCACCAATAGTGTAATTTCTGACGTGACCCATATGAATTTTTCCTGATGGATAAGGGAACATTTCAAGAATGTAGTATTTTGGTTTTTTACTATTCTCATCTAGGCAAAAAAGAGAACTCTGCTCCCAATTTTTTTGCCATTTTTCTTCAATATCTATAAAATTATATTCCATATCTTTTTTTGCCAAAAACAATTTATAGTTTAGTTTTATATATATACCATGAATCTTCAAGATAAAAATTTAGTAAAGCAAAAGCTGATGAATCAAACCCGATTATTAAAATCCTTAGGGGTGCATGGTCTTTTGATTTCTGATAAAAAAATGCTTGAGTTGCATAATATAGTAGATCACTCTAATGATAAAAATAACAATGCCTCTAATGTTAAAGTGCTTTTTATTGGTAGCAATTTAAATAACAAGAGTTCAGAGGAAGGAAAATTATTTGGCAATATTATTACAAAAGGTATGAATCTTAAGCATGAAAATGTTTCGATAATCGATACCGACCCTTTCTTTAAAGAGAGTTCCCCAATCACCAATCGTGAAGAATTAGTAAGTCTTATTCAAAAAGAAGTCGATTTCATCCTACCTCTCGTAATAGTAAGCTTAGGGGAAAAAAATTCTCAATTAATTTTGAATACAGATAAACCATTAGATGAATTAAGAAATAAATTTTATAATTTCAATGGTTTCAATTTACTTTGTACTTTGGACCTAGATTTATTAATAAAAGATAGCTCTAAGAAGAAATTGATTTGGGAAGATATAAAAAAGGTAAACAGAGAGATTGATGATGAAAAATAAATTAGCTAAAGAAAACAGCCCCTACCTGCTTCAACATTCCACCAATCCCGTTGACTGGTATCCCTGGTCTGAAGAAGCTTTTCAAGTAGCAAAGGACAAAGACTTTCCGATATTTCTATCAATTGGTTATTCAACATGCCATTGGTGTCATGTTATGGAGAAAGAGTCTTTTGAAAGTGAAGAAGTTGCAAAAATTCTCAATAAAGATTTCATTTCAATTAAGGTCGATAGGGAACAAAGACCTGATCTTGACAGTATTTATATGGCTGTTTGTCAAATGATGACAAAACGTGGAGGATGGCCATTAACAGTAATCCTAACACCAGATAAAATACCTTTTTTTGCAGGTACTTATTTTCCAAAAAATTCAACTAAGGGATCGGTTGGGCTTTGCGATTTTCTTCCTAAAGTTAAAGAGGTTTGGGTTGATAAAAGAGATGATGTTTTAACTTCATGTGAATCAATTTATAGTTCATTAAAAGAAGTTTCAAACCCCAATGTTCCAGACAGTTTCATTGAAAAAAAGGATCTAAAAGAAATATTTGAAAGCATTAAAGATTTTTATGATGAAAAGTACGGGGGGTTTGGAGAAGCTCCAAAGTTTCCAAGTCCACAAAATATGATTTTTTTATCAAAATTTTATTCTTTGTTTAATAATAATGATGCAAAGAGGATGGTAGAGCAAACGCTGGAAAATATGAGGCTGGGTGGCATTTTTGATCATATAGGATTTGGTTTTCATAGATACTCTACAGATGTTAAATGGGTGGTCCCTCATTTTGAAAAAATGCTTTACGATCAAGCTATGATTATGGAATCATTGGCAGAGGCCTACAGATTATCTAAAAAAAATGTTTTTGAAGAAACTACTAATGAAATATTCTTATATACTGAAGAGATTTTAAAGTCTCCTGAGGGGGGATTCTTTTCAGCTGAGGATGCAGATAGTGAAGGAGAAGAGGGTGCTTTCTATACATGGGGACTTGATGAGATTCAAAAAATTCTAACTAAAGATGAGTCAGCTTTTTTTGAGCATTTGTACAGCATTGATTCTGAGGGGAATTTCAATGAAGAGGTTACCAAAAAGAAAAATGGAAAAAATATAATTTATCTTAAAGATGATTTAGAATCTTTTTCATCTATTTTTTCCATAGATCATGATTCAATTTTAGAAGAGTCTAATAGAATTAAGGCTAAGCTGAAAATTTCCAGAGACAAAAGGATTAGACCAAGTTTAGATGATAAGATTTTAACCGACTGGAATAGTTTGATGATTTCATCTCTATGTAAATCATCAATTATTTTTAATCGCCAAGATTATTTAGATTCTGCTATTTCTAGTTTTAATTTCTTAAAAGGAGCGATGGTTAAAGATGATTTTTCTTTATATCATTGTTATAGAAATGGGGATGCATCTATTAATGGATTAATTGATGACTATGCTTTTCTGCTAAAAGCAAGCATAGACTTATATGAAGCAACTTTGGATTCAGACTATTTAAAATTCGGAAAGAATGTTTGCCACAAGATGATTAACCTTTTTTGGGACAACACTAAGGGTTCTTTTTATGCAACACCTATAGGGTCGGTTGATGTTATAGTAAGGCAAAAAAATCTTTTAGATGGTGCTATTCCATCAGGAAACTCTGTTGCTTTATATGGGATGGTGAACATTGGCCAATATTTTAATGATAGTTCAATATTAGATAAATCTAATAAACTTTCACTTCAGCTGGGTGAAATGGCAAAAAAATTTCCAATAAACTTAGCACAATTTTTAGCAAATCATTTAATTCTTTTAGAGGAGAATGTTCAAATAGTTATTATGAATCCCAATAAAGAACTAAATTATGAAAATGAGGTGATAAATTATCTAAGAGAAATGACTTATGTTAATAAGTCAATTTATTACTTATCTTCTAATAATGATATCATTAAATATAAAAATATATTAGGTGACTCGGCAACCTTTTTGCCTGAACTTTCAGATGAATTTCAAATTTATATTTGCAAGGATAAAACTTGCCAACTCCCAGTTTCAACATTATCTGAGATTAAAGATATAATGAAATAGGTTCAAATTTCTCGTGGAATTAAAGCTTCATTTTTTTTAATATAAACCATTAGGATATTAATTGCGGCTGGTGTGATTCCTGAAATTCTAGATGCTTGCCCAATAGTTTCAGGCTGAATCCTAGATAATTTTTGTTTTAGTTCATTTGAAAGACCGGGAATAAGATTTATATCTAAACTAGATGGGATTCTGACATCTTGAAGTTTAGCAGCCTGCTGAATATCAGCGTTTTGTCTGGCTATATATCCCTCATATTTAATTTCATTCTCAACTAGGGATTGCATAATTTTATTTTCAAATTTATTTAAGCCGCTATCCAGTTCCATTAAATTATCATAAAAGACTTCTGGTCTTCTTAAGATTTCTTTATATGATGTTGGTTTTTTAAGTGGAGAAGTTCCAATTTTACTTAAAAAGGAATTATTTTTTTTGTTAGGAACAATTCTTGAATCATTTAATTCGGTCATTATATCATTAAAAGAATTTTGTTTTGCTTTGAAAATATCAAATCTTTTTTGTTTAATTAATCCAATTTCATAACCTATAGGTGTCAATCTAAAATCAGCATTATCATCCCTTAGAAGGAGTCTATGTTCTGCTCTTGATGTAAACATCCTATAGGGTTCATCAACACCTAATGTTACTAAGTCGTCGATTAATATTCCTATATAAGATTCTGACCTTTTTAAAATTATAGAATCCTTTTCTTTAGATTTAAGGGCACTGTTAATTCCAGCAATAAGCCCTTGTGCAGCGGCCTCTTCGTAACCAGTTGTTCCGTTTATCTGACCTGCCATGAATAAATTTTTAATTTTTTTGATTCTAAGGTAGCTTTAAGGTCTCTAGGATCACAGTAGTCATATTCAACCGCATACCCAGGTCTTACAATGTCAGCATTTTCTAGACCCTTGATGCTATTAATAATTTCTATTTGAACTTCTATAGGAAGACTTGTGGAGATACCGTTAGGATAAATTTCCCTAGTATTCAGCCCTTCGGGCTCCAGAAATACTTGATGTCTATCTTTGTCAGCAAATTTAACTATTTTATCTTCAATAGAGGGACAGTATCTTGGGCCGACTCCTTCAATTTCCCCGGAATACATTGGGGATTTATGAAGATTATTGTTTATTATCTTATGAGTTTGCTCGTTTGTATATGTTATATGGCAAGGCAATTGGGGGTTCTTTACACTTGTACTTTCGAACGAAAAAAGCAGTGGGTATTTATCCCCAGGTTGTTCTGTTGTTTTTTCCCAGTCAATTGTTTTACCATCCAGTCTAGGAGGCGTCCCTGTTTTAAGTCTACCTAAATTAAGCCCAAGTTCTTTAAATGAATTTGAAATTTCTTTTGTAGGTGCTTCACCTGATCGACCCGCACTGGTCTTTTTATCTCCTACATGTATGAGACCATTAGGGAATGTCCCTGGAGTGATAACAAGACATTTACAAGTAAACTTTTCGCCATATGATGTTTCTGCACCGACTATCTGGGAATTTTTTTCAATCAAGGAGTGGATAAGTCTTTGTTTTACCAACAAGTTTTCTTGATTTTCTATAGTCTTTTTCATATAAATTCTGTATAAATTCCTATCTGCTTGAACTCTAGTTGCTTGAACTGCTGGGCCTTTTTTTGTGTTTAATCTCCTATATTGTATGGAAGAATAGTCAGCAGCTTTTCCCATCTCTCCACCAAGTGCATCTATTTCACGAACTAAATGTCCCTTGCCGACACCACCTATAGATGGGTTGCATGACATAACCCCAATAGTATCAAGATTTGCAGTTAAAAGTAATGTTTTAGCCCCAAGTCTGGAAGCCGACAAAGCTGCTTCACAACCTGCATGTCCTCCACCAATAACAATCACATCAAACTTATTATTCATGACTGTAAGACTATATGATAATTATAAAAATAAAAGAATTTTTAAAAGTCTATAAAATATTTGATAATAATAATATGAGAAAAACAATTGTTGGAATAACTTGCGATATAAAAGGTAAATTTTATGAATCAGAAATCTTATATTCTAAAAAAGTAATTAGCGCTGGTGGAATTCCTTTTTATCTTCCAATGACTACTGAGAAAAAAAATATTTCTAAAATAGTCTCAGCTGTCGATTCAATATTGATTACTGGAAGTAGAGACATAGACCCATTATTTTACGGTGAAAAAAAAACCAAGCATATAAATCCATTAGATAAGAATAGAACCATTAGTGAACTTTTATATATTATGTCTGGAATTAAATTAAAGAAAAAAATTTTAGGTATTTGTGGAGGAATGCAGCTTATTAACGTTGCCTTAGGCGGGAACCTGCATCAAGATATTAATTCATGTCTACCATCTGCCATTGAACATAGGAACGGGGTAAAACATAAAATTTCCATTTCAAATGATTCATTATTATCTAAATTATTTAATGCTTCCAAGTCTAATGTTAATAGCTACCATCATCAATCAATTAATGTTTTGGCTAAATTTTTAAAGGTTTCAGCTATAACAAGTGATGGTATTATTGAAGCTTTTGAAGATAAAAAGAGAAAAGTGATAGGCGTTCAATGGCACCCTGAACTTTCAAGGAAGAAACAAGATTTAGAATTTTTTTATTGGTTAACAAACCAAAACAAATATTGATTCTTTTGGTTAAGCTATAAAAGTGAAGAACATTAATATTAAAGGAATAAGACAAAATAATCTTAAAAATATAGATGTTAAAATTCCGCGTGGGTCTATCACTGTATTGACCGGAGTAAGTGGATCTGGAAAATCTACTTTAGCTTTTGACACTATATTTGCAGAAGGTCAAAGAAAATATTTAGAATCATTATCTAATTATGCTCGACAATTTATTGATAAATTTGAAAAACCAGATTTAGATTCTATTTCGGGCTTATCTCCTACGATTTCAGTTGATCAAAAAACATTTATGCGAAATCCGAGATCAACAGTTGCAACTATAACGGAAGTTTATGACTTCCTTAGGTTGCTTTTTGCAAGGGTCGGTGAGATAAGATGCTGTGGAACATCAATAGATTCAGCACCAATTGATTCAATACTAAGCTTCATTAATAAAGAGTTTAAAGATAAAAATTTACAAATTTATTATCCCATAGCGTTAGGTAAAAAAGGGGAGTTTAAAAAAGAAATATCTGATGCTAGTAAGCTATTTTCAAAAATTAGAATCGATGGAAAAATTATCTCTTTAAATAAAGAAATTAATTTAGAAAAACAAAAAAAACATACAATAGAGGTCTATGTCGATAGTCTTAAAGTAGAGAAGAAGAATATTAATAGGATATCAGAGTCCATAGATACCTCTCTTACTTATGGGCTTGGTGTAGTGATTTTAGAATCGGCTAAGATTAGAAAAATTTTTAACAAAAATTTATCTTGTACTAAGTGCGATAAAACTTTTCCTGAAATTTCCCCAAGGTTTTTTTCATTTAACAGCCCATTTGGGCAATGTAAAGAATGTGAAGGTATGGGATATTTTACAAAGTTTGATTCAGAGTTGATTATCCCTGATAAATCAAAATCTATAAAAGAAGGAGCCTTGGCCCCTTTTAAGAATTCAACTTTTTATAAAAAGATTATTAATAATTTTTTAAAATCTAGTTCTATTAAGAACGATGTCCCCTTTGAGGAACTAACATTAAAGAATCAAAATAAGATTCTCTTCGGTGATTCTGTTTCATTTGAAGGAGTAATAGATATTCTTGAAAAATGGTACGAATCTTCTAGAACAGATGAGATTAAAGAGAATCTTTCAAAATATAGAACAATGGAGCGTTGCAGCTCTTGTGGTGGTCAGAGGCTTAGAGAGGAGGCGCTCGGTGTACTCATAGGTGGCCATAATATCTCTGAAATATGTAATTTTACCGTGGAGGAATGTAAAAAATTTTTCTTATCCATATCTTTTAAAGGTACATCAGAATTAATATGGAAAAAAATTAAAGATGAAATTTTATCAAGACTAGAATTTTTATCTAGTGTTAGCTTAGGATATTTAAGCTTAGATAGGACGGCTCCTACTTTGTCTGGAGGGGAGGCGCAAAGAATAAGATTAGCCTCACAGCTAGGAGCCAATTTAACGGGAGTAACTTATGTTTTAGATGAGCCTACAATTGGCTTACATCCTCGGGACAATAGAATGTTGCTACAGTCTCTTAAACTATTAAAGGATAGAGGAAATACTGTAGTGGTAGTTGAGCATGATGAAGAAACAATTAAATGTGCAGATTTCATTATTGATATAGGTCCTGGCGCTGGCACTAATGGTGGAACTGTTGTTGCAACTGGATCCCCAGATAGCATTGCTAAAAATAAATCTTCTTTGACCGGTCTTTACTTGTCAAAAAAGAAGAAAATAAATGTTGTTGAATGTGAAGCTCCTATTCAAAATTATTTATCTATTAGTGGTGCCAAATTGAACAATTTAAAAAATATCAATGTCAAATTACCAGTCGGAAAGATTACCAGTGTTACAGGTGTCTCAGGATCAGGAAAAAGTTCTTTGGTTGTTCACACAATATATGAGTCTTTATCATCGTTAATTAATTTAAAAAACAAGTCCTTGCCGAATCATATTGATAACATTGATGGACACCAGCATTTTGATAAAATTATTAATATTAACCAATCACCAATTGGTAGAACTCCAAGATCTAATCCTTCTACATATACAGGAATTTTTAGTACTATAAGAGAGATTTTTGCTTCATTACCAGAATCAAGAATGAAAGGCTTCTCTCCTGGTAGGTTTTCTTTTAATGTAAAAGAAGGAAGCTGTTTTGAATGCTCAGGGGCAGGAAACATCAAAATCGAGATGAGTTTCCTTCCTGATGTTAATGTTCAATGTGAATCATGTGAAGGAAAAAGATTTGATTTAGAAACTTTAAGTATTTTATATAGGGGTAAAAACATCACTGATGTTTTAAATATGACTTTTAGTGAAGCCTCAAACTTTTTTTCAGGATTTCCAATTTTACAAAATAAAATCGATCTAATTAATTCTGTTGGTTTGAGTTATTTAAAATTAGGCCAAGATGCAACTACTTTGTCAGGAGGTGAGGCTCAAAGAATAAAGTTATCTAAAGAATTGATTAAGAAAAATACAGGGAAAACTTTATATATATTAGACGAGCCCACTATTGGGTTGCATTATGAGGATATAGATAAACTTCTGGGAGTCATTTATAAGTTAAGAGAATCAGGGAGCACAGTCGTAATAATTGAACATAATTTGGAAATAATTAATGCCTCAGATTATATTATTGATTTAGGGCCTGATGGTGGAAGTGCTGGCGGATTTTTAACATTCCAAGGTTTAAAAAAAGACTTTGTGTTATCTAAGAATTCTCAAACATCAAAATTTCTTAATACTCATATAAATGACTTAAAAGGGTGAAGTAAATTTTGCAATTACTAAAGAAAAAATAATTAATATTCCTAGAACTTTTATCATTACATAAGCATGTGCATGATCGGCACCTTTTTCAGCATTAGGAACTCGTTCAGGATATGAAAGAACCACATGTGTCTCTTCAGAAATTTCTTCTTCCGTAGTGGCCTCTTCAGTTTTGACTTCTTCTTCAACTGGAGAATTCTCTTTTATTTCTTCTTTATCTTCGCTCATCAATAAATAATAACCTAATGAATTCAATTTCAAAATAAATATATTCTTGCTTTTTATTTTATTTCAATGATATAATCTAAAGGTCGTCATTTAACTCTAATTGCAGCGACTCAAAATAATTGCTAAATAGAGTAAGGGCGTTGTTCAATGTCCTTTCTCTTTGAGTTACAAATATATTTTTGGAGTTTGTTATGGTTGAAATAATAAGTGTATTGCATGCTTGCCTTGCTGACACTTGTTGTTGCAACTTTACAAATTCGTGTTGTTGTAACTACAAATAGTACTAGTTATAAATTTAAAATTTAATTTTTTTCTAGTCTTTTTTAAAAGCTAGATGGAGGAGTAAGATGGCAGAATATAAAAATCCAGAATTATTGGTTTCAACTGATTGGGTTCTTGAAAATAAAGATAAATCAGGAATTAAAATTGTTGAGTCTAATGAGGATATCCTTTTGTATGATATTGGTCATATTGAAGGCGCAATAAAATTAGATTGGGAGACAGAGCTCCAAGACAATCTAATTAGAGACTATATTGATAAGGAAAATTTTGAGAAACTTATGTCATCAAAAGGAATTTCACCTGATGATACTATTGTTTTTTATGGTGATAAAAGTAACTGGTGGGCTTGTTACGCTTTGTGGACATTTAAAATCTATGGCCATGCAAAATGTATAATTATGAACGGTGGTAGACAAAAGTGGATTGAAGAGAAAAAACCTTTAACTAAAGATGTACCTTCTCTTGAACCGACAGATTATAAAGTTTCAAAAGTAGATTTAGGAATTAGAGCGTTTAGGGAAGAAGTTAAAGAGCATAGTGCATCTTTGGGTGCATTGATTGATGTTCGATCACCGAAAGAATTTTCGGGCGAAATGCTTCACATGGAGGCATATCCTCAGGAGGGAGCTTTAAGAGGTGGTCATATACCTAATGCTAAGAGTGTTCCTTGGGCTACAGCCGCAAATGAGGACGGAACATTTAAATCCGCAGATGAACTAATTGAAATTTATCAAAATGGTGCAGGATTGAAACCTGATGATGATGTTATAGCTTATTGTAGAATAGGTGAAAGATCTTCGCATACATGGTTTGTACTTACTTATTTGCTTGGATACAATAGTGTTAAAAACTATGATGGTTCATGGACAGAATGGGGAAATCTTGTTCAAGCACCTATTGAAAAATAAAGAGGCTGGATTTGACAAAAGATAAACAGGAATTGATGGATTTTATTCTTGATCATTATGAGAACCCGAGAAATTCGGGTTTTCTAAGCGATGAGAAAGAAACACATTCATGTGATATTTTACAAAATGGTGGGAACCCTGGCTGTGGAGATATTGTTACCATTTGTTTAAAAATTGAAGATGACATAATTACTGATTTTAAATTTGAAGGAGAAGGGTGCATAGTAAGTCAAGCTGGAACATCAATTATTTCAGAGGTTGTCTTGGGAAAGTCTACTAAGGAAATAATGAATATGGGGCCAGAGATTATTACTGATATTATTGGTGAAGAGCTAGCACTTTCAAGGCCAAAATGCTCCACTTTGGGGATTTCAACAGTTAAATTAGCGATAAAAGAACTAGAAAAAATTGAAACTAAGAAGCAAGCTTCAAGCTAAATACTTTTTTAATTTTTAAAAATAACTTATAATAATTACTGAATATGGAGAGGTAGTGTTATGACAAAAAAAAATGGAAAATCAAATGGCAAGGTAAATTATGAGGCTGCACTTAAATATCCTTTATTTGAAGCAATCTTTAATAGAAGGTCTAGAAGATTTGGACTAGGAATGGAATTGCCCTCAGATAGCACATTAGGCTATAAGTCTGAAATCGATCCGGTCCCTTTAACTGAGTTCCAAGAAGCAATGTTGGTATGGGCTGGAACAGGACTAACAGGATTATGTTTAGCTGATTTACCACCTGAAAATGGGATTGATTTACTCTGTCAATGGACTGGTAGAACCTGGCCTTCTGCATGTAATAATCATGGAACAGAATTATTTTTTACTAACGATAGTGGATTGTATTATGTAGATGTCAAACATATGCTCCCTAAAGATAAGGAGCTAGACGTATTTTTTAGGATGAATGTAAATGATAAAATCGAAAGATTGTTAGAGCTATATCGAGAAGGTTTAGTTAAGTTAGAAGATGGTAGAGCAAATCTGCCAGATAAGATGCCAGGCCTCTTTGACTTTAATCAATGGAATACAAATAAGCCTGGAACTACAACTTTTATACCAGTAACAGATATTACGGAAGAATATCTTAATCTATTAACACTTTATTGTAGCAGTACATATGCATTCAATATTTGGGATGAAAAAAATAATTGCTCTTGTGGACAGGACAAGTGGATAGCTGAAGGGAGAATTAAAGAAGAAGTTAAAATGTCTTTATATGACCTTGAAGTTAGAATATTAACCGGTCTCAATGTCGAACAAGCATTTATCTGTCAAAATATGTCCTTAGCGCTACAAGCACTAGGTCTTGGTGGCTGGACATTTACAGGCCTTATTCCTAGGTTTACCCTAGGATCAAACCCTGAGCTTTTTAAGGGTCTTGGATTCAGGTTTGAGCAGCCAAAATCTGGCCCTACAAGACCTGTAGGCAAGGACGGAATTTTTGAAGGATATTGCCCTCCTTATTATAAAACAATGTCCGATGCATTCGATAAAATGGATGAACATAAATGGGCTGCTTGGGACAGCAAAAAACCTTTTCCATATGAAGAGCCTGATAAGCACTTAGTTCAAGCTCCAAGACCTACAGATACAACAAATGAAATTGTTAAGTCCGTAGCAGATTATATTTATAATACTTATGGCTCATTTCCTGCATTTGTTGATCCAATGTATATGAGATTAGTTTTTCAAGCGCAGAATCTTGATCTAGATTTTTATGACAAATATTATCCACCTGGATCTTATACAGATCAACATGTAAATACATTTAAGTATTTTCATCCAGATAAAGAAAACCCATATAAACAAAAACCAGAAAAAAAGCATCCCTGGGATAAATAGTTTATTTTTTGAGGGCGTCCCAAGTATCCTTGGTGACTCCCTCATCTCTTAATTTAACTTTTTGAACTCTATTTGTAGGAGTTTTTGGCAATGAGTCACGGAATCTTACAAATCTTGGAATCATAAACTTAGGCATAATTGGTTGTAAAAATTCAATTAAATCCTTGGGGTCAAGAGTCATATTTTCTTTTAACACAATAACAATCATTAATTCATCTTCAGAGTGTCGACCTTGTTCATCAAGTTTAACGGCTATCGCAGCAGATTCTTCAATACTAGGATGGGTAGATATCAAGTTCTCTACCTCAAATGAGCTTATATTTTCCCCTCTTCTTCTAATATAGTCTTTTACTCGGTCCATAAAAAATATATATCCATCTTCATCCATTCGACATAAGTCACCAGTATGGAACCATAGGTTACGAAAGTCCGAAACAGTTTTTTCTGGCATTTTATAGTAGTAGTGCAAGCATATATTTGGAATTCTTGGTCTAAGTACAAGTTCTCCAGGAGTATTTCTTGGTAACTCTTCATCAGTATCTGGATTTACAATTTTTATTTCATATCCAGGGGATTCTTTTCCACAAGACCCTACTCTAAAAGGTTCATTGGGTCTAGTAAAAGTACATTGTCCTACTTCTGTTAAACCGTAACCTTCGGTAAAAAGAATATTAAATCTTTCCATAAATTCTTCAATAATGTCATGTGGTGCAGGGCTACCTAAAACAAGCTTTACTTTGTGCTGCTTTTCTTCGGGGACAACAGGGGCATTCCACATAAAGTATGACATTACGCCTACTAAATTAAATTTGGTTACTTCAAAGTCTTTCATCCATTTCCAAAATTTACTAGCAGAGTACTTCTCTTCTACAATAACTTTGCATCCACTTATCATTGCTGGGTACACACCCATCACCATTGCATTTGAATGAAAAAGTGGAAGGCATGTAAAAACGGTATCGTCAGATGTAAGATCCATAATTGAAGAATAATTTTGGGCTGATGAATAATCGGCTGCACAAGGCCTAACAACTCCTTTCGATTTTCCAGTTGTTCCTGACGTATACATCAGTCTTGCGTGGTCCATATGGGTGATTTCTACCTCTGGTTCTTGATTAGAACCTTTTGAGACAAAATCATTCCACGAGATAAGCTGAGTTTTAGAATATCCATTTGATTCAAAGGAATCTTTATTATTTCTGGTCCATACAATTACTTTCTCTATGTTAGGAATTCTATCTTGTATGTTTGCCAATCGTTCAAGATATTCTTCAGCAATAATTATAATTTTTGAATCTGAGCTTTCGATTATGTATTGTAGAAAGTCCATAACATAAGCAGTGTTTATCGGAACCATTACTGATCCATTTTTTAAAATACCAAACCAAGCTAAGCAAATTTCTAATGAATTGGGCATGTAGACAGAAACCTTATCTGTTTTACGTATCCCTAACTTGTTTAAAGAATTTGCAATTTGATTAGCGAGTTTATTAACTTCAGAAAAGGTTAAGGCTTTATCATAGCTGAATTGTAAAAAATCTTTATTTGGGATTAAAGATGCTTGATCTTTTAAAACTTTCGGTAGCACCCAATTTTTTTGATCACTTTTAGTATTCCAGTTATAGTCAAATTTTTTATTCCATTTGTACTTTAAAGGATGATCTAAGTCTTTAATAGGAAATTTTTTGGCCATTATTCAAAAGCCTTCCTTGTTGGAATTGCTACAATCATTTCCATTGTCAAAACCCTTATTTTATTATCTTCAATTTTGGAAACTCCTTTAAAACCTGCTTTTTCATATGCACTTAATCCTGCATCTGTGACAATTTTATCACCACAAAGCTCTATAGTTAAAATTCCAAAATCATCTCGTGTCTCTATTAGGTCTTTATTTAAAACTTTAAATGAACCAACAATTTTTTCATCATCCTCATTGCTAGAAGCAAACATTGTTTGAACAATATCACTTGGGTAAGTTGGAGCATCATGTGAACCAGAGTTCATACCTAAAAAATATGCATAAGGAATATGGGAGCTAACCTCACCTTCGACAGTAGATTTAACCGCACCACCATATCCTATAAAGTTGGATCCAGGTGTATGATGAACACTGGCATCATTAAGCGTAGAAATCTGAAGCCAACTGAAATCGACCAGACTTATAGATTTGGAAAAGGTTCCTTCATAAGTTTCATCAATTCCAAAGTCCTCATAAGCTTTTACATTTTCGTCATTAAATTTTTTTGGTAGATTTTGAAATTTTAATGGCATCATAGCTTCCGTTAACCCGATTCTCTCAGGTTGATCTTGTATTGTTGATTGAGTATTTAGAGTTTTACCTTTAGAAGCTCTGACCAAGACTTGTCTTACGTATTCAAGCACTACCTTGCTGTCTTGATTTGTAATAGTGGTTTTCACTTGAACAGAACCATTAGATGCACCATCTTTTTTTACCTCCACACCTAAAACTTCTGAAGTAGCAAATAAGATATCACCTTCATATGCAGGAACCCCATACCTAAGATTTTTATATGAAAGGTTTGCAATAGCATTAAATGATATATCATGAACACTTAAACCAAACCCCACATTAAAAAGGTATCCTTGACTTACTAAAGATGGGGATTCAATACCAAAGTTTTGCTTTTTAATTTGTATATTCGGATCAACATAACCAAGACTTCCAGCTAACTTTGAATCAGCTCCCAGTGAGTAGTTTTTATTAAATTTTTTGATATACTCTCTATTTCTAAAAGGAGTTACTTGAATAGCTCCATGATACAAAACTTCTCCTTGCACAAATTCTTCTATATGTTTAGACGAGACTAGATTCATTTTTAAACCTCCAAAATTAACTAGGTAAGGTTACAATTATTGAAATTTTTATCAACGCTCTTTATAAGCTAAATAAGATACTAAGATACCAATTTCATAAAATACGATTAATGGGATAAGCATAAAAAGCATTGAAAAAACATCAGTTGTGGGTGTTAGAATGGCAGATATTATTGTTGATATTAATATAGAGTATTTTCTTTTTGATGCTAAAAAATGACTAGAGGTGACCCCAAACTTGGAAAGAATATATATTATCAGTGGGTATTCAAATATAATACCAAAACTTAGAATCAATGATGATAAAAAACCAAGAGTATCACTGACATTAGGCAGTGCAGTAATTGAGTCTGAAGAATATTCATTTATGAGAACGTTGAATGTTATAGGGGCTACATATTTATAGCAACAGAAGGCTCCTGTAAAAAAAAGCATTGTCCCAACTATAATTATGATGGCAGATACTTTCTTCTCATTTTCGTATAACCCTGGTTTGATAAATGTCCATATTTCGTAAATTATCAAGGGGAAAGTTAAAATAAAGCTAGCAAGAAAAGAAATTCTTATATTTGATGAAAGCCCTTCTACCGGTTTGGTAAATATTATTTTCGAGTCTGGGGGCAAAGCACCTGATATAGGCATTAGTGCTATTTCCATAATAATATCTCTAAAATAAAAACAAGGAATAAATAAAAAAATCAATAATAAAATTACTTTTATTAGACTTTTTCTTAGAATACCAAAGTGTTCTAAAAAAGTCATTTTACTTTCTACGCTCATTCTTAAATTTTATACTTAGCTATTTCTTTTTACAATTAATCGTTTTGATTGACATTACTTGATTGCTAAAATATATTTTTCTCTTGTAACCTCGGAGGAAGATATTGAAGATATTGATTACTGACGGTCTCTCAAAAGAAGGTCTATCATTATTTGAGAACCATAAGAATATAGATTTGGACGTAAGAAAGAAAATCGATAGGGATGAACTGAAAGATATAATTAATAATTATGAAGCAGTTATTATTCGAAGTGCAACAACAATTGATGAAGAAATTATAAATCTTTTGGGAGAGGACTTTAAATTAATTGGTAGAGCTGGTATTGGTGTAGATAATGTAGATATTAAGGCAGCATCTAAAAAGGGTATTATTGTCATGAATACTCCCTCTGCAAACGCTATTACAACAGCAGAGCACACAATTGCTCTATTGTTTTCATTAGCAAGAAAGACTCCCCAGGCTCATAACTCAATGAAGTCTTTAAAGTGGGAGCGATCAAAATTCCAAGGAACAGAATTATATGGAAAAACATTAGGCTTGATTGGAATGGGAAATATAGGTCGCCTAGTTGCTGAAAGAGCTCTGGGTTTAAAAATGAAAGTTATTGCTCATGATCCCTATATATTGAAAGGAACAAACTTAAATATGCCAGTAGAGTTAGTTGATATGGACGAAGTTTTTAAAATGTCTGATGTTATTTCTGTTCACACTCCCTTAACATCTACTACTAAAAATCTTATTTCAAAGGGCTCAATAGAAATGATGAAAGATGGCGTCCTACTTATAAACTGCGCTAGAGGTGGAATTGTAAATGAAGAAGATGTTTCAGAAGCAATTAACTCCGGAAAGGTTGGCGGACTAGCAATTGATGTTTTTAATCCTGAGCCACCTGATTTTAAATCTCCTATTTTCAACTTAGATGAAAAAGTAGTACTAACCCCTCATTTAGGTGCATCTACTCAAGAAGCTCAAATGAAGGTGGGGATTGCTATGGCAGAGCAAGTTATTGAATTTGCGAACAATGGAGTTGTATCGAATGCAGTTAATATGCCTTCTATGAGCAATGAGGTTTTAAACGAAATTAGCCCATATATAAATCTTTGCGAAAAATTGGGTAATTTTATGGGCCAAACATGTAAGTCAGGCGTTAAAGAAATTATTGTTGAGTATAGTGGTAATGTTGCAGAAACAAATGTAGCCCCTTTAACTATTACAGCACTCAAGGGATACTTATCGCCAATTATGAGTGCTCCCGTTACTTATGTAAACGCACCTTTAATTGCCGAGGAAAGAGGTATTAAACTTATTGAATCTAAAGTATCTAAGGATGGAGAATTTTCTAGTTTAGTTTCCGTAACTATAAAAACAGACAATGAAGAGTTATCAATATCTGGCTCTTTGTTTGGAATGAAAGAGGCAAGATTTACAAAATTAAATAATCATTCAATTGATTTAATTCCAGAAGGAAATATTTTGATGATACAAAACTATGATAAACCTGGGGTTGTTGGCCTATTAGGGGAAGCTCTAGGTAAAAAAGATATAAATATAGCTAGACTGTATTTAAGTCGGCAGGAAGATTCTCAAAAACAGGATTATGCCTTAGCTTTTATCTCTGTTGACTCTCCTGTATCTGAGGAAATCCTTGAGGATATTGCAAACTTATCAGAAGTTAAAAGCATAGACCAGGTAATTTTTGGATGATAAATATTTTTTCTTTACCATTAGGAATAAAAGAATATACAACTAAGGATGTAAGAAAGATTGATTTTATCTCTTCAGTTGTATTAGAAGAATCAGAGCTTTGGGGATATAAAAAGATTATTACTCCAATTTTTGAAAAGATTAATTCATTAACATTAGGTTTAAAGGAGGAAACAATCAATAAAACCATCAAGTTTATTGATCCCATGAACGGTGACGTCTTAGGGTTGAAATCCGATGTTACTCCACAAATAGCCAGATATGTTTCTAATAATTATAAGAATGAAAAAATTCCCCTTAGGCTTACATATAATGAACAAGTAGTAAGGAGCGATTTTAAACAATCAGGTTCAAAAAGAGAGATTTTTCAAGTGGGGTGTGAGCTTATAGGATCAAGTTCTATAGATTCAGATTTAGAAATAATTTCTTTAGGAACATCTATTTTGAAGAAGTTAGGTTTTAATAATCAAGTTGTGACTCTTAATTCGTCTTTATTATTAAATTTTATTTTTGAAAACTTGAAACCAATAAAAGATGATATTAAAGAACTTTTTCACAAGAAGGATTATCAATCGATTCAAAATTTCACAAAAGATAAGAGATTAAATAAGAATGAAAATGTCTTCATTAATAAATATTTAAAACCCTTGATCCAAAACAAAAGCATTCTATCTAAACCTTTACGTACAAAAATAAAGGAAAGTATTCTTAGGATAAATGCTATTGCAAAAATTTTATCTAAAGGCAATCCTAAATTGGATTTGAGAGTTGATCTCTTAGATGTAAAGAATTTTGATTATTATTCTGGTATGACATTTGATATTGCAGTACCTGAAATTCCTGAGACTGTTTTATCGGGCGGAAGGTACGATGAACTGATAGGAAAGTATGGAAATAGCTTTCCTGCTGTAGGGCTTGGAATTAACATTTTACCTCTAATGAAAACAGTAAATGCAGATCAGCTGGGATCACCAGTAGTAATTGTTGAGTCAAACATTATTGATAATTTTTCATTATCTTTAGAGATTAAAGATTTTTTCACCTCCCAGGGATTTACTTCTATCTTATCAAACAGGGCTAATTCATATAGGGATAAATTTGATTTAAAAATTAAGATTTCAAAAAATAAGAGTCTTACATTGTATGACAATAAAAATATAAAAATTACTACTTTCAAGACATTCTCTGATTTGGAAAACGAGGACTTTTAATTTGATTAAAAAATCTAAAAATTCAATTTTTATTGGTGCTCAATGGGGAGATGAAGGAAAAGGCAGGATAGTTGATTTAGTATCCAAAGATTATGACATAGTCACTCGATTTCAGGGTGGCAGCAATGCTGGACATACAATTATAATTAAAAACAAAAAAATTGTTTTACATCATATACCTTCCGGGGTTCTGAGGAAAGGTAAGGTTTCTGTAATAGGTAATGGAACTGTAATAGATTTAGGTACTTTGATTACAGAAATTAAAGGACTAAGAAAAAGTGGGTTCAAGGTAACAGGAAAAAATCTTAAGATAAGTTCACTTGCACATATAATTGCACCCTATCATAAGTTAATTGACCAACAGAGAGAAGTTTTAAAAGGAAATCAAGCAATAGGAACTACTGGGCGGGGGATAGGGCCTGCATATGAGGATAAAGTATCTAGGCAGGGAATCAGAATTATAGATTTAGAGGACAAAGCTTTATTAGAAAAAAAAGTTAAACAAATCTTAAAAGAAAAAAATAAAATTATTTCTAAAATATTTAATAAAAAAGGTTTTAATTCAAATACCATTGTTACTGAATTAANAAAAAATTATTTATATATNAAAGAATTNATAGAAGACACTGGTAAGTTCTTAAATAAAAGTATTGAAAAAGATAAAAAGATTTTATTCGAGGGTGCACAAGGGGNAATGCTTGACTTAGATTTTGGGACATACCCCTTTGTAACTTCCTCTTCNACAATTGCGTCAAACGCTTCTGCTGGCTCGGGAGTTGCTTTTTCAAAATTAGGGGAGGTAGTTGGTATATCAAAGGCTTATACAACTAGAGTAGGTCATGGCCCCTTTCCTACGGAAATGATTGATGATCAAGGCCTAACATTAAGGGAATTTGGAGTAGAATATGGAGCCACTACTGGTAGACCAAGAAGGTGTGGATGGCTTGATTTAGTAGCTCTTAAGCANGCAACTGTTGTNTCNGGNATTAATTCACTCNTNNTAACTAAGGTTGATATATTATCAATTTTTAAAAAAATCAAAGTTTGCACAGGGTACAAGTTAGATAATAAAAAACTTTCCTCTTACCCTCTAAAAATAGAGGACTTGTCAAAGATTGAGCCAATATATAAAGAATTTTCCTCATGGTCTATCGAGGATTTATCAAAAAATAAAATTCCTAAAAGTTTAAAATCTTTAATCAAATTTATTGAGTCCTTTCTTAGAGTTAAGGTTACTATGATTTCTATCGGTCCAGAAAGAGACGAAATTATTTATTTATAAGCTTCAATAATTTTTCTAACTAATGAATGGCGAACAACATCCATTTCATTGAAAGAGCAAAAAGAAATACCTTCTATATCTTTGAGAATTGATTGCGCATCAATCAGCCCAGATTTTATATTTTTATCCAAATCCACTTGTGTTACATCCCCTGTAACTATACATTTAGAGTTAAATCCAATTCTGGTTAGGAACATTTTCATCTGAGAAGATGTGGTGTTTTGTGCTTCATCCAAAATAATAAAAGCATCATTTAAAGTTCTACCACGCATAAATGCCAAAGGAGCTATTTCTATTATTTGTTTNTCNATTAGTCTAGAAACTGTATCAAAATCAAGCATATCATTTAAAGCATCAAATAAGGGTTTAAGGTATGGGTCAACCTTCTCATTCAAATCGCCAGGTAAAAAACCGAGTTTCTCNCCTGCTTCTACAGCGGGCCTTGTTAAAATTATTCTTTTTACTTTTTTTAAATTCANTGTTGCCACAGCAGCAGCGACTGCTAAATATGTTTTTCCAGTACCTGCAGGTCCAACNCCAAAAACAATATCATTNTTTCTAATTGCATCTATATAAAGTTTTTGATTAATGCTTTTTGGAGCTATTGTCTTACGGTCTGTTGTAACACAAACTGTATCTAAAAAAATATCTTCTAAGGTATGATTATTTTCAGTAATTATTTTGAGGCCNGCCTTGAAGTCGTTTTCTGTTGGAAAATATCCTTTNGAAATTATTTTATAAAAATTCTGAATTAGCTCNTTAGCTGTATTAACTTCTTTTGAGGTACCTGATAGAATTAGCTCATTACCCTTGGAATGTATTTTAATTTTTATAAGTTTCTCAATTNNAANTATATTNTTTTGATTGGTTCCGCTTAAAACTTTAAAGGAATTTATATCATCAAATATTAACTTTTCCTGAATCACAGAATTTAGAACAATACTCATAAGAATTTATAGAATAAATAGTAAACAGAAATTAATAAAAAACCAACAATAGAGTGTAGATGTATAATCTTTTCTTTTTTATTAGAAATAAAATATATAAAAAATATACAAAAAAGACNANTTTCTAATGTAAATAANAGTNNAAGGGACTGTANNGGTATATTNATTAATTCTGAACTAAAAATTAATGTTATGAGTCCAAAAATAAAAATATTTGCCAAATTNCTTCCAATAACATTACCTACTACAACATCGTATTTTTTANACTTAAATATTGCAAATAATGATGTAAATATTTCTGGTGAAGAGGAAGCAAGAGCAAAATATATTGAGCCTATAATTGCCGAAGATATACCTAAAAGTTGAAGCTCAGATCCAATATGTACAAGAAATCCAGATCCAAGTGCCAATAGCCCTGCTCCAGATAANATAANTAATAATATTTTTGTTTTGGNAACAACTACTNTATCTTNTATTTCTGGATAATTACCAGTTTCTNNCTTTAATCTGTGTATGTATAAAAATATTAAAAGAATCATTACTATAGAAAATAATTTTTTAACCCATAAACTTTCTATATTCAGCCCATAAATACAAAATATGAAAGTTGCANACAGAGATATTAATAAATAAGGTATAAATGAAGAAAAATTAAATGAAAACTTATCTTTGAAACTTATTAATATAGAAATTCCTAAAACTAACCCTATATTTGCAAAATTGCTNCCNAGTATAGTTCCGTAGGCTAAAGTTGAGCCACCTGGATTATGAATTGCCTGAAATAAAATAAATAGCTCAGGTAAAGATGTTGCTCCTGCAATTAATGTAATACTAATAACAGTATCCGATATTTTGAACCTTGAAGCAGCAGATAGTGCCCCTGAGATTAGAAAGCTAGCTCCATAATAAAGCATACAAATGGACGCTATCGTAGTTAGAACAATAATGATAGCGGGGTTTGACATAAAGCTCACTATGCGGTTAGCAGGTCTATTGCTTCAATATATTTCTTTGATGTTAAAGAAGCGATATCCTCAGGAAGCTGCGGTGCTGGTGGGTTTTTATCCCATCCAACAGAAGTTAGGTAGTCCCTAACAAATTGCTTATCATAGCTTTGCTGACCTCTTCCTTCTTCATATAGTCCTAGAGGCCAGAATCTCGATGAATCTGGAGTTAGAACTTCGTCTATTAAAATAAGCTCATCTCCCACAAGACCAAATTCAAATTTAGTATCCGCAATAATAATTCCTTTTGATTTAGCATAATCATGAGCTGTAGAATATATTTTTATGGAGTAGTCACGAACTTTCTCCGCCAGTTCTTGTCCAACTATTCCAACACAAGTTTCAAAGTCTATATTCTCGTCATGCTCACCTTGTTCAGCTTTAGTTGAAGGTGTAAAAATTGTTGGACTGAGCTTTTCGGACTCAAGTAAACCATCTTTAAGCTTTATACCACAAACCGTTCCTTGTTTTTTATATTCAGACCAGCCAGAACCTGTAATATAACCTCTAACGATACATTCAACAGCTAATGGTTTTGCTTTTTTTACTATCATAGATCTGCCTTTGAGAATTTCTTCATGTTCTTTGAGAGAAGGATATGCCTCTGTAACATTGTCTGTTATAAAGTGATTTTGAATTATATTTTCAGTGAGAGAGAACCAAAATTTAGATAATTTTGTTAAAACTTCACCCTTACCTAAAATGCCGGTTGGAAGGACCGCATCATATGCTGATATTCTATCACTAGATACTATTAGAAGAGAATCTCCCATATCGTATAAGTCGCGAACTTTGCCTCGATTAATCAAATTTTGATTAGGTAAATTAGTTTCAAGTACAATATTTTTATTTTCTATATCCATAATTAAATATTATAAATTATGAGGAGCAAAAGAACAAAATTTGATTTATAATTTTGTCCCTTATACAATACTTCTTTTAGGAATTATGAGCGCGTAGCTCAGGGGGAGAGCGCTTGCTTGACATGCAAGAGGTCGGTGGTTCAAATCCACTCGTGCTCAAATTATAAGAATTATGATGATATTTATAAAAAACGAAGAAGTTGAAGTAGAAGTTGGTAAAACTTTAGGAGAAGTTTTTTGCAAACTTAAATATGATAATTCATTAATTGGGGCAATAGTTGATGGAAACCTTAAGGACTTATTTTATGTTGTACAAAAGGGAGAAAAAGTAGACCCAGTATTTAAAGATTCTGATAAAGGTCTAGGGCTTATAAGACATACAGCTGCACATGTATTAGCAGAGGCTGTTCAGTCAGTATATCCTGAAACAAAGGTTACAATTGGACCTGTTATAGATGACGGTTTTTATTATGATTTTTATTCAAAAAAGAACTTCACAGAAGATGATCTCGTACTTTTTGAAAAAAAAATGATTGAAATAATTAATAAAAAAATTCCCATCACAAAAAAAGTTATTTCAAAAGATGATGCTCTAAATCATTTTAATTCTATGGGAGAAAGCTTTAAAGAAGAGTTAATTAATGACTTACCTAATAATGTGGAGATTTCATTATATTACCAAGATGAATGGTCTGATTTGTGTAAAGGTCCTCATGCTCCTAATACCTCGTATATAAAGTCATTTAAGTTGCTTAGCGTAGCTGGTTCTTATTGGAGGGGAGATGAAAATCGTGAATCCCTTCAAAGAATATATGGAACAGCTTTTTTTTCTAACAAAGACTTAAAAAAACATTTAACACTTTTAGAGGAAGCAAAGAAAAGAGACCATCGAAAACTTGGCAAAGAGCTTAATCTTTTTTCAATTACTGATGAAATTGGCCCAGGGCTAATTTTGTGGCATCCAAATGGAGCTATAATTAGGAGAATTATTGAAGATTATTGGAGAAAGGAACACGATGAGTCTGGCTATAGTCTAATTTTTACTCCTCATATTGCCAAAGCAGATTTATGGGAAACTTCAGGTCATACTGAATTTTATAGTGAAAATATGTTTTCACAAATGGATATTGATTCTAATAAATATCAAACAAAACCTATGAATTGCCCATTTCATATCATGATTTACAAAAGTGAATTAAGAAGCTATAAGGATTTGCCAGTTAAGTTCGCGGAAATTGGTACAGTTTACAGGTACGAGCGATCAGGAGTTCTTCATGGTCTATTCAGAGCAAGGGGATTTACTCAAGATGATGCACATATTTTTTGCACATTAGATCAAATAGAAGAAGAAGTCGAAAAAGTTATTAATTTAACTACAAAGTTTCTTAATACTTTTGGATTTAAAGATTATGAAATTTTTGTTTCTACTAAGCCTGCCAAATATGTTGGTTCTGACTCTGAGTGGGATCAGGCAACAAAAGCATTAAAGAATTCATTAGTCAATAAATCATTAGATTTCTCTATCGATGAGGGTGGAGGAGCTTTTTATGGCCCTAAAATAGACCTTAAGATTAAGGATGTATTAGGTCGCTCATGGCAGTGCTCAACAGTTCAAGTTGATTTTAACTTACCAAAAAGATTTGACCTTAATTATATTTCACGTAATAATGATAGACTTCAGCCAGTAATGATTCATAGAGCAATCTTTGGGTCATTTGAAAGATTCTTTGGAATACTGATTGAGCATTATGGTGGAGCATTTCCTTTTTGGTTAGCGCCCGTTCAAGTTAAGATTCTAACAGTATCAGATGAGCAATTTGATTATTGTGATTTATTGTCTGAAACATTTAAGAAATCCAAAATTAGGGTTGAATTTGATAAAAGGAATGAGAAGCTAGGTTTGAAAATAAGAGAAGCTGCAATAAGTAAAGTTCCTTATGTGATTACAATTGGTAAAGCTGAGGTTGAAAATAAGACTGTTAGTGTAAGGAAGTATGGCGGCGATCAATTAGGGGAATTAAAAGTTTCAGATTTTGTTGGTATTTTGAATAGTGAAAAAATGGAGGGTCTTTTATAAAAAGAAAAAAAAGTAGTCCAAGAAAACCTTTGCAAAGGATTAATACTTCGATTAGGGCTAAGGAAGTTAGACTTATTGGTTTAGATGGTTCGCAGGTTGGCATAGTTTCTATTGATGAAGCATTAAAAGCTGCAAGATCAAGTTCAACCGATTTAGTTGAAATCTCACCAGATGCAAAGCCCCCAGTATGCAAGGTAATGGATTATGGAAAATTTCTATATGATCAGAAAAAGCAGCAGGCTAGTCAAAAAAAGACCAAAGCACAAGTTTTAAAGGAAATTAAATTTAGACCTAATATTGGAGAAAATGATTTTAATGTTAAAATAAACAGGCTTAAAGATTTTCTTGCTGATGGCCATAAAGTGAAAATAAGACTATGGTTTAAGGGGAGAGAAATTGTTCATAAAAGCATTGGAGAAGAGTTGGTAGCAAAAATAATTGATACGGTTTCAGAATCAGGTGAATTAGATAATGAACCAAAATTTGAGGGCAAAAACTTAACATTAATGGTTTTGCCAAAAAAATTAAAGGCGGTTAAAAAAGAAAATGTCAGTTCAAAAAATGAAGTCCAATAGAAGTGCAGCTAAAAGATTTAAGTTGAAGCCTAATGGTAAACTAAAAAGAATTAAAGGTAATAAGCACCATTGTAATGTCCATAAAGCTCAATCTAGAATTAGAAGATTGAAAGAATCTGGGACAGTGGAAGGTAAGAAAGCTAAAGATTTGAGAAAGGTAATTTTTTCATAGGATTGGATAGATATGAGAGTTAAAACAAGTGTTGCAAGTAAAAAAAGAAAAAAAAGACTTTTAAAACAGACTAAGGGGTTCTGGGGTCAAAGAAAAAATGTCTTTAAAAGAGCAAAAGAAACCTTATTAAGAGGAATGGCATTCTCTTATAGAGATAGGCGTGTTAAAAAAAGGACAAACAGAGCCTTATGGATTATTAGAATTAATGCAGCACTAAGAGAAGAAGGCGTTACATATAGTAAATTCATTCATTCTCTTAAATCTAAAAATATTGAGTTAGATAGAAAAGTTTTATCCGAATTAGCGATGAATAGCCCAGAAAAATTTAAGAAGCTAATTGCTGAAGTAGTTTAGGCCTAGTTTTACCCCTCCACTTATAGTTGAAGTTAGTTAATTTAAACCTCAAAAGTTTGGTTTAATTAGGTAAAATACTAGTATGAAAGTAACTCCTCTTTTTGAATTCCACAAAAACATGAATGCTAAATTTGTTAACTTCAATGGTTGGAATATGCCGGTCTGGTTTGAGGACCTTAAACAAGAACATTTGCATGTTAGAAGTAGTGTTGGGGTTTTTGATGTAAGCCATATGGGAGAAGTTGAAGTTGTAGGAAATATGGCAGAAGAATTTATTAATTATACATTTACTAATACTGTTTCTGATTTAAATGATGGTCAAGCAAGATATGGTTTTTTCTGTAATAATGAGGGAGGCGTGATTGATGACGTTATCATATATAGGTTATCCATAGATAGATTCTTCATTTGCGTTAATGCAGGAAACATAGCCCAAGTCTTTGAATGGCTCAACTCAACATCTGTTAATTTTGATATAGAAGTAAAAAATCTTACTGATTTTTATGGACAATTGGCTATCCAAGGACCTGATGCTGTTAAATGTATATCTAATCTTTTTTCCTCTTCAAATATTGATGCGATAAAAAAATATTCAATTTCATCTATTATTGAATTAGAAGATAGATTTAAACAAAAGTTAAAAAGTCCCTGTCCCAATGGCTACAATTTTTTGATAGCAAGAACAGGATATACTGGTGAAGATGGATTTGAACTTTTTGTCCCTAACGAAGTTTTGCCTGATATTTATTCTTCACTCTTAGAACAAGTAAAGAATATTAAACCTTGCGGCCTGGGCTCTAGAGATACTTTGAGATTAGAAAAGGGTTTTCCACTCCATGGAAATGAACTAAGTGATAAATTAAACCCTATTGAGTCGAATTTAAGTAAATTTGTTGATTTCAGTAAACCAGATTTCATAGGAAAGAATTCTCTGGAATTAATTTCACAAAACAGAACCTCTACTTTAATTGGTTTTAAGATGTATGAAAAATGCATTCCTAGATCAGGATATAAAATTTTTTCAAATGATAGTGAAATTGGTTATGTAACAAGTGGAACTTTTTCTCCCTCACTGCAGGAAGGAATAGGGCTAGGAGTTATAAGCGGTAATTTCTCCGAAGTTACTGATATTGAAGTCAAAATAAGGAGTGACAAAAAGAAAGCAAAAAGATCTGCTTATCCATTTGTATAGAAAGGAGAATGAAATGTCTGAAATAAAAAATGATTTAAAATATAGTAGTGAACATGAGTGGGTTAAAATTGAAGGAGATGATGTAGCTATAGGGATTACTGATCATGCTCAAGATTCATTAGGGGAAATAGTTTTTGTAGAACTACCCAAAGTTGGTGATGTTTTGGAAAAATCATCCATTTTTGGTGCCGTAGAGTCCACCAAGTCAGTCTCTGATTTATATTCTCCAATAGCTGGTGTAGTTACCGAAGTTAATTCTTCAGTAGAAAGTGAGCCCGAAATTATAAATTCAAGCCCTTATGATAATGGTTGGATGATTAAGATTAACCCTGAAAATATTGACGATTTGGATACTTTGCTAGATTCAAAAGGATATAAAGATTTAGTTGATGGAAAATAAACTCAATATTAATTCTTCCTACTCTTTAGTAGAAAAAAAACCCTCCTTCTTAGATAGGCATATTGGTCCTTCAGAAACAGAGGTTAGAGAAATGTTGGATAAATTAGGATTCTCAACTCTTGATGAGTTAATCCAGGCCACTGTTCCTAATCAAATCCTCTTAGATGCTCCACTAACACTAGATAATCCAATGAGCGAGGAAGATGCCCTAGAGTATTTAAGTTCAAAAATTAGTCAAAACAATTTATTTAAAAGTTATATAGGAATGGGTTATAGCAACACAATTACTCCGTCTGTTATTTTAAGGAATATTTTGGAGAATCCAGGTTGGTATACCGCATATACTCCATATCAACCTGAGGTTTCTCAAGGCAGATTGGAAATGCTTATAAATTTCCAGCAAATGATAATGGATTTTACTGGCCTAGAGGTTGCTAATGCTTCTCTTTTAGATGAAGGAACAGCTGCCGTTGAAGCGATGGTACTTGCATTTAGACATTCAAAAGATGATAGATGTATTTTCTTAGTTTCAGAGTTTTGTCACCCTCAGACTATTGATTTGCTGCATACTAGAGCAGAACCATTAGGTATAGAAATAAAAGTTGGGGACCTAGATTTATTAATTAAGGAAAATACAAACCTTTTCTTTGGATTTATAGGACAATATCCAAATACTTTGGGTCAAATCTCCGACTTTAAGTTTGCTTTATCGCAATCTAAAGCCCAATCTTCAATATCAATTTTGGCTTGTGATTTACTATCACTTACTCTTTTAAAATCGCCAGGAGAATTGGGCGCTGACATCGCTGTTGGATCTTCACAGAGATTTGGTGTTCCTATAGGCTTTGGAGGACCCCATGCTGCATTCATATCTTGTAGGGAAGAATACAAAAGATTGATGCCAGGAAGAATAATTGGTAGATCTATTGATAAAAATAATAATTTAGCTTATAGGATGGCTTTGCAAACTAGAGAACAACACATTAGAAGAGAAAAAGCTACTAGTAACATATGTACCGCGCAATCTTTGCTCGCAATTGTTGCATCTGCATATGCCATTTATCATGGCCCGGAAGGTTTAAAAAGGATAGCTTTAAGAATTCATCGACTTGCGAGAATATTGAATCGGTGCATCTCTGATATGGGTTATACTACTTCTCCTTTGAGTTTTTTTGATACTATAAACATCAAATGCTCCAAACAAAAACTGTCCTCCATAAAAAAGAAGTCTTTAAAAAATAAAATTAATTTTAGATATTATTCAAATGAAGAAATAACAATATCACTTGATGAAACTACGACTTTGAATGATGTTGCCGATATATTAAGTTGTTTTGGAAATACAAAGAAGACTGATTTAAATCTTATAGATGAACTACTATCTTCAGAAATTCAAAATATTAAGAATAATAATCTGAGGATTAGTAAGTTTCTAACTCATCCAGTATTTAACGTTTATAAGTCAGAGACAGATATTCTAAGGTATTTGAAGAAGCTTGAGGATAAGGATATCGCTTTGAATAAAGCAATGATTCCTCTTGGATCTTGTACTATGAAGCTTAATGCAACATCTGAAATGATTCCAATTGGGTGGAAGACAGTTAATTCAATACATCCTTTTGTTCCCAAATCTCAGACTAAAGGCTATGATTTTGTAATTAAGAAGCTTGAAGACTCCCTTTCTAAAATTACTGGCTTTGATTCTGTTTCCCTGCAACCAAACGCTGGCGCGCAAGGCGAACTTGCGGGCTTGATGACAATTAAAGCGTTTCAAAAAGCTACTAATAATGATGATAGAGATATATGTTTAATTCCTAGCTCTGCACATGGAACTAATCCCGCAAGTGCAATATTAGCTGGCTTTAAAGTTGTAATTGTTAAATGTGATGATCAAGGTAATGTTGATACAAAAGATTTATCCTATAAGATTCAAGAGTATCCAGATAAAATTGCAGCTTTGATGGTTACGTATCCATCAACTCATGGTGTTTTTGAGGAAAGCATTGGTAAGATTTGTAGAATGATTCATGATGCAGGCGGGCAAGTTTATATGGATGGAGCAAATCTTAACGCTATAGTTGGAATTTCTAAGCCTGGCCATTTTGGCCCGGATCTGTGTCATATTAATCTTCATAAAACTTTTTGTATCCCACATGGTGGTGGAGGGCCTGGCGTGGGCCCTATAGCTGTGAAAAAACATTTGTCAGGTTTTTTACCTAACCATTCTGTTGTTAAGCATGCGGGTCCCAAAGATGGCTTTGGTTCTATTGCATCGGCTCCTTGGGGAAGCGCTTCTATTTTACCTATTTCATTGATGTATATTATGATGATGGGTGGAGATGGAATAAAGAAATCTACACAGATTGCAATAATGAATGCTAACTACGTTGCTACTAAACTTAAAGACTACTATCCTATTCTATATACTGGACGTAATAATATGGTAGCACACGAATGTATTATTGATTTGAGAGAGATTAAGAAAAATCATGGAGTTAGTGAAGAAGATATAGCTAAGCGTTTGATAGATTATGGCTTCCATGCACCTACGATGTCATTTCCTGTTCCCGGAACCCTCATGATAGAGCCCACAGAGAGTGAATCAAAAGCTGAAATAGACAGATTTTGTGATTCATTGATTGCAATTCATGGTGAAATAATTAAATATTCCAAAATTGAAGATGAAAGATTATCTCCTCTAAAAGGGGCCCCGCACACATTTTATGATATTGTAAATAACAACTTCTCTTACTCTATCTCCGAAGCCTTTCCCGCACAGTTCTTGGAAGAAAATGTTTCAAGATACATTGCACCAATAGGTAGAGTTAATAATGTTTTTGGTGATAGAAATTTTGTCTGCAGCTGTGTCCCAATAGAAGATTATATGGTCGGATAAGTTAAATCCTTACGGATATATATGCATTTTCTCTTAAATCTTGAAACCATTTGTCTAGGATTTGGAATTCTTTTTCATCAGCTATGTTTTTCTTGATTTCTTCTTTTAAATTAAAAAATTCTGAATCACCTATCATTTTATTTTTAACATAAAAAAATTTCGTTTTATCGTCTTCATTAAAAGGACCCACTAAATTATTTGTCTGAGATTGTTTAACGGCTTTTGAAATTTTTATATTCAAATCATCTACCGATATATAGCCTAAATTCATTGACTCAGGGAGCAAATATCCTTTTGTTTTTAACTCGTCAATGACTTTAGAAAATTGCTCATTAGTTTTTACATTATTTATAAGTTTGCTAACTTTGTCCTTAGAAATTTCATCATTTTTTGTAACAACAAGAAAGAGGTTTGCCAATTCATCTTTTCTTAACTTGCCATAATTTTTAATATAGAAATCTTTTATTTCATTATCAGAAATAACTATTTTTCCTTTTAAAATAATTGTAGCTATGCTTTCCTGTAGATACTGATTTTTCCATCCGAACCTAATTCTATATAGATTAATACCGGTCCTCTTTAATTCACTTTCAACCTTTTCTTTTGTATTAGTCTCTATGAAGTTTTTCTCTATTCCATCTAATTGTTCTTCAGTGATAGAAATACCCATTCTTTTCCCTTGAAGCTCTAATAATTTCAAATCAGTCAATTCTTTTAAATATTTTTTTTGAATTTTTTTGTTTACAGATTTAATACCACTTTTTTTTATATGCTCATTTAGGTCGCTTAGAAATATTACCTCATCATTTACAATAGCAGCGATGCCCTCATCTATATTTGCATATAAGTTTATAGGCTGAATCAGAATGAAGATAAATAGAAAAAAAAATTTAAATTTTATCATTTTATTTATTTATTATTATAAACTCACCATCCTTAATTTCATAATCACTTTTTAGTATATCTTTAATGTCTTTTTTCTTCTCTAAAAATTTGGTTATATGCTTGGGTTCGTTGCTAATGTTCTCTACTTTTATCTGCCCCTCTTTCATTTTTTCAATTCCCTTACAGGTCATGATTATGGAACTAATTTTGATTATAATTTTTTTTATACCTATCCTTTTGCATTCTATTTTTAAGAGGCTTATGTTTGCTAAGTTTTGTACTTCCTCTGGAATTGGCCCAAATTTATCTAATAATTCTTCAATCAAGTTTAAATAATCTTTTTTGTTATTAATCAAAGATATTTTCTTGTAATAAAAAAGTCTTCTTTCGGGAGATTCTATATAATTGGTCGGTATATACATAGTTTTGTTGTAAATAATCTCAACATCATCTTCTTCATCAATACGATTGTTTTTATATTTATTTATTTCGCTTTCTAATAATTCCAGATAGAACTCAATTCCAACATCATATATATTCCCCGACTGCTGTGTACCAAAAAGATTACCCGCTCCTCTTATTTCAAGATCTTCCATTGCAATGTTGAATCCTGATCCAAGCCGAGTTAATTTTCGAATTGCAGTAAGCCTCTTTCTGGCATTTTCCGAAATACTTTTATTTGGTATCAATAGGTAAGCTTTACCTTTCTTGCTCCCCCTACCAATTCTTCCTCTTAGCTGATATAAATCTGATAATCCGAATTTATGAGCATTGTTTATTATCATCGTATTAGCTTCTTGAATATCTAATCCCGCTTCAACAATGGTTGTTGTTATGAGAATTTTTATCTCTCCGTCTATGAAGTCTTTTAACTTCTTCTCAACCTCATTCCCCGGAAGTTTTCCATGTATATAATCAGCTTTATATTCAGGACATATTTCTTTAATTTGGTTGCAAATTTTTTCGATACTTAGTATTTCATTGTGAACAAAAAAAACTCTACCATCCCTCTTAAGTTCAAATTCAACTACATCTTTTATTAATGATAAATCAAATTCTTCTATATAAGTTTCAATGCTAAGCCTTTCCTTAGGTGGAGTAGCTAAGAGACTTATTTCCCTTAATCCGCTTAAAGATAGCTGTAATGTTCTGGGAATAGGGGTTGCAGATATACTTAATGAATCAATCCCTTTTTTTAACTGTTTAATTTTTTCTTTATGTGTAACTCCAAATTTATGCTCTTCATCGACTATTATTAATCCTATATTTTTTAAATAACTTTGTTTTGAAAAAATTTTATGTGTTCCAATGATTATATCAACTTTATCCTTTGAAAAATCTTCGACTATTTTATCAAGTTCAATTTTTTTTGTAAATCTTGTTATCCCTTCAACTCTAATAGGAAAATTTTGAAATCTACTACGAAAAGTTTCGAGGTGCTGTTGCGCAAGAAGAGTTGTAGGTGCGATTATAATTGTTTGTTTGATATTCATAGAGCATAGAAAGGCGGCTCTAAGTGCTATTTCGGTTTTACCAAAACCTACATCGCCACATATTAATCTATCCATTGGTGAGATTGATTGCATATCATTATATGTATCAAGGATTGCATTTTTTTGATCTATTGTTTCTTCAAACTGAAATGTATCTTCAAATTCAGATAGTTCTTTATAATTTATTTTGAAACTATGACCTTTAACAGATTTCCTTTGGGCATAAAGGCTAAGTATTTCTCGGGCAGTGGTTTGAGCGACCTTTCTAGCTTTCTTAACTTTGCCTGACCACGCTTTTGTTCTTAAGGTATCTAATTTTTTAGTATCTGATGAACCGACATATTTTTGTATTAAAGATATTCTATCAATAGGCAGAAGAAGTAAGTCGTTATAGTTAAATTCACATTCAATAAAATCGATATGTATACCATCTATGATTTTATTTTTTATCCCATTAAACAAACAAAGCCCATAGTCTTTATGGACTATGAGCTCACCTTTTCTTAAATCATTAAAGCCCGACAGTTTAAATGAAGCTTTTGCGTATTTTTGAGTATCAATTTTTTCTTTTGAACTGTTAAATCTATTATATGAGATGAAGATTTCATTAGTATCTTTTAAGATAAAGGATTTTCTTAGAAACCCCTTTAGATAGTTAATTTTTGAATCTTTTAAATCAAGTCTAAGGTTTTTAATTGTATCCTCATTTGACAATATTGTTATTCGTTTTTTTTCATTTTTTTTTCTTATAAAATCTGACAAATCTGACAATGATTGGATAAAACCATCATCTATGTATTCTAATTTAAATTTATACGCAGGTTCATCTATTTTTAGTGGATTAATATTTATGATTTTATTCTGCTCAATAAACTTTTTTATTTTAATATTTTTTTTAATCAAATTCTCAATCGAGTAGTCTGTGATAATTATAGAATCATTAATATGGTCCATTACAAGCATATTCTCTCTACTAGTAGGCTCTTTTACTATAGATAGAATACTTAGTTCATCTAAGCTCTCCTTTAATCTTCTTTCACTTTCGATATTGAATGTATTAATAGAACTTATTATGTCATTATAAAATTCAATTCTAATTGGCAATATGAAAGAAGGGGTGAAAACATCGACTATCGAGCCTCTTACAGAATAGTCACCAAGTTTTTCAGTAAACTGCGATTTTTTATATCCAAAATTTTCTAATTCACTTATTAATTTATCCCTATCTAACAGATTAGTTCCCTTCTTTAGTAGAACAGTTTTTTTATTAATTTTATCGTTAAAATCACATAGAAGACCCTCGGCTTCAATAAATTTTATTTTATTATTTTTACTTAAAAAATGAAGTATATTTAGAGATCTATTTCTTTCGCTCATAATATCTAAGTGAGAATTAAGAACGTCATTTCCTAGATAAAAGGTCTGCTTGTTCCACGTATCTTCTAAATATTCGACTATAAGTCTACATTTGTTAGAATTCTCAGTGACGTAAAATATTTTGCTTTTACTATGATTTGAGATTTGATTAATTATATTTGAAATTAAGAAATCATTTGTATCATAGAAGTTGAATGGATCCTTATTATTTAAAGATACTTCAATATTAGAAATCAAATCCTGGATATGACACATTAACTCAGCTTAACTATATTGCTTAAAATTTCATCGCCCATTTCTGAACATGTGAGGGTGTTATCATAGCCGATATCTTTGGTTCTAAAACCTGCATTTAATGTTTTGGATACAGCTTTTTCTATTATATCATGTACAGAATCTAAATTAAGTGAATATTTAAAAAGCATAGCCAAAGATAATATTGCGGCTATAGGATTAGCAATATTCTGGCCAGCAATGTCTGGTGCACTACCATGAACAGGTTCATATATTCCATGCTTACTTCCAATACTTGCTGAAGGTAGCATTCCTAAAGAGCCTGTGAGCTCAGCTATTTCGTCGCTAATAATATCGCCAAAAAGATTTCCTGCTAGGATTACATCAAAAGTTGAAGGTCTTTTGATTACTTGCATTGCAGCATTGTCTATGTATAAATGCTCTAATTCAACATCTTGGAAATTATTTTTATGCACTTCCGTTACCACATCTCTCCATAACTGCATAACCTCTAAAACGTTAGCTTTATCCAAGGAGGTAACCTTATTTTTTCTTTTACGAGCAATTTCAAATGCAATATTTGCTACCCTGGCAATTTCATCTTCATTATATATCAGGTTATTTGCCCCTATCCTTTTTCCGCCCACGTTTTTAACGTATCTTGGTTCACCAAAATATATCCCCCCAGTTAGTTCCCTAACTACAAAAATATCAGTACCTTCCACAATATCTTTTTTTAATGATGAAGCATTAATTAGAGCTGGAAAAACTTTCCCGGGTCTCAAATTTGCAAATGCTTCGAGTTCTTTTCTTAATGTTAATAAACCCTTTTCGGGTTTAAGATTATGCTCAAGCTCCTCCCACTTTGGACCACCAACTGCACCAAGCAAAACAGCATCGGATTCCAATGCCTTATCTAGAACATCTTTAGTTAAAGGCTGACCATGTGCATCAATTGATGCTCCACCAAATAATTCTTCCGTAATCTCAATTTCAATACTTTTTTTAAAGAAATCTATTACTTTCATGCATTCATTTGTTACCTCTTTTCCAATACCATCACCTGGGAGAATCAATATTTTTTTCATTTACTACTCCTTAGAAATCTAAATTTTTCTTAATACAACTTTATTTCTTGTTTTACCTAATCCATCGATCTCTACGCTGACATTATCACCTTGTTTAATTTGACCAACACCTCCAGGTGTTCCTGTTAAAATCAAATCACCTTTATTTAATGTCATTACTTTACTTATATAACTTATTAAAAAATCAATTTTATGAATCATATATTTAGTATTGGACTTTTGTTTACTTTTTCCATTTAAAACTGTTTTGATTGTAACATCTTGGTAGTCAATTTCATCAGAAATTATTGGACCCAAAGGACAAAAGCTATCAAAACTCTTTCCTCGAGAGAATTGTATATCATGAGCTTGGACATCTCTAGCTGTTATATCATTCACGCAAATTGCTCCTAATATATATTTATATGAATCTTTTTTGGTAACCCATTTTGCTTCTTTTTTAATAACTATTCCTAGTTCACCTTCATAATCAACCTTTGAACTCATATAGTTCGGATACAATATATTTTCATATGGACCAACTATCGTTGATGGAGCTTTTAGGAAAATTAAAGGTTCTTTAGGTGGTTTTTTTTTCATTTCTTCTGCATGATCAAAATAGTTTAGACCAATAGCAATTATTTTTGAGGGTGAAACTGATTCAACTATATCCTTTTTATTAATATTAGATATAAAGTTCTTATAATTCTTTAATGAAGAAAATTTTTTCTTTATTTTTTTATTCTGACTTTTATATGTTGTTATAATCATATCAATATTTTACATCATAAAGATACAAGCCACACGCTGGGACTGATAGATTTATTTTAAGTTTTGATTTGTTTTTTATAGCCCTAATTACTTCATTTTTACTAATTAAATTTTTTTCATAATTAATTAAGGCCCCTATAATCAACCTAACCATACCCCTAAGAAATCCATTGCCTGTAATTTTCAATTCTACGAAATTTTTCCTTTTAATTATAGTAAAAGAGTAGATTTTTCTTATTGTATCTTTTCCAGAATAGCCAGTTTTACAGAAATTTATAAAGTTATGTTCGCCAACAAATAATTTTGCAAGTTCTCTGAGTTTTTTTATATTAAGATCTTTTTTTATATATAAGAATCTATCTATTTCGAATACATTACACTCTTCCATTATTTTAATTTTATATAAATAGGTCTTTTTTTTACAACTATGCTGTGCATGGAAATTATCATCAACCTTAATGCAGTGATTGATTCTTATATTATTCTCTAGGAGAGAGTTTAGTTTATTTTTAAGCGCCATAGGATTAAAGTTTGTTATATTGTTTATATGAAAATTGGCAACCTGATTTAATCCATGCACACCACTATCCGTTCTACCCGATCCTAATAAAATAATTTTGGTTTTATATATTAGTTCAAGTTTTTTTTCTATTTCGTTTTGAACTGTTTTATTCTTGGCTTGCTTTTGCCAGCCGCAAAATTCGGTTCCAATATATTCTATGTGCATTTTGATATTCATTAGTATTTAATTCTTTTGTCAATTATAGGATATGTAAAGTCAATTAGCATATTTATTGTTACAAGAACTGTTGTATATACAATTGTTAAGCCACAAACAATCGGATAGTCTCGATTGATAATAGACAGGATAAACATCTTGCCCATACCTGGTATGGAGAAGATGCTTTCCACCACGAAAGAACCAGTAATCATAAATGCAGATATAGGACCTATAGCTGTTACAAATGGGATAAGCGAATTTTTCAGAATATAAAATTTCAGTATTAATTTAGGTTTTATATTATTTAAAATTGCATTTCTATAATATAGAGTATTTTGTATTTCATTCATTGACTCTAGCATTAGTTTTGTTAAAAAAGATATTGAAGGTATCGATAATGTTATTACAGGCAATATGTAGCCCAATGGACTTTCTAGTAGAGCAGCTGGGAGTATTTTTAATTTTACAGAAAAGAACATTATCAACAGCGCACCAATTAAAAACGTAGGTATTCCTACAGATAGATATAAAAAATTACTCATTATTTTAGAAAATAAGCTGTTTCTTTTATTGTAAATAAATTTAGCTAAAACAATTGAGCTAAAAATAGTAAAAATAAGAGAAAGGATGCCAATTTTAATAGAATATGGCATTGTTTTTCTTATAATTTCATTGACACTTTTGCCCGGATAGAAATATGAGGGCCCCAATTCAAGACTAGAAGTTGTTTTTATATAATGAATATATTGATTATATAAAGGCTCATCCAACTTGTATTTTTTTTCTATATTTTCCTTTACTCTTGGCGGGAGCCTCTTCTCTGTATCAAAAGGTCCGCCTGGGAGAACTCTAAGTAAAAGAAAAGTTGATGAAACTACAATAAATATTACGAGAAGAGAACTTATAATCTTTGATAAAAAAAATTTAGTTTTCATTTTTTGTTAAATAAATTTCCTTGAAAGTTTTAATACCTTTAGTATCTGAAGCAACAATATAAAGTTTATTCCTACCTGGTTTTAAATTAATCTGAAAATTTTCATTAATTATTTTTTTATTTGGCAAATCTAGCCTTATTTTCTCATCATTGAGGAAATAATTAATATTCTTAATTTTCGATTCATCACTAACCACAGCTTCAATATTTACCTTATCTATATTGTTTTTTACTGTTGATTGAATATAAATTTGAGGCGGCTCCTCATACATTCTAGTAAGATTGATAAATTTAGAATTTTTCATCATAGATTCCACAGGTTCAAGATCGGTTTTTTTTAACCATAAATTAATTTCTTTTTTTCCAGAAGATACAAGTATAAAGTTTTGAGTTTCACCTAAACTATTAAATACTGATCCTTGTTTGACCTGACCTAAAATAATACCGTCATCACTGGGTTCGGAGTAGGCTAGCGTATTTAAAATAATCTTATATGTTTTTGATTTTGTATCATAAGAAATTATTTCATCTTTATTTATTGTTATATCTTTATCAAATATTGCTCTAGTATTTTCATCGTGGAATCTGATGGCGAACTTAATTTTATCGTTTTTTATATCATCGAGCCCTATTGAGAGATTACTTTTTAAACCCAAGTTTTTATTATTTTGAGAGGATATTTTATGCTTCTTATTTTTAATTATTAATTGCTTGTCATTTGATAGCACGTGAATGTAGCACTTATCACAGTCTAAAGGTTCGTTTATTGTCTCTACATTCAGCTCAAAGTTAATTTGTTCCTTTTGTTTTATTGGAGTTATTGAATATGTAAATTTTGGAAATGTGAACATATCTTTTACAACTTCTATATCAATTTCTGTCCCACTAATTTTTAATAATGTTGGTCTTAGAGCTTGACTCATATCCAATTGTAATAAACTAAGATTTAATATATCATCACTACTCTTAATCCAACTAGGTAGATTAAATGATATTTCTAAGTCAGTTTTCTTACTAGCTTTTATCTCACCAACATAAAAATATTTATTATCAAAAGTTTTATTGTCAGATTCTGATTTTATTATAATATTTGATAGAGGTTTATCGGATTTATTTACGACTGATATATTTATTTCTTTATCTATACCAGGAGTAAATTTAATTTTATCTTGTTTTTTTATATTGACTTTATTTTCCAGAATATAATTCTTTCTACTTTTAAAATTATTTTTAGCTGAGGAAAAATTTTTAAGTTTTCTTGAGAATGATTCACTAATTTTTTTTGCTTCTGGTGATATGCGAGCTTCTAGTATAGATAAAAAACTATTTATATTATTATTGAATTGAACTTTACTAATTAGATCAGAATTTAATATATATTTAGAGAAAGATATTAGCTCATCTTCATCATCTTCTTTGATTTTTTTTGGTGAATAAATAATATTAAATTTAGATTTTTCAATATCGTCAGAATTAACCTTGGTTGTCGTGTTGTTGTCATATAATTGGATTTCAATTTCCTTTTCGGATAACAATCTATTTTCTTCAAGCTTTATGGGGATAAAATTAATATCTGGTTTGATACCGTTTAGATGTACTTTATAATTTTCAGGACTAAGGTATTCAGCAATTGTTAATTTAACTCCTGAGCCATCCTCTTGACTATAAACTTCTTGGACCGTACCTTTGCCGAATGTTTGCTGTCCAATTATAATACCTCTTTCATTATTTTTTATAGCACCTGTCACAATTTCAGAAGCACTAGCACTGCCCCCATCTGTTAGAATAATTAGCGGCCCGTCAAATTTTGGGGTTTCATATGGGCTGGTAAAGAAATTGAAATTCATTTCCTTAGTCTTACTTTTGGTAGAAACTATTAATTTCTCCTTAAGGAATACATTTGATATTTTAAGGGCTTGTCCAAATAAACCTCCAGGGTTCCCTCTTAAATCTAATATAAGAGAGTTGATACCTTTTTGTCTCAATGACTCTAAAGAAGAGATAAATTCCTCATAGGTATTTGATTGAAAAGTATTTATCTTGATATATCCAATATTATTCTTTAAGGATTTTGACTCTATACTTTTGATTTTAATTATATCTCTTACAATATTGAACTCTATTAATTCTGGAACATTTTCTCTTTCTACAAAAATAGTAATAGGTGTTCCTTTCTCGCCTCTTAAAAGTTTTATTGCTTGCTCTAATGTAAAACCTTCTGTATCAAAATCTTCAATCCGACTTATTTTATCGTTTGCTTTTACTCCTATTTTATCGGCAGGTGTTCCTTCAATTGGCGAGATAATAGTAAGTTTTTCATCTCTTATTCCAATAACAATTCCTAAACCGCCAAAACTACCTTTGCTTTCAATTAGAAAATCATCAAATAAATCTGGATGAATTATCGATGAATATTCATCAACGTGCTGCAGCATTGTATTCGCCACTAAGTAATACAGATCATCTACATCATTAAGTTGTATAGCATTAAATTCTTTTAGATTAGATATTAATTGAGTTAATGCTATCCCAACATCTTTAATATTTTTTGCATTAAAAGGATACTCTTCTACTATGAGGTTGCCCCTAATATCATTACCTTGGACCTCAAACTTACTATTGCTCCCCCATTTTATCTTGATTAAAACATTATCAGAGTAAGAATTAATTGTGTTTATAGATTTTATAAGAATATCTTTATACTGATCATTATTATAAAAATATGAATTTTTTTGAATATATTTAGCTGTGTCTCTTATAGTTAAACTTTCTTGTTTAGGGAATCCATAAGAAAAATCTGTGATTACAAAAAAAAGAACAAACCATGAAAGTAAATTTCTTAAAACCATTAATACATTATATAATTTAATAATATGAATAGAAATATTAAAGTTGCGGTTGCACAGATGAATTCTTATGTTGGAGGGGTTGAGTACAATTATAAAAAGATTGTAAAATTTATAAAATCTGCAAAAGAAAGAGCGGCTGATTTAATTTGCTTTCCTGAATTAGCCTTAGTAGGGTACCCTCCTGAGGACCTTCTGCTAAGTTCAAAATTCTTAAAATCAGTCGAATTAGCTATTAAGAAAATTCAACAATCTAAATATAAAACCTCTTTTATACTTGGATACCCCAAGATAATAGAAGGAAAACTGTTCAATGTTGCAGGAGTATTTATTAATGGCCAATTAAAGTATGAATACAAAAAGATTTATCTACCTAACTATGGGGTTTTTGACGAAGAAAGGTATTTTGCTGCTGGAGATAAGCCATTAATCTTTAATTTTAAAGGGAGAAATATATGCTTAACCATTTGCGAGGATATATGGCATAAGAATGGTATTTATAATAATTTATCTAACATTGAATCTCTTGACCTATTGATTAATATTTCGGCTTCTCCATATAGCACTTTTAAACAAGGGGAACGATTTAAATTATTAAGTTCAATTTCAAAAAAAAATAATTTAGAAATAGTATATTGCAATATGGTGGGAGGGCAAGATGAGCTTGTTTTTGACGGCGCGAGCATGTATCTCGATTCAAAAGGGAATCCTATTTTAAAAGGAAAAGATTTTAGTGAAGACTTATTGATTAAGACTTTGGGTCGGAGGCTGAGATATAAAGCCATACCAATAAAAAGAGGAACTAAAAATGAAAGTTTATTGCATATTTTTTCAGCTTTATCTTTAGGATTGAAAGACTATGTATTAAAGAATGGTTTTAAAAAAGTTGTCATTGGAATTTCTGGTGGAATTGATTCAGCTTTAGTCGCCGCAATAGCAGCCAAATCTTTAGGCCCAAAAAATGTATTGGGTATTGCGATGCCAACAAAGTTTAATTCTCAGTTAAGTTTGAACTTAGCGAATGATTTATCTGAGAATATTGGTTTCAGATTAAAAATTTCCGAAATTCAAGAGATATTTGATAATAATTTAAAGTTATTAAAAAGGGACGTCTATGGAAAAACAGATTTTGATATTACCGAGGAAAATTTGCAGGCTAGAATTAGAGCAAATATTTTGATGGCTACATCTAATAAGCTTGGCTCTTTACTTCTATCAACAGGTAATAAAAGTGAGACAAGTATTGGCTACTCGACACTGTATGGTGATGCAACAGGTGGAATCGCTATTTTAAAAGATATACCAAAAACTTTGGTTTATGATTTAGCTAAATTTTATAATATACATAATCCAAATCAGGCTATTCCTTTAAAAATAATTCACAGAGATCCCTCAGCGGAACTAAGAATGAACCAAAAAGATTCTGATTCATTGCCTCCATATAAGATTTTAGATAAGATTTTGGAGCTTCATATTGAGGATGGAATAGAAGCAATTAAAATAGCCTCAAAACTAGGAATTAAAAAATCTTTAGTTCTGAAAATTATAAATAAATTGAATATGAGCGAGTTTAAAAGAAGACAGGGTCCGATAGGGATTAAAATTACATCTAAGGCATTTGGTAGAGATAGGCGATATCCAATTACTAATGGTTTTAAGGAAGCTTGAAAAAATCTTGGCAAATAAGATAATATATTAAAATGCAATTCCTAGACCCAAAAAAACAATTAGAAATAATACTTGAAAATGTATCAGAAGTAATACCTGTAGACGAATTATTAGATAAACTCATAACCTCTTTTAAAAAAAATACTCCTTTGAAAATTAAGGCAGGTTTTGATCCTACATCATCTGACTTACATCTTGGCCATTCTTTATTACTTAAAAAATTAAAAGTATTTCAAGATTTGGGTCATGAAATTAATTTTTTAATTGGTGATTTTACTGCAATGATTGGTGACCCTACTGGAAGAGATAAGACCCGAAAGCCACTTTCAGCGGATGAAATAGAAATCAACGCATCTACATACAAGCAGCAAATGTTTAAAGTTTTAGATAAAAAGAATGTAAAAATTTTTTATAATTCAAAATGGTTTGATACTTTCAATTTGAAGGAACTTATAGGCCTCTCTTCATTGGAAAATGTAGCAAGATTATTAGAAAGAGATGATTTTAAGAAAAGATATAAATCAGGCGAGCCAATAACGGTAACAGAGTTTCTTTATCCCATATTACAAGCTTATGATTCGGTTGTTCTCTCCTCAGACGTTGAGTTAGGTGGGACAGATCAAAGATTTAATATCCTTTTAGGTAGACAAATACAGAAGTCTTTTAATGTTCCAGAACAAGTAGGTGTCTTCCTTCCAATATTAGAGGGATTAGATGGAAAAATGAAAATGTCAAAGAGTTTAAATAATTATATAAGCCTGAATGATTCATTTGATGATATGTTTGGAAAAGTGATGTCAGTCTCAGATGATTTAATGCAAAGATATATTAATCTTCTTTTCAATAATGAAATCAGTCTCTTTGATTCTATTGAAAGTCCTTTGGAAAGAAAAAAGTTATTGGGAATGAAAATAGTTTCAGAGTATTATGCAGAGAATTTGTCTCGATTAGCTAAAGATAATTTTGAAAAGAAATTTAGCAAAAAGGATTTTCCTAGTGATTTAAAAGAAATTGAAGTCGATTTAGCTGGAAAAAAATTTTTAGATGTACTTTTTGAGGTAACGAAAGAATCCTTTTCAAAATCAGAATTAAAAAGATTAATTAAAGACAATGCAGTAGAAGTTAATGGAGAAAAATTTAATACTTTAGATTCATTACCAAAGTTTGAAAACTCTTGGAAGCTAAAATTGGGCAAGAGAAACTTTTATAATGTAAAAATTAAGTGAGTGGATTAGTAAGCCGAATTCTGTTCTATGTGATCATCTATCTAAGGCAATAATTACTTATTACCTTTAGCGACCTACCCCGAAGCATTTGGAAGGGATACCAGCTTCTATACATGGTCTTTCTCCTGATGGGGTTTACCTAGCCAGAATTTGTTACCAAAACTGCGGTGGTCTCTTACACCACCTTTTCACCCTTACCGTTAATATCACGTGTTTATTAATGGCGGTTATTTTCTGTGGCACTTTCCATTGCCTTTCGACATCTGGGCGTTACCCAGCATCAATTCCCTTAGGAGTTCGGACTTTCCTCTTGTATGTAAAATACAAGCGATCACTCAATCCACTCCACAATATTATTTACGAAATTGCATCTTTTGCAAGCTTATCTGCGATGGTATTTAATTCTCTAGGAATATAATTTACTGTTATAGCAGATTTGATTTCTTTCTTAAGACTTTGAGCTTTGATTAAAAGAAGAGATAAATTTTTTTCCTTGCACTTCCATTTATTATTAAATTGCATACAAATTAGTTGTGAATCAGAAAAAATTTCAATATTACTGTATGCAAGCTCCTTTTTAATAATAGTTTCAAGACATATAATTAAAGCTTGATATTCAGCTATATTATTTGTCACGGTCCCCTCTAATGGCAAAGATATTCTTTCTTCAATATTTTCGTTTGCTATAAATATTCCTACCCCGCCAGTACCAGGATTTGGTTGGCAGGCTCCATCTATAAAAATTTTTATATTATCCTTCATGTAATCTTTGCTACGAGAATTTTTTTACAACATGGAGCAAGAACTATTTCCTTACTTTGTAAAACTTTGATATATGTTTGTGGAGGAATTTTCATATTACAGTGCCCACAAATTTCACTATTTGTCTCAGATATTATTGGTGGTTTATTACTTGAACATAATCTTTCATAGATTTTTAAGAAATCTTTATCGGCATTTTTTGCTAAATCTAGTCGCTGATTACTTAAAGATTCAACCTCCGTTCTAGATTCATTAAGCTCTAACTCAAGTTCCTCAATTTGTCCTTTCATTGGAAGAATTTCACTCTCAAAGTTTTCTTGAGTTTTTTTTGAATCTTCCTTATTAGTCTCAATTTCTTCCATAACTTTTATAAGGCTATCTTCGATCTCTATTTTCTTCCTTTTTAAATCACCAGTTTCTTTCTGAAGCGCTTCGAATTCTTTTGTTGAACTAATTGAAAAAAGTTTTTCCTCAATTAATTTAACTTTTTCCTCAATTTCTATAACATCTTTTTCATATCCTTTCGAGGCTAATTCAAGTTCCGAAACCTTTTGATTTAAATTTTCTATTTTCTTTTCCTCAATGTTAATTATTTGATTTATATCAGAAATTTTTTCGGGCAGTTTCTTATAAGAATTTTCAATCTCGGATATTTGAATATCTAATTTTTGAATCTCTAATAATGGTTTTATTTTTTCAATCATTTTGTTCACTTTCCTGGGCCCAACTGGATTCGAACCAGTGACCGCCCGGTTATGAGCCGGGAGCTCTAACCAACTGAGCTATGGGCCCTAGGATGTACTAAAAATCTTATCCTATTTAAAAAAAATTGTTTTGTCAATTTGAAAGACCCAACAAAATTATTCTACACGTTATAGCTATGATTGACAGAGAATAAGATAAATTTATACTAATAATTCCCTGTTTTGCGTTAGGTATGAAAAATTTTATTGTTTTTATTTTATTCTTAGCTCTGACTCTACCTGCTTTTTCAATATCAGATGAAGCAGATATAACTTATAACGTTGGTTGGACAGAAAAGCTAGGAGACAAGATTGATTTTAATGCGGAAATTACAAGTAGCAAAAATTTAACCAAGAAGTTTAAAGATTCTGTTGATTTAAATAAGCCAACCGTATTAATCCTTGCCTATTATTCATGTCCAAAAATGTGCACCTTCCTGCTTGATGGTGTACTAGAGGTTGTTAATTCAATTAACAATATAAGGCCTGGGTTGGATTATAATCTAGTAGCCCTAAGCTTTGATAAGAAGGATACTTTTGAGACATCTGGATTTAAAGAAGAAAGATACAATAAAGATATGTCCTCAAATGAGCAGTGGGCCTTCTTTTCCGCTGACAGTATTAACATATCGGCAGTAACAAATTCCGTAGGATTTAAATTTAAAGAAGATGGGGATGAATTTGCTCATCCTGCAGGTATAATATTTCTGACAAAAGAGGGAAGAATTTCAAGATATTTATCTGGAGTGCTTTTTGATCCTAAAGATTTCAGACTTGCACTCTTAGAAGCCTCCGATGGAGTTATCGGTAAGTCTTCTATATCTGACAAAGTTTTGCTCTATTGTTATGATTTTGATCCGGTAGGCAAAAAGTATGCTCTTAGAGCTTTAAATGTAATAAAGCTAGGAGGAGCAGTTACATTAATATTAATAGTCATTTTTATGTTTTTTATGTGGTTTAAGAAAAATAAAAATAATGAAGGAGAAACTAAATGAATTGGTTACCACAATCAGCTTCAACATTTGCTCCAGGAGTTGACCTAATATTATGGTTAGTAACAATAATATCTGTTTTATCTTGTGTTCTTATTGGATTTCTTCTAGTTTATTTCTGTGTAAAATATAAAAGAAAGTCAGATAATGACCAAACGCCCGCAATAACACACGATAGTTTTCTTGAAACTTTATGGACCGTGATACCAACAATATTATGCATAGTAATATTTCTATATGGCTATATTTACTATGATGAATATACAACTACTCCAAAAAATGCTGTTGAAATAAATGTTACTGCAAAGCAGTGGATATGGTCATTTGATTATTCAAATGGTAAGAAGACATTAAACGAATTATATGTTCCGGTTAATCAGCCAATTAGACTAGTTATGCAATCCGATGACGTCTTACACAGTTTTTTTGTTCCAGCATTCAGAGTCAAACAAGATGTAATGGGAAATAGGTATACTTATATAAACTTTACTGCAACAAAAGAAGGAGTTTACGATTTGTATTGTACAGAATATTGTGGAACTGCACATTCAGATATGTTGGGGAAAGTTCATGTTTTGTCTAAGGCGAAATTTGCTTCATGGGAAGATGGTTCAGCGGATAAAGCTTTAAAGGCTTCAGCCGCCAACATTCCTCCTGCAGAACTTGGTAAGCAACTTTATTCCAGTAAGGGTTGTGTCGCATGTCACAGTATAGATGGAGCTGATGGAGTTGGACCAACATGGAAAGGTCTTTTTGGCAAGAAAAGGTTATTTGTCGATGGTAGCTCTGCCGCTGCAGATGAAAACTATATTAAAGAATCTATATTATACCCAGGAGAAAAAATGGTTGAAGGCTATGCCCCTGTTATGCCTTCATATAAAGGTCTTTTAGATGATAGTGAAATAACAGCTATTATTGAATATATAAAGACATTAAAATAATTGATAGGAGAGAAATCAATGTCAGAAGTTAATGAAAAAAATTATTTGGAGAATGGAGAAGGTTTTGCATCGTGGTTTTTTACTGTTGACCACAAAAGAATAGGTGTGATGTATTTATGGGCTATCGCTGTATTCTTTATTATCGCAGCTATCGCATCTTTTTTGGTCAGATTTGAACACTTAACGCCCGGACAAACGATTGTCAGCGCTGATACTTATAATGTTTTATTTACTTTGCATGGCTCCATGATGGTATTTTTATTTATTGTTCCAGGGGTTGCCGCAAGTTTTGGAAATTTTTTAATACCATTAATGATAGGCGCTAAAGATGTTATTTTTCCAAAATTAAATTTGTATAGTTTTTGGATTTATTTAGCGGGAGCGGCAATTTTTATGATTGCGTTGGCTGGACCTGCAGATACAGGATGGACTTTTTATACACCATATTCAATTGAGACTGGCGCAAATGTTATATTGATTACACTTGGTATATTTGTTTTAGGTTTTTCATCTATTCTAACAGGTATTAATTTTATTGTGACGATGCACAAACTTCGTGCTCCTGGTATGACTTGGGATAGGCTACCTCTTTTTTGTTGGGCTGCTTATGCTACATCATTGCTTCAAGTTTTAGCTACTCCTGTAGTTGGAATTACTCTTTTATTATTGATTGGTGAAAGATACTTCGGTTTAGGATTTTTTGATCCAGCTCGTGGAGGAGATCCGGTAATGTTTCAACATTTCTTTTGGTTCTATTCACATCCTGCAGTTTATATTATGATTCTTCCTGCAATGGGCATTATTTCGGAAATTATGCCGGTCTTTTCACGTAAGCCTATTTTCGGTTATAAGGCAATAGCGTATGCAAGTTTAGCAATAGCATTGATTAGCTTCTTAGTCTGGGGACATCATATGTTTGTTAGTGGTCAGTCTAAACTAGTTAACATAATATTCTCAGTTATAACTTATGCAGTCGCAGTCCCTACTGCTATAAAAGTTTTTAATTGGTTATGGACCATGCATAAAGGTTCAATTGAGCTCAGTACTGCTATGTTGTACTCACTAGCTTTTATTTTTCTATTTACCATAGGTGGGTTAACAGGCCTATTCTTGGGAGCTCTCGCGGCTGATGTTCACTTGCATGATACTTATTTCGTAGTTGCACATATGCACTACGTTATGATTGGTGGAACAGTTTTTGGCTTTTTTGCTGCGCTCCATTTTTGGTATCCTAAAATGTGGGGCAGAATGTTTGATGAATTTAAGGCAAAAATTGCCTTTGTACTTATTTTTATTGGTTTTAACGTAGTATTTTTCCCTCAGTTTATTATGGGGACTCTCGGTATGCCTAGGAGATACTTTAACTATGCTCCTGAATTTCAATCTTTACATCAAATCTCTACTTACGGAACATGGATAATAGGTGCAGGATTCATATTAATGCTTTGGGTTTTGATGAGACCTTTACCTGGGAAAGCACCTGGCAATCCATATAGATCCGTATCTCTTGAATGGAGCATGGATTCTCCTCCAGGAACTTTTAATTTTGATGAAATTCCGACAATTACAGAACCGGTATATAACTATGGTACCAAAGTAGAGGAGGAATCTTAATATGGGTTTCTTTGATGTTACAAGTAAAATAATTAAGTCCATAGCTTACCCTTCTGAAATGGTTCCCTCTATCGATGATCATGCTGATGATGGTGAGCATCACTTTGATCCAGTAACCGAACATGAAAGTGCAAAGCTGGGGATGTGGCTCTTTCTTGCCACAGAGCTCCTACTTTTTGGTGGTCTTTTCGCAGCTTATGCGATATACAGGGCCAAGTATCCTGAGATGTTTATGGATGGTTCAAAAAGTTTAGATGTAGTTCTTGGGACAGTTAATACTGTTATCCTAATTTTTAGTAGCTTGACTGTAGCAGTTGCTGTTAAAGCAATACAAGAGAATAGAATTAAATTAGTAAAATTAATGCTGTGGATTACTATAATTTGCGCAGCAATTTTCGCGGTGAATAAGTATTTTGAATACACATATAAATTTAGCAAAGGAATTTTTCCTGGTACTGATATTTTTTATTCAATATATTTTGCATCAACTGGTGTACATATGTTGCACGTTTTTATTGGAATGATTGTATTGGGAATATTACTTAGAAAGGTATACAAGGGGAAGTATTCGAAAGAAAATTTTACGGCTATTGAAATAGGGGGACTATATTGGCACTTGGTGGATTTAATATGGATTTACCTTTTTCCTTTATTATATTTGGTAGGTTAAGGAGTTATTATGGATAATCATGGATCATATAAACAATTAATTAATATCTGGATTTTTTTAATGTTTCTAACTTTTATAACTGTTTATGTCGCACAATTCGATTTTGGAGCATTGAACGTTCCAATAGCTCTTCTTGTTGCATCAATTAAAGCTGGAGTTGTGGCATTGCACTTTATGCATTTAAAGCACGAAGATGGTTTGACATGGGTGTTTGCAAGTTATCCGATATTTTTACTTTTCTTATTAATTGCATTTACTGCTACTGATATGTTTTCGCGCGTTTTAAATTAATAATATGGGTAGAATTGAAAAGTTAACCTTATATTCACTGATACTACTTCTTATTTGGGGTAATATGGTTAGTGGGCTAGGTGCTGGTTTGGCTTGTCCTGATTGGCCTTTGTGTTTTGGAAGTTTTTTTCCAGAGATAAATTTTCCTATATTCATGGAGCATGGCCATCGTGTTCTTGGACTTTTTGTGACCATTTTCTTCGCTTTTTTGGCAAAAGAAAGATTAACTTTTTATAAAGGAATACATAAGTTAATTCCAATTATATGCTCTATTTTGCTTGCAATACAAATTGTTGCAGGTGCTCTTGTAGTAATTCTTCAACTTGAAACCAATATAACTACTTTTCATTTTGGAAATGCTATGGTTATTTTTATTTTAATTTATACAATGTGCTTGTATAAAAATAGTGAGGAACTAAATTCAATTTCTATTTTTACAAAGAAGAATATTCCTTATCTTTTTCTTTTCTTATTAGTTTATTGGCAACTTGTTTTAGGGGCATATGTTAGGCACTCAAATGCTGGTTTAGCTTGTCCAGATTTCCCAAAATGTCTTGGCTATTGGCTTCCGCCATATTTAAGTGAAACAGTATTTGTTCATTTGTCACATAGAGCCAGTGGAATTTTGATTTTGCTAATTTCAATGGGCCTAATTATAAGAGCCTATTTTAAAAAGGTTGAGGATAAAATTTTTGTCAATCTTAAAAAACTTTTTTATCTTGTTATTTTACAGGTTACCGTTGGAATCTTTGTTGTAATCTCAAAGTTAGCCTTCTCAATGACAGCCGTTCATCTTTTAATTGCTCTTATTATTGTTGGAGTTATCCTTAATTTATTATTTGCGAAGAAAGAAGCCAATTCATGAAATATTTTAAGGCTATAATATCCTTATCTAAGCCAAATATAATACTAAGTGTTGCTCTTACAGGTTTTACAGGAATTGTTATTGCTGACTTAGGAGTACCTTCACCTAAAATTGTATTTATTTCTCTTTTATGCCTAATTTTTTCAGCAGCTGGATCTGCAATGATTAATAACTTGATTGAAAGAGAAAATGATGAATTAATGGAAAGATTGGAGAATCGCGTTAAAGCCTTAAAGCTTGTGGGGGTAGGGAACTTATCAGCTGTTGCAGCTTTTTTAATAACCACATCTATTGCTCTTTCTGCAATTTACATAAATTTTCTGAATTGTGCCCTGATAATACTCGCAATACTTTCATATACTATTTATTACACTCTTTTTCTAAAAAAGTCCTCACCTTTTGGAACAGTACTGGGAGGTATTCCTGGNGCATTACCAGTTNTAATAGGATATTCATCNATTCAACCAGAGTTATCTTTTGGTTANGTTGATATAATTGTATTATTTTTATTTATGATGGTTTGGCAGCCTCCACATTTTTGGGCATTAGCTCAGCATTTAAAAGATGATTATAAGAAAGGTGGCTTCCCAACGATGCCAATAGTTTATGGACAAGAATTCACAAATTACTTGATAATGATTTATAGCCTTGCTCTTTTACCTATATCTTTGTACTTCTGGATAGTCGGTATTTGTAGTAATTTTTATGGGGTTATGGCCACATTGCTCGGGGGCTCCTTTTTATATTTAGTCTTTCGTTCTTTCCGAGAAAAAAAATATTATAAAAGTGTATTTCTTTTTTCTATTCTCTACATGCTGTTAGTAAATGTCTTTATATCCATAGATATAATTTTTATGAAGTAGTAATATTGCAATAATTTTATTGTATAGTTTGTAGTATGAAAATCATTAAGTTGAATTCAAAAGATATAGAATCTGCTATAAATAAGATTAGAAGAAGACAAGAGAAAGATTTAAGGAATATTGAGAGAAAAGTTGATAATATTTTAGATGACGTAAGATTAAGGGGAGATAAGTCATTGTTTGAACTTTCCAAGAAGTTTGACAATTTCCGCTTAAATAAAAAAAATTTATTTATTAGTTCAAATGAAATTTTGAATTCAGAAAAACTATTATCCCCTAAAGTTAAAATTGCAATAAAAAAAGCAATTAAAAGAGTTCGAGATTATCAAAAAAAGAAATTACCAAAATCTTATAAATATAAGGATGAATTCGGAAATACTTTNGGTTGGAATNTTAATCCTATAGAAAGAATTGGAATTTATGTTCCAGGAGGAACAGCATCTTATCCTTCTAGTCTTATAATGACAGCAACACTAGCNAGAGTTGCAGGATCAAAAGATTTNGTAATAGCAACCCCTCCTAGTAATTCAGGAATAAACCCTACGATTTTGTATACAGCTAACTTATTGGGTATAAAAGAAATCCTTCAAATAGGNGGAGCACAAGCAATCGGCGCTTTAGCTTATGGAACAAAAACCATAAAGTCNGTCCATAAGATTGTAGGCCCAGGAAATATTTACGTAGCTACAGCAAAAAAGAAAGTTTTTGGAAAGGTCGATATTGATATGATTGCTGGTCCTAGCGAAGTTTTAGTNCTGGCCGATAGTAGTGCAAAAATTGACTATGTTGCAGCTGATATGATTGCACAAGCTGAACATGATGTAGATGCATCAGCAATTTGTGTTACAAGCTCAATAAAATTTGCTAAATCATTATTATCAGAGATTAATATACAGTCACAGCTTTTACCAAGGCGGGATATAATTAATAAGTCATTAATAAGAAATGGGGCAGTCTATGTAGTAAAAAATTTAAAAGAGTGCATTANTTTTACAAATATTTTTGCTCCAGAACATCTTGAAATATTTACAATTAATCCTGATNAGATTTCAACTAAAATAGTTAATGCAGGTTCTATTTTTGTTGGAGAGGGTTCAGCTGAGGCTTTTGGTGACTATATTGCGGGACCAAGTCATGTTTTACCTACTGCAGGAAGTGCAATTTTTTCTTCTCCTTTAAGCTCATTAGATTTTATTAAATATTCTAGTTATACAAAAATGTCAAAATCGGGTGTTAAATCATTAGCGAAATATGTGATTGATATAGCTAAAGAAGAAAACCTTGATGGCCATGCAAATTCAGTAANCATAAGGGTTAATCAGAGGGCTAGAAATGGNAAATAAGTTAAGGATTAAAAAGTCTCTTAAAGACTTTTCTTCATATTCNGCTGATAAAACTGATTANCGATTTAGATTAAATGCTAACGAGTTACCATTTGAGTATAAGAAAATTTTTAAATTAGGTNCNTTAGAAGAGAAAATTCTGAAAAAAAATAAAATAACTGATTTAAATAGATATCCCGATTCTTTCCAGAGTGAACTTAAAAGCAATATATTAAAATTTTATAAATTAAAAAAAGGTCAAATATTATTTGGAAATGGATCCGATGAACTTATTCTTTATATCCTACTTACTTTGACCGGAAAAACTTCAAAAGTACTGTATTTAGACCCAAGTTTTTCAATGTATAAAATTTTGACTAAGGCCTTAGGATTAAGGGGAGTAAGTGTACCTTTGACATCTAATTTTAAATTAGATTTATCAAAAGTACTAAGTGCAATAAAGCTTCACGACCCGGATGTTGTATTCATAGCAAGCCCTAATAACCCTAGTGGAAACTCTTTTGATAAGAATGAGCTTTTAGAAGTTGTTAAACATTCAAAGGGTATAGTTGTAGTTGATGAAGCTTATTCTCAATATTCTAATTATTCTTGCATCAATTTTTTAAAAAATAATAAAAACTTATTAATCATGAAGACTATGTCTAAGATAGGCTTTGCCTCTTTAAGATTGGGATTCCTTTTAGGAGATAAAAGTATTATTGATTCCATTAATAAAATGAGGCTCCCGTATAATATTTCTACTTTTTCGCAGATTATTGCAAATAAGTTTTATATGAACCCATCTGTAATAGATAATCATATTCAAATAATTAAGAATCAAAGAGGCATAATTATAGATTTTCTTAAAAATTTTTCAGATGTAAAAGTTTTTCATTCTGACTCAAATTTTGTTCTCATCAAACTTAAAAAATCATTACCACTCTATAATTTTTTAAGGTCTAATGACTTAATAGTTAAGAATTTTCCTAATGAAAAAAAACTCTTGAATTGCCTAAGAATTACAATTGGTAAGCCTATAGAGAACAAAAGACTTATGTCACTCATTTCTGAATTTTTTAAGAAATGAAAATAATAATAATACAAAAATTATATGGTAAGTTAGCAAAATTTTTGATTTATATTTTGAATAAAAACTTTTTTTATTTATAAGTGTAACCTCGCTATCTATATACCCTTTTTCATTTAGAGAAATTTTATTAATTATTTCACCGGTTGGGGAAATTATTGCACTTANACCGTTATATGTAGATCTAATTAAAAATCTTCTATTTTCAATAGCTCTTGGAATTGATAGCATTAGATGCTGATATGTTGCCAATGAATCACCATACCATTTTCCATTTGTAAGATTGATTAAGATTTGAGAATTTAATTGAGTTAATTTAATTGCATTATCCTCAAAAAGGTCTTCATAACAGATAATTGCACCTATATTTAAATTCTCACCACCTTTCATAAGCTTTATCTCACCTTTTTTTAGACTTATGAATTCATTATAGATTGGGATTATTTTAGAAATTATATTCTGCATCGGATAGTATTCACCAAATATCATTAGTCTATTTTTTGAATAAACATCTATAATTTCATTGTTCTTATTAATAAGAAGTGCAGAATTGAAATACCCAGTTTTATTTTGTGTAATCGTGCCAAGCATTAAAATATTACTAGAAAAAGTAAAGTTTTCAGAGAAAGTCTCTTTGAATTTTATATAATCTTCTTTATTTTTTAATTGAACTCTACTTAAGGAAGATTCTGGCCAAATTGTTATATCATAATTGTATTTTTTTATATCGATATCTTTTTGAATTTGCTTTATATCTTTCAAGGATTCGACTGGTTGAACAACAACGATATTGATATTATTATTTTTATCTAAATTACTGTTAAAGCTTTTATGTAAAAATTTACCAGCAGAAAAGGCAAGCATGAAGATGCTAATTACAACATAAAATNCTTTTATTTTTCTTTTAAATAAGATTTCATATAATCCGATATTAAAAATTAACACCAAAATTGAAATCATATTTATCCCAAAAATTGATATTAGTTGGGCCATTTCGTTAAAAAGAATTTGTGTGTTTCCTAATTTATAGGGAAATATTCTTGGAAAGCTTTGCTCAATTAGTATGTATAAAAAAATTATGCAAAGATATCTTCCATATAAACTACTGATTTTCTTAATAAGAATACTGGTTAATACGAAAACTAATATGAAAAATATTGACTCATAAGTCGAATATGCTAGATGTAGTAAAGAGGAAGTTATCCAATTAGAACCTGTAAGGTTTGATATTGTCGATGAGACCCAATATGTGGCAATTAGATTTGATCCAATACCAAAATATAGCCCCAATTTTATTAGATTAATCCTATTATTTTCAATCAAATAGAGNATGGGAATAAAGAAGAACCAAGATAAGTAGAATAATTCAAAATTTAAATAAGGTGTCACATAAAAAANGATTGAACATAGAATTAAAAACAATGTTNCCATATCACTATTATATTAACTTCTTAAGAGTANGTAAATTTATTTATTTTTTTTATTAGGTAAATTATATTTAATGTTAAATTCGCCAGTTCTTGTATTGAATAAGTTTTTTTTCCCTGTAGACACAACTAGTGTTAAAAGAGCTTTTTTAATGCTTTATTTAGGTGCAGCTAAAGCTGTAGATGCGAACTATGAAACCTTTGATTTTGATTCATGGTCAGAAATCTCCGATCTTAAAAAAACCGATTCAATCAAGACTGTGTCTAAAATAATAAAAATTCCTAGGGTAATTATAGTCTTAAGGTACGACAAAGTTCCAANTAAAGAAGTTAAATTTAATCGATATAACATTTTTAAGCGAGANAGGTCAGAGTGCCAATATTGCATGAAAGCCTTTCCTAGAAATGAACTTACTATAGATCATGTCCATCCAAAATCTTTAGGGGGCAGAACTGTATGGGNAAATGTAGTTTGTTGTTGCATAAAATGCAATAGAAGAAAAGGAAATAAGCTTTTACAAGACACTGATATGAAATTGTCTATNAAACCTACTAAGCCTTCTTGGGAGCTTTTATCAAATCTCTATCTTCAAACTATTAAATTCGATGAATGGAGACCTTTTTTAACATCCGTGGATACTTCATATTGGAACGTAGAGCTAGAAGAATAGTCTATAAGTATTGACAAAGTTTAATAAACCGTGAAAATATATACTTTTCGGAGGATTCAATGGAAGCGGTAATTAAGACTGGNGGAAAGCAATANTTAATAAAAGAGGGTGATAAGATTCAAATTGAAAAAACTTCTCATGAAGTTGGAACAGAAATTGGTTTTGACCAAGTTCTCTACATATCAGATGAAGAGAANNTCTTGGTTGATGCAGCTCAATTAAAATCTTTTAAAATAAAAGCAAAGGTTTTATCTGATGATAAAGGAAAAAAATTAAAAGTATTTAAATTTAGAAGAAGAAAGGATTCTAAGACTTTAAATGGTCATAGACAGAATTATCAAACTGTAGAAATATTATCAATAAGCAAGTAGGGGTTAGATATGTCAAAAACAAAAGCAGCAGGCAGTTCCAAGAATGGAAGAGACAGTGCTGGAAGAAGGNTAGGAGTTAAGCTTTTTGGTGGCCAATCTGTAAATACTGGTGGAATTATAGTAAGACAGAGGGGTACAAAATTTTATCCGGGTGANAATGTTGGTATTGGCAGNGACCATACACTTTTTGCTTTAAAAAATGGTTTAGTTACTTTTGAGAAGAAAGGTAAATCAAAGGTTTTTGTGAGCGTAGCAGCTGTAAACTAACTTTCAATTGTAGTTATCTATTGTTTAATCTCTATAATATCCGATTATAATAACTTAAATGAAATCATCAATTATTAGAAAAAAGTTTATCGATTTTTTTAATCAAAAAAATCATGGTGTAGTTACTAGCTCAGGTTTAATACCAAAGAATGACCCTACTTTATTATTTACAAATGCAGGTATGGTTCAATTTAAAAATGTATTCCTTGGACTAGAGAAATCCAAGAATCTAAGAGCAGTTTCATGTCAAAAATCATTAAGAGCCGGGGGAAAGCATAATGATTTAGAAAATGTAGGACGTACAAGTAGGCACCATACATTTTTTGAAATGTTAGGAAATTTTTCTTTTGGTGATTATTTTAAAGAAGATGCAATATTTTTTGCGTGGGAATTCTTAACTAAAGAACTAAATATAGATAAGAAAAGATTGTATGTAACAGTTCATACTGAAGATGAAGAAGCCGAAAGAATTTGGCTAGATAAAGTAAAAGTTAGTAAAAATAAAATATATAAATTAGGCGATAAAGATAATTTTTGGTCTATGGGTGACACAGGCCCATGTGGCCCATGCTCGGAAATTATGTATGATTTAGGAACAGATGGTGTAAATTGCCCTAATTTAAAAAAATGCACTGTTGAATGTGATTGCGGAAGATTTTTAGAAATATGGAATTTAGTCTTTATGCAATTTAATAGAGATGAAAGTGGTACTTTGTCCTCTTTACCTAAACCTAGTATAGATACTGGGATGGGGTTGGAAAGGTTAGCCTCAGTTCTTCAAAATGTTGAAAGCAATTATGATACTGATTTGTTCGGATATTTAACTAGTTATGTAGCAAATTTTATAAATATTAAGTATGGAAAAAATTCAGAAATCGATATCTCAATCAGAGTATTGTCAGATCATGCAAGAGCTGTGACTTTTCTAATATCTGACGGTGTAATACCTTCAAGTGAAGGGAGAGGTTATGTTGCTAGAAGAATTTTGAGAAGAGCTGTAAGGCATTATAAAAAGTTAGATATCTCTGAACCCTTTCTTCACAATCTTGTAGGGCTGGTAATTAATGAGATGGAGTCTATATACCCAGAGCTGCTAAGTCAAAAAGAAAACATTTTATCGATTGTTCTCAATGAGGAAAAGAAATTTTTATCTACTATTGATAGAGGTTTTGATCAACTCAAAGATGCCATGGATTCATCTTCAGAGAGTAAAGTTCTTTCAGGAAAAGATGTTTTCAAACTCTATGATACCTATGGGTTTCCTGTAGATTTAATAGAAGATATAATCAGTGAAACAGATTATGTTTTAGATATGAATGCTTACGAAGAAGAAATGCTTAATCAAAAAAATTCTTCTAAGAAAGCTTCAAAATTTAAAAGCTCAATCGGTGAAACGATAGATTTAGGAAAAATAATAAATTCAAATAATGTAACAGATTTCAAAGGATACAATAATTCAAGCTATGAATCTAAAATTGTTGCAATAATAAAAGATAACGAAATTGTCAGCACTGCCTATGAAAAAGAGAAAGTAGGAATTATTTCAGAATCAACCCCTTTCTATGCTGAATCTGGTGGGCAAGTTGGTGATAAGGGTACCATTGAAACTAATTCTGGCACGATAGATATTTTTGATACACAAAAAACGAAGGAAGGTTTTTTTATTCATAGTGGAATAGTAAAAAAGGGTGAAGTAAATAATGGCGATAGTGCTAATTTATTAGTTAATAAATTATATAGAGGACAAGTTGCGGAGCACCACACTGCGACACACATACTTCATTCAGCATTACGTGAGGTTTTAGGCACCCACATAAGACAGGCGGGGTCCTTAGTCAAAAACGACAGATTAAGGTTTGATTTTAGTCATTTTTCCAATATAGAAACTGATACATTGAAAGAAATTGAGAATTTATCCAATGAGAGAATTCGATTTAATAATGAAATAATAATTAATGAAAATATTGAATATAAAAAAGCAATCAAGAATGGAGCCACAGCTTTTTTTGAAGATAAGTATGGAGATTTTGTTAGAGTGGTTAACATAGGAGATTATAGTATGGAGCTATGTGGGGGTACTCANGTNGAAACTACAGGCCAAATTGGCTCNTTATATGTCTCTTCGGAATCCTCTATTTCTTCGGGAATAAGAAGAATAGAGGCACATGTTGGAAAATCAGGATTTAATTATATAAATGATATTAAAGATACCTTAATATCATCCTCCAANATATTAAATTCACCTCTTGATAAGCTGCCTGCGGGTATTCGANGAATACAAAAGGAAAATGATGATTTAAAGATTAAACTCGCCGCCTACGAAAGAGATGCAACGAAGAGTTTAGCTGATGAGGTCTTATCTAATTGTGTNATTATCAATGANATTAAGTTGGTTTCTTTCTTAGGNAAAGAAATGAGCTCTNCTCAATTAAANAACTTATGGGATGACCTTAAAAANAAGAATAGAGTTATAGGTCTACTTGGGTCAAATAATAAAGGCAGCTCAATAATAATTTGTGCAGCAAGCTCTGACATAGAAGATTTTGACTGTAAGGCTTTCTTGAATAGTATCGCATCTAAAATTAACGGAAAAGGTGGAGGTAAGAAGAATTTAGCTCAATTTGGTTGCGATAAAATTGAGAGTCTTGAGAGTACTTTATCTCTTATTAAAAATCAGCTGTAATTCCATTTTTAAGGAGAATTTTCTTAATTTTCTTAATAGCTGTTTTTTCTATTTGCCTTACTCTTTCACGTGAGATTTTAAATTTTTTTCCAAGTTTTTCTAGTGTCACTTGTTGGTCTGATAATAATCTATTTTTTATTATAAAAGACTCTCTTTCATTTAGAGTTTCAATTGCTTCCTTTAGGCTAGATTCTAACTCTTTTCTTTGTTGACTCTCTATTACTATATCTTCTTGACTATCTGCTCCTGATGGTAAAAATTCAATTTTTGTCTGCTTCTCTTCAGATTTTATCTCCTCATCTAAGGAATAATCCTTGCCCCCCATTCTTTGATCCATCTCCTTGATTTCTTTGATCGAAACTTTGAGGTCCGTAGATAATTTTTGATAATATTCTTCTAATGATAAATTGCCGGAATTGTATAAACTTTTAGCAGACCTAATCTTATAAAATAATTTTCTTTGACCTTGTGTTGTGCCAATTTTTACAAGGCTCCAATTTTTCATTATAAAGTTTTGAATATATGCTCTTATCCACCAAACACCATATGAGATTAGTCTGTATCTTTTTGTTGGATCAAATTTTGTCACCGCTTGCATAAGACCAAGGTTACCCTCTTGAATTACATCCATTAAATTGAGACCATAATTCCTATATTCCATAGCAATTTTAACAACAAATTTAAGATTAGCAGTTATTAGCTTTCTAGCTGATTGTAAATCACCAGAATCTCTATACTCTTGCGCATATTTTGCTTCTTCTTCTCTTGATAAAATTTCGTAATTACTTATTTCGGTTAAATATTTCTCTAGAGAATTTGCAGGAACCGGCAGATTCTTGTTAATTTTTTTTTCTTTTATCTTTTCTTTACTCATTAATATTAGTAATCATTATACTTTTATAGATTTATCTTTCCAATTATTATGAATATGCTTGACTGTTATAAGCATTTACATTAAATTGTTAGTTTTATAGTTCAGTATTCCGGAGTAGCTCAGTTGGCAGAGCAGGTGACTGTTAATCACTTTGTCGGGGGTTCAAATCCCTCCTCCGGAGCCAGAATATTTACAATTTATGTTTAATTTGTATAATTAATCTAAATATTTTTTATTTATATTAGTTACTATGTTATAGATAAAGGAGTTTTTTATGGTTTCATTTACTAAAATTACTGGATTAGTTTTAATTCTTCTGGGTGGATTGGGATATTATTTATATGAAACTTTCACTGTATTGATTCCAATAATTCTGGGCTCACTAATATTAATTCTTGGCTTAATTGCTGATAATCCAAATCGAAAAAGGATGGCTATACATATAGCTGTCATGTTTACGGTTATTGGACTGGTAGTATGTTGGGCTGGAATTAAGGAGCTTCCTGCTTTGTTGTCTTGCGGTGATATATTAACGTGTGAGTCTGTTAATCGACCTGTAGCCGTTTTATTTAGGTCCGTAATGTTTCTTGTTCTTTTTCCTTACTTTGTTGCATCAGTAAGATTTTTTATTAAGGCTCGAATGGCTAAATAAATATTTGGTATAATATAGTTAATGGGTGCACCAAAAATAAAATCTAATATTTCTGATATAAAATCCTATACCAGCAGCAAAGAAAGATATCCAATGTTTGTTGCAAGAGTTCAAGCAGGATTTCCTTCACCAGGAGACGATTATATTGAGAAAAACCTTGATTTAAATGAACTTTTAATAAGAAATCCTTCAGCAACTTTCTTTGTAAAAGTCGAAGGTGATTCAATGGTTAATGCAGGGATAAATTCTGGTGATACATTAGTTGTAGATAAGGCATTAGAAGCGAAGGATAAAAGTGTTGTGATTGCTCATATTAATGGAGAGTTGACGGTTAAAAGAATTTGGCTTGCTAAAGGAAAAGTTTTTTTAAATCCTGAGAACGAAGAGTTTAGTCCTATAGAGGTTACAGAAGAAACAGATTTTGATATATGGGGCGTCGTAACTTATGTCATACATAAGGTCTAATTTATATGGGTAGATTTGTAGCGTTAATTGATTGTAATAATTTTTATGCTTCATGTGAGCGTGTATTTGATCCTTCGTTAAAACAGAAGCCAGTTGTTGTCCTTTCTAATAATGATGGATGTGTTATTGCTAGATCTACCGAAGCTAAAATGGTTGGAATAAAGATGGGTGAGCCATTTTTTAAATGCAAAGATATTATTAAAAAAGAATCAGTGAAGGTTTTTTCCTCTAATTATACTTTATACGCAGATATGTCTAATAGAGTGATGAATATAATTAAGGAAAATTTTCAAAATGTAGAGATTTATTCTATAGATGAGGCTTTTGTCTCCATCGAAACAAGGTCGACTGAAAATTTATATAAAGAGCTTATTGCTTTAAGAAATAAAATTTTAAAATGGACCGGGATACCTGTGTCTATAGGAGTTTCTACAACAAAAACTTTAGCTAAACTGGCTGGAAGAAAGGCTAAAAAGAAACTAGGGGTTTATTGCCTTTGTGAACCTAATGATTTTCCTGATGCTTTGAGAGAAGTTCCAGTAGGGTCGGTTTGGGGAGTGGGAAGAAGGCTAGAAAAGAAATTGTTTTTAAAAGGTCTATCTAATGCTTATCAATTAAGTTTGTTTGATAAAAAAAAAGCTCGAACTTTTGGTAGTGTTAATCTTGTTCGGACTATTTTAGAGCTTAATGGGGTGTCATGCTTAGATATTGATTCAGTTATAGAGAAGAAGAGGCAAATTACAACTTCTAGGGCTTTTGGAAGCCCTATATACTCTTTAGACTTACTTCAGGAGGCTGTTTCAGTTTACATATCTCGGGCTGCGGAAAAGCTTAGACTCCAGGATTCAAGCTGTTCAACTATTACAGTAGCTCTTTCAACGAATCGTTTTAGCCAGAAAGAACCATATAAGTTTCTCTTTAGAACTCAGTCATTAATTTCTTCTACAGACTCGACATCAAAATTAATTAGTGTTGGGAAAAAAATTTTAGAATCTATATTTAAAGAAGGTTTAAGCTATAAGAAGGCTCATATCTTTCTTTCCGGTTTGGAGAGTTCTATCTCGAAACAATATTCGCTGGAGGATGATATTTCTTCTATAGATAAAGAAACCAATCTTATGTCGGTACTCGACAAATTAAATCTTTTTTATGGTAGAGATACATTAAAGTACGCTAGTGCAGGCATTTCACATGATTGGCTTATGAAAAGAGAGAGAAAATCTAAAAGTTACACAACAAACTGGAATGAGATTCTTACAATACAATTATAATATTATGAGAGTGGAAACTATAGCTTTAAAAAACCACAAATAAACTCTAAATACGTTACCGTTAACTAGTTTTTCAATTTCAGCAATCGATTTACCAGTAGATAGCTTATTATGACTTGGGACTTGAAGAAGAAAAGTAATAATCCAAATAAGTGCAACCAATGATAGATTAATCAATGAAAGAATTGAGAAATAGAAATAACATATAATTATAGAAATCACTACTTCTATAATCATCAGAGGAATTACTAAGAAAGATATATTTTTTGTATGAAATTTATGAAATTCGACAAATTTTTCTATATCTATAAAATTGAAAGATTTATAATGGACAAAATGTATCACAAGTATAAGACCTAAGAGAATAGAGGAGACTATTAAGTTAGAATAAAAAAGTAATACAAAACTCACTTCCTTAAGGACTCCACTAAGTTAATTCCTGATTGTATTGCCCCATCTAAACAAGGAGATGAAAGGTAATCCCCAGCAAAGTAAATATTATTATTGTATTTATAGAAAGATTTTTCTTGGAAGTTAAAAAATTTGGGATTTGATGGCAATGCATCAGGTATTTTGTACGAATTTAAAAAACGTATATTTTTCATACTACTAAAGTAACTTAAAATTTCTTTTTCAATAGTATTTTTTGATACTTCCATAGATAAAGAAGAGACCGAAACTAATAGTTTGTTCTGAGATGCTTTTTTAAAATATATATTTGTTATGTTATTCGAATCTGGAAATAGGTATATAAAATCCTCGTTTATATCAACCATATCAGATATAAAGTAGAAGCATTGAGTCCCATTATAGGTTATATCTTTAAAAAATTCTTGATTTAATTCTTTGTTGATTAATTTTTCAATTTTTGGATCTGTACAATATAGATTCTTAAAATTGAAGTTATCCCCATCTTTTGTTTTAATACTATTTATTCCAATATTTATAATCTCTTTATTAAAGATAATTTTTGATGAATCTAAAAGTGAGGCTATGTTTTTAGCTATTTGGCCTATCCCATTAATAGGGATACTTACATTACTTTTTGAAAAAAGAGAAAAAATAAAAAGAAAATACTTTAGAGGTACATTTAAGCCTTTACTTAAGAAAACACCTTGGAAAAATGAAACAAAAAAATTTTTAATAAAAGTATGACTGAACCCAAAATTTTTTAAAAAATCTTTCACGGGTATCTTTTTATTCTTATATTTTTTATTTAATAGTATTAATTTTAATAAAAGATATTTATCTTTTAAAGTGAATCCTGGAAAAGTATTAGCGGGAGATAAACCTTTAATATTTTTAAATGGATTTAATATTTTATAAAAATTTTCTTGTTTTATAGTTATAAATCCAGATGATAGTCTTTTAGACTCTAAATTATAAATTTCAGGAAATATTTTTAAATTGGGATAGTCTTCTAGTAAAATTTGAAATCCACAATCTAATTCATATCCTAGGTGGTTTTCAGTTGAAAGCTTTCCCCCTACAGAGTTATTTTTATCAATGATTAAATAATCCTCGTTTTTATTATTCAAAAGTTTAGCAATTGTAAGCCCCGTAATTCCACTACCTATGATTATGTTGTCATATGATTTACTCATTCCGAAGGTGGTAATATCCAGTTTTCAGGTTTCCCTGCGTTCCCATGTACCCCTTTAAAAATTATAGAAAGATTAAATGATGCAAAAAATATAATTAGCCTAGATACATTTGGCAATCCTAACCTCTTTTCATTTACATTGATTCTAGTTTCTATTGAGGGAATAGGATAAAAAATTGTTTCAACAGCCTTATTTCTAGATTCATTTTTATCTTGGTAATTTTCAAATATCTCTAGATTTTCTTTAAATAGATTCATATCTTTATTTTTCATTATACTGTCTATATTTATAATTCCATTCTGACTTATTTTTGGAAGAATTAGAATGTATAAGAAAGATATTAAATTGGATATTAATGATAAATATATAATAGAAGAGCTGACAGTATAATCACTATTTAAAAAATAATAATAAATACCAGAAAATAAAATAGAATTAAGAGAAATACTAAAAATAATAGATTTTAGATCAATTTTCATTTTCTTTATTAATTCAAATCTTTCAAGATGAAAAAAATAATTCTTTTCATTTTGCTTTACCCAGTGAATTGGAACTACTATTTTTGGACCCTTTAAGGTTCTCAATATGTTCATTGTTATATATGATGGTGAATTTGCACAGATTAATAGTGAGGAATGATTATATGATTTTTCTTGAATATTAAATATATAAGGTGTGATAACTCCTTGAAGGGCTAATAGTAGTAATTGCATTAATATTGAAAATACAAATGCTAAAAGTAAATTTTGAAGATTAAATAGAAAATATATTATGGATATAAAAATAATAAAAATTAAAAACAGAACTATATTACCAAATACTATTTTTTTGATACATCTATCTTCAGAGGAGTTAAGATTTTTATTTGATAGGAAATCAAAAGGCAAAGTGAATAAGATTAAAAAGAAAAAGTAAACATAGACACTTTTTATATTATCTCCAAAAGTGGATGTGATAAAGTCGGCTATATCAAAATATAAACTGAATAAAGTAAATAAAACTATTAGTCCTACATATATAATTCCAAAGGAAAGCTTGATATCATTAAACTTCATTTTTCATATATTTTTCGGCAATTGATATTCCAGATTTTATTGCACCACCAAAATTTCCATTTGTGAATATATCCCCACACATGCCTATAAAATTATTCAGTCCTATGTTAAGGGAGTCATCATTGGGGTAGAAGTTTATAGGGATAGAATATCTCCATTTATGATTAGAGAGAATATTATATTTTTTGTTGAATATTATATCAAGCTCGGGTTTTAACATAGAATTTATCTCATCATATTCTTTTTCAAAATTTTTCACACTAAAATTAGTTGAACATATTAGGGTATAAAAGTTTTCTTTTTTAGATATGGTTTTCCTATAATTATCTGAAATAAAGCTAAAGTCATCAGATGGATTTTCCTGAAAAAATTCATAATTTAGATTAATAGAATTTTCTGATTCTATCATTAATATTATTCCGGGGGAATATTCCAAACTTCTAACTCCATTAAATTTGTCGTTATCAATATTGACATTACTCCTATCTAGTATTTCTATTGATTGTTTGATAGGCGAGGAGAATATTATTGAATCAGAAATAATTTCTTGACCATTTTCAAAAATTAGAGAAATTTTATCTTTATTTTCATTGATTCTAATAAGTTTAAATTCCTTGGAAACACTAAGATCTTTGCTTAGAAACTTTGGAATACTAGTCATGCCATCATCTCCAATATATACATTTGGTACCTTAGTTTCTTTTAAGATATTATTTTTTATCAGACTTTTAATTTCAGGTAGATCATATATATCATCTAATTTTAAATACTGAGCACCATGATCAAATTTACCCTCACTTGATCTTCTTGTAGCAAGCCTTCCACCTACTCCTCTAGACTTATCAAATAGTCGTATATTTTTTAGTCCCCTTTTTTTTAGATGTAAAGCAGCAAAAATACCACTTATTCCACATCCTATAATTGATATCGATTTATCTAAATTCATACTTTTATATATTAACCTTAATAAAAATTATATATATAATAACTAAATGTTAAAAAAAGTCAGAGATAAATTATCTCTTTTAGGACCCAGCATTCTGTGGGCATCTGCTGCAATTGGAGTTTCACATATTGTTCAGTCAACAAGGGCAGGTGCTACGTATGGCTATAGTTTAATTTTAATTGTCATACTAGCAAATGTATTAAAATATCCTTTTTTTGAATTTGCGACCAGGTATACAGTTGTAAAGAATGAAACTGTTTTAGATGGATATAGAAGAATTGGTAAGTGGGCTATATATTTATATACAGCTTTAACAATTAGTACTATGTTTACAATACAGGCTGGTGTTACACTTGTCTNCNGNTCNCAATTTTTGAAAATTGGCTTNATATTAATTTAGGGCTTTTTTTATCTTCATTTATAATTTTATTAATCTCTATAATAATTATTCAGCTTGTTAGAAATAATTTTTTTGTAAATTTTATTAAAATTTTAATTTTCATTTTAATTATTTCTACTATCGCCTCTACAATATTAACTACAAATGTTAGNGTAGATATCTCTAGTGACTTTTNACCCCCTGAAATCTTTTCATANATTGGTATAACATTCGTTATAGCTTTAATAGGATGGATGCCTTCCCCTATAGATTTATCTGCATGGTCTTCTGTCTGGATTATGGAGAAAAGAGCAGATAATTCTAAGTTTGATATTAAAGATAATAGCTTTGATTTTAATTTTTCATATTTAATAACAACCGTATTAGCAGTTATTTTTTTAATATTAGGTGCCAATGTATTCTATGGTTCTGGTGTAGAGTTTGCAGCAAGTGCATCAAGTTTTGTAGGCCAGTTGGCTGAATTATACTCTTCTCTAGGTGAAGGTGCCAGAAATCTGATTCTTTTATCTGCATTTTGTGCAATGTTTAGTACAACTATAACTTGTCTTGATGCTTTCCCAAAAGTCCTTAGTAAGTGTTCNGAACTATTGCCGATTCAAAAGAAATCNAAAAACTTTTTTCTCCCTGTGGTNGCTATGGGNACTTTAATTGTAATATTATATTTTTCTACAGAAATGAGAAAATTGGTTGATCTTGCAACTATATTATCATTTTTAACTTCTCCTTTCTTGGCGTATCTAAACTATAGGCTGATATACTCTCATGACTTTCCCGCTACTTCGAGGCCAAATTTACTAATTAAAAGNCTATCACTTGTTGGCATGATATTCTTGGGAATTTTTAGCTTGGTTTTCATAGCCAATAAGCTTGGCTTAATTTTTTAATTGATTCAACTTATGGCCTAATGAGTTATAATAGTCTTATGAAAGAAAGCTATATTAAAGATAAAATTGAATCTGCNGTACCAGGTAGTTCTGTTGATATTACAGGGGATGGTGTACATTTTGAGGCTGTAATTATAAGTGAAAGTTTCGAAGGATTATCAACTTTAGATCGACATAAAATTGTTTATTCCGCACTTGGTGATGATATGAAAGAAAATATTCATGCTTTATCAATGAAAACTTTTACACCTAAAGAACATAAGTTGGGAGNCTAGAATGAAAGAAGAAATCAAAGTATTTATAGAAGAGGCCATATCAAAAGATTTGATTGTCCTTTTTATGAAAGGTAGTAGAGAAATGCCAATGTGCGGTTTTTCAGCAAAAGTTGTTGAAATTCTNAATGGTATGAATGTGCCATATCAAACATATGATATTTTGTCTGATGAAGAACTAAGATCAGGGATAAAAGAATTTTCCAGTTGGCCAACTATTCCACAACTTTACATAAATGGAGAATTTATTGGTGGCTGTGATATTTGCATTGAAATGTCAGAGAATGGGGAATTAGCCAAAAAGCTAAATGATTAATGGCTAATAAAAAGATTTTTTTACTTGATGCAAGCTCCTATGTTTTTCGTGCTTACCATGCAGTTACTTTTTTAACTAATTCTAAAAGTTTTCCTACAAATGCAATCTATGGTTTTATTAATATGTTCAATAAATTGATAAAGGATTTTAATCCAGAATATTTAGTTGCAGTTTTTGACTCAGGCGGNACCTCTTTTAGAAATGAAATTTACGAGGATTATAAGGCTAACAGAGGAGAAGCTCCCGAAGATATATCTCTTCAGTTCCCGAAAATTATTGAATATCTTAAATTAAGTGGAATAAAGACTATTATGTTGGATAACTATGAAGCAGATGATTTAATTGGGTCNATAGCAGAAAAGTTTAAAAATAATTATAAGATATCTATNATTTCAGGTGATAAAGATTTTGTTCAATTAATTGATAAAAANGTCAANATGATNGATACAATGAAANNTAAGACTACAAATNTTAAAGNAGTAGAAGAAAAATATGGTCTTCAACCAAAATCAATGACAGATTTTTTTGCATTAGTAGGTGATTCAATAGATAATATCCCCGGAGTTAAAGGGATTGGCCCAAAAACTGCNGGGCCACTTATAGAAANATATGGTTCAATAGAAAATTTATATAAGAATTTAGAAAAAGTAGATAAGGAAAGAATAANAAATCTATTNGTTGAAAATGAAAACAATGCAAAGCTAAGTAAGCAGCTTGTTACAATAAAAAAAGATTTATCTATTGATAAAAGTATTGAAGATTTTAAGATTCAGACNCCTAATTTGNNTGCTCTNAACGATTTATTTAAAGAATTAGAATTTGACTCTTTTATAATGGATAAAAAGACTAATGTTTCTGAATCTATAAACGATTATAAAACTATATTTTCCATTGAAGATTTTGATATTTTATTAATGAAATTGAAAAAACAGAAATTTGTTTCTTTAGATTTAGAAACAACTTCCCTTTCACCAATTAATGCAAAAATAGTAGGCTTATCTTTTTCTTTTAGNGCTGGCTCAGGATTCTATATACCAGTTGCTCATGCTGAAGATATTAANCAGCTTGATTTAGGATTTGTATTAAAGGGATTGAAACCACTTTTAGAAGATAAAAATATTAANAAAATAGGGCAAAATTTAAAATATGAATACATGATTTTTAAAAATCATAATATAGAATTAAATGGTTTATTTTTTGATACTATGATTGCCTCCCATATAATTGATAGCTCACTTCAAAGTTATAGCCTAGATAATTTAGCTAGAAGGTTTTTAGACTATAAGATGATTTCTTANAAAGATNTCACACAAGTTGATAAGAAAAAAATACCTTTTGATGAAGTACCAATAGATAAAGCCTCAGTATACTCCTGCGAAGATGCAGACATAACCCTTAGATTGTTTGAATTTCTAAAAGAAAAATTAGATGAATATGGGTTATTTGAAAATTATATAAANTATGAGNTACCTTTNATCAAAGTTTTAGGAAATATAGAATATTCAGGTGTTAATATTGATACAAAAAGACTTTCTAAATTATCTAGTGAGTTTTTAGGNATCATTAATAAAATTGAAAAGAATATTTNTGGTTTTCTCGGCGAAGAAATTAANTTAAANTCCCCAATGCAATTAAGAGAAATTCTTTTTAATAAATTATCATTAAAACCTAATAAAAAAACTAAAACAGGTGAATTTTCTACAGACTCACAAACCTTACAAGGAATTGTAGATCAGCATGAGGTTGTTTCAGAAATTTTATCTTATAGATTTTATTCAAAACTNCAAACCACATACATTGATGCTTTACCTGGTCTNTTAGATAAAAAAACGAAAAAGATTCATACTTCGTATAATCAAGTTGGGACTTCGACTGGGAGGTTATCATCTAGTAGTCCNAATTTNCAAAATATTCCAATTAAAACAAAAGAGGGCAAAAGAATTAGAGNTTCTTTCTCATCTGCAAAAAAGAATATGGTAATATTGTCAGCTGATTATTCTCAAATCGAGCTAAGATTATTAGCACATTTTTCTTCAGACCCTATAATGGTTGAAAGTTTTAATGCGAATGATGATATTCACTCTATAACAGCTGGTGAAATTTTTAATATTGATAAAGATAAGGTTGATGAGGACCAAAGAAGACTTGCTAAAACAATTAATTTTGGAATCTTNTATGGTATTGGTCCTAAGAGACTATCACAGCAAATTAATCAAGATTCAAAAACGGCAAAAATATTTATTGAAAGATATTTTGAAAAATACGAATCAATTAAAGATTATTTTCAAGATACAATTGATATAACTAGAAAAAAAGGATATTCGGAGACTTTATTGAAGAGGAGAAGGTATTTACCTGATATTAACTCTAANAACTTTATGTTGCGTGCTGCAGGAGAAAGAGCAGCAATNAACAGCCCAATCCAGGGATCTGCTGCGGATATTATTAAGATGGCTATGATTTTGATTAATAATGATATAGCTTTATCAAAGAATTGTTCGATGATTATGCAAGTTCATGATGAACTAGTATTTGAGGTTAATCAAAACAAAGTTAAGGAAGTTTCAAAAAAGATTGAAAACCATATGATAAGTTGTATAACTTTAAATGTACCCTTAGTAGTAGATATAGGGTTTGGCAAAACATGGGCAGAATCACATTAAATTTATTTATATATTTAATAATCTTTCTTAATTTTTCTTGCTACTCTTTTTCTTCTTCCACTACTACTTTAATTAATAATCAACTAAAAAAAAGTCCAAATTTGGGGATTTANGTAAAAAATTTAACGAATGGTAAAGTTATATCTAGTCATAATTCTAATAAAAAACTTATACCGGCTTCAAATCAAAAAATCTTAACCACTTTATGTTCTTTGGAATATCTGGGATCTGACTATAAATTTGATACTTTTTTCTTTATTAATAATCCATCAATTAAAGCACTTGANAATAAAGATATTAATAATATATCAGGAAGAGTCGATAATTTTTATGTTGAAACAAGAGGGGACCCAACTTTAANATCGAGAGACTTAAAAAAAATAGTAGCCTTCTTCAAACAAAACAATTTAAAAGTAATTGAAGGAAATATTATTTTAGATAATAGGTATTTTGAACCACCTTTTTATAATAAGAGCTGGAAAAAGGCATGGAAGGGTCTTGCTTGGGCACCNCATATTTCTTCNGTATCTATAGATGAGAATTACTATAAAAGTGAAAAAAGTAANGAATTATTAATTACAGATAGACCTCTTTATCTATTGGGNGTAAAGCTTAAAAGAGAATTAAGAAGACAAGGCATAAGATTTAAGGGAAATATTATTTTATCAAAAATACCATTGAAAAAAAAATTAAACATAAGCAATATTACCTATAAACATTCATCTAAGGATTTAATAAAAATTATTAATATTATTAATAAAAAAAGTCATAATTTGTACGCNGAAAATTTATTTAAAAAATTATCAGCAAAATATAACAGAACACCNGGATCTTGGAATAGCTCAGCAGAATTTNTATCAAGCTTTCTTTCAAGTAATGTTGGTTTAGATGAGAATACATTTAATATAAGTGATGGCTCTGGCCTTTCTAGAGGCAATAGGATTTCTACTAAATCTATGGTTTCCTTGTTAGAATTTGCCAAGGATAAAGAATATTTCTCCGATTTCTATAAATCCTTACCACTTGCTGGAGTTGAAGGAACTCTTGTAAAAAGATTCAAATCCAAGCCATTATATAAGAATTTGCGCGCTAAAACAGGCTATATTTATCAAGTTAGCTCATTGTCTGGGTATTTCAAAGGAAAAAATGGAGATCTATACGCTTTCTCTATAATAGTAAACAACTACAACTATTCTGTAAGACCTTTTATTGATAAATTACTTTCTAAGATTTACTATCAGTGAGATCTTTAAAGAGTTTCAGAAAAGTATCATCGTCTATATCTTGGGCTCTAATATCTTGTTTTAGTTTTAGGTTATTTAAGTTGTCATTGATTGCTTCTTTTGTAAAATACATTTGAAGATTATTCGATAATTTTTTTCTTCTAACTTTAAAGCAGTTGTATAGAAACTTTGTATATTCTTTATAGCTAAAATTACTTAGTAATTTTCTATTTTTATTTTCTAATTTAATTAAGATAGATTTGATATTTGGTTGTGGCCAAAAGTCGGACTCATTTAGACTTATTACATTTTTTACATTATAAAAGGTTTGTATTTTTACTACGAACCCATTATAAAGCTTCGAACCTTTATCAGATAAGATTTTCTGACCTACCTCTTTCTGAAGCATAAAAATCCCCGTTACATTAATATCAGAGAAAAATGAGTCGGTGAAATTTCCTATAATTTTAGTTCCTATATTATATGGAAGATTACCAAAAAAAAGTTTTTTACCTGAACCAAGACTGCTTAAATCACATTTAAGTACATCTTCGTTTATAATGCTAAAATTTTGGCTTTCTTTATATTTATCTTTTAGGTAAGAAAATAATTTAATATCTTTTTCTATACAAATTATATTATTATTTTTTATAAGTTCTTCAGTGATTGCTCCAAGACCTGGACCAATTTCAATTATTGAATCATAATGAACTTTATTTATTTCGCTTGTTAATTTTTTAATTTTATTTTTATTTATTAAAAAATTTTGTCCAAGTTTTTTTTTAGGATTTGTATTTAATTTTTGTAGAATTTGCTTTATTTCTATTGACATATTTAATTATTAAATCGATATATTTTTTCTCCATGCTTTATCATGCCCAGATTCTTTCTAGCAAGAATAGTAATATATCTAATGTCATTATCTAATAGCGCCAACTCTTTCTCTAGAAGTCTGTTTTCTATCTTTTTATCTTCTATCTTATTTATGATATTCATATTTTTATTTTTGAGAAAAAAAATTTGAGTAGACTCATTAACAATTGAACCAGCTAAAACACAAATTATAAGATACATTATTACTTTAAAAAAATTTTTATCCATTAAACATCCCTCCTAAAAAGGGATTAGATTCTTTTTCAATCTCTATTGTGGTTCGAGGACCATGACCTGGAAATAAAATTGTGCTACCCTTAAGAGAAAGTAGTTTGCTAGTTATATTTCCAACTAAATCCTCCATATTCGTTCCTCCTGTTAGATCAACCCTACCAACACTTCCAGCAAAAACTGTATCGCCACATATAATTATATCCTCGGCTAATTCTTGATTAGGATTCATTTCTTTAGTTAAATGGAAACATATACTTCCTGGAGAGTGGCCAGGCACTAGGAGTGTTGAGAACTTTAAACCCCCAATTATATATTCTCTATCCTCATCGATAAAGTTATCAATTTCCGGAACAACAGCATCGCTAAATTCTGGTATTCCGAATCTACTTGCAGCAGTAGTCATGGCTTGAAGAATAGGTATTTCTTTCTGATGAATATTAAAATCAGCTTTATATTTTTTTTTAAAGTAATCTACACCGTAGGCATGGTCTAGGTGACCATGGGTGTTCCATATATGCATTTCTTGAAAATCAATTTCTGATAAAGAATCCTCTATTTCATCAGTTTGACTTCCAGGATCGATTAGTATTATTTCGTCACTATCATTGGCTTGAAGAATGTAGGTATTTTCTACAAATGCTCCACCAGGTATTATTCGAAATATCATAGTGTTGATAGATTACAATAAGTATTTATTTATTGTCAATCTAATTAGATATTATCTCTATAGATATATTTGTAAAGATTTCATTATATAGTTTAATTTTAATCTCAAATTTTCCTAAAGTATTAATTGGTCTTTTTAAGTATATATTTCTTTTATCAATTTTATATCCAAGTTTTGATAACTCTTCGTAAATAGCCAAAGTTGTTATAGATCCAAAAAGTTTTCCTGAATTTTCCTTAACTTTGAAAATTATTTTTTCTTTCTCAAGTTTTTTACAAATGTCTAAAGCCACCTGTTTATTTTGTAGGTCATTTTTCTTTACAGATTCGTTTTTGGCATCTAGCTCATTTAAATTTTTTTTGTTTGCTTCAACTGCAAAATTATTAGGTATTAAATGGTTTCTAGCTTGACCATCTTTTACCTCAATTATGTCACCTTTTTTTCCCAGTTTCTTTACATCTTGAGTTAAGATTATTTTCATTAGATTTAATTATGACTAACTACATAAGGAAGTAGAGCCATATAACGAGCTTTTTTTATCTCTTGCGCAACTTGTCTTTGCTGAAGAGCCGTACAGCCAGTCATTCTTCGCGGTGCAATTTTTTTTCTTTCTGTTATGAAGTTACTTAAAAGTTCAACATTCTTATAGTTTAACTTTGTATCTCCTTCTAATAACTTAGAAGGCCTTTTTCTAGGGCGTCTCTCTCTTTTATCAAAATCTCTCTTTTCTGCCATCTTTTTCTCCTTTCAAAAAAATTAAATTTTATCTATTAAAAATCTGAGTACTTTAGATTTTTCGAAACTTAATATAGCTTCTATTTCCTTGATTGCTTCTGAAGTGCATTTGGTTTCCAAAATATGGTAAACACCACTGGTATTATTATTGATAGTGTAGGCTAGTTTCCTTTCAGCCCATTTTTCAAATTTTGTAATTTCAGAAGAATGTTTTTTTTCAATTGTTTCTCTAAGCTTATTAGAGAGTTCTGAAAAGTCTTCTTCAGATAGGTTGGTTGGTACTATGAAAAGCACCTCGTATAAACTTGTCATTTCTGACCTCCTGTTATGGTCTGCTGGTCAATTTAATTGACAACAGGCTGTTAAACATTATACCTAAAGTGAATTATATCTCCATCTTTTACAAGGTAATCTTTTCCTTCAGATCTCATAAGCCCCTTGCTCTTAGATTCTTCCTCTGAGCCACATTTTATAAAATCTTCGTATTCTATTATTTCAGCTCGAATAAAACCTTTTTCGAAATCTGTATGTATTTTACCGGCGGCATTAGGCGCTTTTGTATCCCTTGTAATGCTCCAAGCTCTCGACTCTTCAGGTCCAGCAGTATAGTAAGTTATTAAATTAAGTATTTCATATGACTTCTCTATTAATTTGGATAAGCCGCCTATTTTTATATTATACTCATCCAAAAATAACTTTTTTTCATTTTCTTCAAGGTCTTTTATCTCACTTTCTAGCAGTCCGTATATTTCTACATAGCTTTGATTCTTTGATTTAATATATTTTTTAAGCTCATCTGATTCTTCTAGATCGATAGAATTATTCCCAAAATTTAAAATATAGATAGTTGGCTTTGTCGATATTAAATTTAGTTCTTTAATGATTCTTCTTTCTTCAACTTCATTGTAATCTTCAATATTTATAGACTTATTATCGTTAATTAAATCGATTAATTTTTTAACAATTTCATATTCTTTAATTGCTTTTTTATCACCGCTTCTTTTATTTTTTTCTAGCTTTAAGATTTTTTTTTCTAAAATTTGCAAATCGCTAATTGCGAGCTCAAGATTAATTATTTCTAGATCTCTTAGAGGATTGATTGTTTCCATTATGTGTGTTGTATCTCCTTTAAAGCATCTGAGAACATGTATAATGGAATCCACTTCTCTTATATTACCTAAAAACTTATTACCCAATCCTTCGCCCTTACTGGCGCCTTTAACAAGCCCAGCGATATCAACAAATTTTAATGTAGTGGAGATCCTCTTTTTTGAACTTAATAATTTAGCAAGTTTGTTTAATCGTAAATCAGGTACTTCAACAACTGCAATATTAGGTTCTATGGTTGTAAAAGGATAGTTGGCGCTTTCAACTGCGGCATTTGTAAGAGCACAAAATATTGTAGATTTACCAACATTAGGCAATCCTACGATGCCGCAGCTTAAAGAACTCATTTTATAGGAAGATAGGCGCTATAACTAGAGAAACAATTGTCATAAGTTTTATCAAAATGTTCATAGCTGGCCCAGATGTATCTTTAAATGGGTCGCCTATTGTATCACCAACAACAGCTGCCTTGTGAGCCTCTGAACCTTTTCCGCCTTGGTTACCTTCTTCTATATATTTCTTAGCATTGTCCCATGCACCACCAGCATTAGACATCATTAACGCTAATGCAACACCAGAGATTAAAGCTCCAGCAAGGAATCCGGCTAAGCCACTTGCTCCTAAAAGGAATCCTACAATTATAGGACACACAACAGCCAAAATTCCTGGAAGTACCATCTCTTTTAACGATGCTTCAGTACTAATTTTAATACAAGATTGATAGTCGGGTTCCGCTTTACCCTCCATAATTCCTGCAATTTCTTTAAATTGTCTTCTTACTTCTTGAACCATTTTCTCTGCTGATCTACCTACAGCACCCATTGTTAAAGCACCAAACAAGTAAGGTACCATTCCACCAAGTAACAATCCGCATACAACTTTGTATTGTAAGATGTCAACAGAATTTAAATTGGTAGCTGCTGCAAATGCAACAAACAATGCTAAAGACGTTAGAGCTGCAGAGCCAATAGCAAAACCTTTACCAATAGCAGCAGTTGTATTACCCAATGAATCGAGTTTGTCAGTAATTGTTCTAACCTCAGGACCCAATCCTGCCATTTCAGCAATTCCCCCAGCATTATCAGCAATAGGCCCATATGCATCAACTGACATTGTAATTCCAATTGTTGAAAGCATACTAACAGCGGCTATACCAATTCCGTATAATCCAAAGCTGTTGAAAGATAGAAAAATTGCAAGCACTATGACGATTATTGGTAGAGCTGTACTTAGCATACCAACTGATAAACCACTAATAATATTAGTAGCAACCCCACCTCTATTTGATGCATCTGCAATTTCGTGAACTGGCTTTCCAGCAGTGTAATATTCTGTTATTCCCCCAATTAGAGATCCAGAAAAAAGACCAATTATTGAGCATGTAAAAATACTTAAAATTGTTGAACTTGGTAGCCCCGCATTTGAGCCTACGTAGTTCAAAGAAAAATATCCGAAGACTAAGAATAATATTCCCGCAGTTAGAGACGCTTTTCTTAGTACACCAGATGGTTCCGAATTTTGAATTAGATCTACAACTTTAGTCCCTATAAATGAAGCTAAGGTTCCGACAATAATTAAAATAATTGGAAAACCATATAGTGCAAATTTAGCTTCTGTACCATAAGACATGCTGGATGCTATTACAATTGTAGCAATTACACCTCCAACGTATGATTCAAATAAATCTGCACCCATACCAGCAACATCACCCACATTATCTCCTACATTATCAGCAATAGTTGCAGGGTTTCTTGGATCATCTTCAGGTATTCCAGCCTCAACTTTTCCCACTAAATCGGCACCAACGTCAGCAGCTTTTGTATATATTCCTCCACCAACTCTAGCAAACAATGCAACTGAGCTAGCTCCCATGGCAAAACCACCTATATTGGTAGCGAATGCTATAAGTAGTTCTTGTGTTATGACTGCGTTATTAAAGTATAAAGTAAAAGCAACCGAAAGCCCTAGGATTCCAAGACTTGCGACTGAGAAACCCATAACGCTTCCACCTTTAAAAGCTGTTACTAATGCAGGTCCTTGACCTCCAGAATTTGCAGCTTCAGCTGTCCTACTATTAGCAATACATGCAGAGGTCATACCAGCCCATCCACATGTCATAGATAGTGCTGCTCCTCCAAAGTAAGCTAAAGCAGTTTGCATTCCTAAAAAGTAAAACAATGTTGTTCCTACGATAAATACGAAAATAACAATGTATTTATATTCTTCTTTTATGAAAGACATAGCACCGTTATAAATTGTGACACCCAATTTTTTTTGGACGTCATTTCCACGAGCCATTGATCTTATATTTATGTAAGTAACTTGAGCGTAAATAAGTCCTACTATTGCAAGGATAATTCCGCCGTAAGTGACAAACTGATTTGTTAAATCCATAGTCTCCTCCTTTTGTATGTTTTGGTTGGATAATATTTATTGAATTTTACTGTTAAATGTGTTCATTGCAAATGAAATAGATTGAAAAACTATAGCAGAAATTATATCCTCGGCTAAATTATTGATATTGTTGACAATTTTTCCTTCTTCTTTGGTAAACTTTGAGAGAACATATTTATTTGTCATTGATTTCTCCCTGGGTTTTCCGATTCCAATTCTAATTCTTGAGAAATTGTTGTTTCCAATATTTTCTATAATAGAATTAATTCCGTTATGGCCTCCTGATCCACCACCCATTTTTATTTTTATCTGACCGATCTGTAAATCTAAATCATCATAAATTATTATAATATTTTCATCATTGATTTTAAAAAAATTTTTTGCTTTTTTTACTGCTGTTCCACTTTTGTTCATGAATGTCTGAGGTTTGAGCAATAGTATTTTATTGCCGTCCTTGCTAAAATTTCCATAGTACGAATCAAATTTAGTATCAAGTATGGGGCAATGTATTTGCTTAGAATAAGAATCTAAAAAGGAGAACCCAATATTATGTCTAGTGGATTCATATTTTTCTCCGGGGTTTCCCAGGCCGACCAGTAAATATATATTATTGTTTGTCACTTTCCTCTTTTTGTGGCTCAGAACCTTCTTCACCTTCTTTTCCTTCTTCACCTTCTTCAGTTCCTTCGGTTTCGGTGGTTTCCTCTGTAACAACCCTTGGCGCTAATATACTTATTGTTGTACTTTTTGGATTCGATAGAATAGTTACACCTTCTTCTGAGGGTAAATCTGAAACAAATAAAGTATCACCAATATTCATCGAACTTATATCGACAGTAATTTCATTTGGTATTTTCTCAGGCACACATTCAATTGTTACTTGATTTGATAATGTTTGAATAACTCCACCATTTTTTACACCTTCAGGCTTACCAATGAAATTTAATGGACACACTAATTTTAATTTTTCCCCATCAGTAATCTCATAGAAATCAAAATGTAAGGGGGCACTTGTAAGAGTATCAAGATGTGCTTCTTTTAGTAAAACTTTTCGTTTCTGGTCAAGACCTTCTACGCTAATAGATATTATAGTGTTTTCTCTTGACTCGGTACCACTTAAAACTTTTTTTAATTCTTTTCCATCAATACTTATATTTAAGTTTTCTTTATTTCTTCCATAAACTACAGCAGGTACAAGACCGCTTTTTCTAATTTTATTATTTGCTTGTTTGCCAAGTTCATCTCTTTTAATGGCATTCATTTCAACGATTATCATTTTTTTTCTCCTAAGAAAATAACTGACTAATAGATTTGTTGTTTCTAATTCTGTTAATTGCTTCAGCAATTAGAGTAGATACAGTCAAAACTTTAATTTTATTAGACTTTTTTAATTTTTCTTGATTATCTATTGTATCAGTAATTATCAGTTCATCAATACAAGAATTTCCGATATTTTCTATCGCATTTCCAGATAGTACTCCGTGTGTACAGAACATAGAAACACTTTTTGCGCCTGATTTAACTAGAGCTTCAGCAGATTTTGCTGCTGTCCCACCAGTATCAATTAAATCGTCAATCAATATAACATGTTTATTTTGAACGTCGCCTATAACATTTGTAATTTCTGCTACATTGGGAGCTGGCCTTCTTTTGTCTGTCATGGCAAGATCTGCATCATTTAGTTTTTTGGCAAATGCTCTTGCTCTTTCCATACCACCAGCATCTGGTGACGCTATTATGAAGTCTTTATTCTTAAATTTTTTCTTTATATAATTAATTGCAATTGGGGAGGAATATAAATGATCCACTGGTATATCAAAAAAACCTTGAATTTGTCCAGCATGAAGATCCATTGTAACAATTTTTTGTATTCCAGATTTAATTAGCAAATCACAAACAAGTCTTGCTGTAATGGGAGACCTATCGGTAACTTTTCTATCTTGCCGTGAATATCCAAAATAAGGAATAACTGCTGTAATTTCGTTAACTGCGGCTCTTTTCAACGCATCAACAATTATAAAAAGCTCCATAAGATTTTCATTAACTGGGCCAGAGGTAGATTGAATAACATAAGCATTACTTCCTCGAACACTTTCATCGACTTCAACAAAAATTTCACCATCACTGAATCTTTTAATATTTAATTTTCCTAGAGAGACTTTTAATTTCTTGGATATAGCTTTACTTAGTCTAATGTTTGAATTCCCAGAGAAAATTTTTATTTTATTCATAGAAAAATTGTAAAATATATGTTCTATAAAGTAAATTAAAAGATGTTTCGATACTTAAACCTTTAAAGTCCTTAAGCCTTCTTTATTCTTTCTAAGTACTTGCCATCTCTGGTATCAACTTTGATTATATCGTCTATATTGATGAAAAGCGGCACTGAAATTTTAGCACCAGTTTCAAGCTCAGCTGGCTTATTCCCCCCAGTCACAGTATCGCCTTTTAAACCTGGTTCAGTTACTGAAATTCTGAGCTCAACACTTGTAGGAAGATCAATGCCAATTATTTCACTCTCATAATTAAGGAGTTGAACATTAAGCTCTTCTTTCAAAAAGCTAGATTTGTCCCCTACAACATTTTTTGCCACCTCAATTTGCTCAAATGATTCAAGATCCATGAATGTATAGGTATCATTATTTGAATATAAAAATTGGGCATTTTTTGTTACAAGATCAGGAAGTTGAAACATATCACCAGATCTGAAACTTTTCTCTTGAGTAAGACCACTAATAATATTTTTTAATTTTGTTTTAACTATAGGTTTACGAGCTTGCATAACTCTATGCTGAAAATCTATAATCTCCCATATTTCGTTTTCAAATATTATTTTTTGTCCTTTATGAAATTTTGTAGTGTCTACTGTACCCATTTATTACGTCCTTGGAATAAATAACAGAAATTACTTAATAATTTAATTATATTCAAAATCTTAAAATAGTCTAACTATGAATTACTTTTTGATTTTTTAATATTTTACAAAGTTGAAATTTTGCTCTTTAGATTCCTTTGAATAAAAATTCTTATTTTCTTTGTTAGAGAGGGGTTCTTTCCATTTGTGCTTAGATTAATTTTAACATCTTTATCTATATTAATATTTGAAGTAAAAGAAAAATCATTATCATCTTTGTTTGAGGCATTAGAAACCAATATTTTTTTTTGCTTTGCTAAATATACAATTTTTTTATTAACTTCTATATCATTAGTGCAAGCTAATATAAAATCTTGTTCTTTTATATCACTGTTTCTAAACTTCCTCTTTGTTATTTTTATTTTTTTATTTTGTAATTTTAACTTTGATATGGTTGGAGTAATTTGAGGCGAAATTACTTCTATTTCACCGCCTGCACTTAAAATTTTTTTTATTCTTCTAGTTGCAACGACCCCACCACCTAGGACAAGCCATTTTTTTAGTTTTAAGTTTAAGTTTAAATTAAGCATTTATATAATTATAGAATAAAATAAATATTAAGTATAAGATAGGTAGGACAATTCCAACTATGGATATATAGATATATACCCTCAATATCTTTTTTGCTTTATATCCAGGGACATTAACAGCTTGTTCTTTAACTTTCTTTAATAACCTTTTTATAGTACTAATCATTTTCTATATTTAATTTTTCTATGAAGTTATCAATTTCAATTGCAGGTAATGTAGTAATCTGGAGCGTTCCACGAGAGGTTAATTCTATAGAAAGTTTACTAATTACATCATTATTTGGAGCTTCTACAATATTTACAAAGTCAAAAGGACCTAGTGTTGCAAATTGACTTAGAACTTTAATTCCCATAGCCTCAATTTCATCGTCTACTTCTTTCATTCTAGCAGGCCTTTCTTTTAATGTTCTTCTACCTAATGTTGTTAATGATGATAATAAAATATATTTTTGCATATATCCTCCAATACTAATTACATGGTAGAGTTTATCTGATATTATTTTTTAACAAAATACTATGAAAAAATTAAATTACATAATATTAATATTTTCACTATTGATTATACCTCTTTTAGGACAATTTGCTGTCAGGGCTGAAACAGCGAATTCCAATAACAAAAATGAGATAAAAAGAAACATTAATGAAATTGATGATATAACTAAAGTTGTTGTTTCTGAATTTAGATGGAAGCAAAAAACAAAAGGCATTCCCGGTATTTTTGATTATGTAGAAATAAATAATAAATTAACTGTAGACATTAAAGATGTAAGAATAGAAGTTTTGGCCTATGACAGCAAAGGCATACTTTATAAATTTCTTATTCCTATTAAGGGCGAAATAAGGGGTAATAGTAAGAAGAGATTTTATTCAATTCTAACACCAATCTTAAATCTTTTTCCTGAAGAGACAATGGTAAATGTTGAATCAGCTAAATTGTCTTATCAGTCAGATAACTTAAAGATAAAGGCAAAGAATGCAATAAAAATTAATAATTTTGATTATATTGTTGAGAATATTGCTTCCGAGATTGTTCAGGTTAAAGAGCTAGATTTTATAAATGAAAGTTCAAATTATTTTAAAGATTTAGTTTTTTCTATTGAGTTTTATGACGAGAAAAATAAGTTAATAAATTCGGTTCCGTTTAAAGTGCGAGGGGTAATTGGTCCAAAAGAAAAGAAAGTTGCAAAGAATTTTCAGATTCCTGGAATTAATATAAAATATTTTTCAGAAGTGAGGTTGTCAGTATTTAAGGGAGACTTGATTGATGCAAAAGAGTATATATCAGAAGGTGGAGATTCAAAGTTAGTTGATGAGTCTAACCTACGGGACTCTAGAGCATTACCTCGTAAAGATATTAAAATTAATGATTTTAAAATTATAAATAAGTCAAAAAATACAATAGGTCTTATAAATATAGATTTAACAAATAGAAGTAGATTTAAATATGAAAATATAGTTTTATCAGTTGGTTTTGAAAATAAATCTGGAAATACATTTACTTCCAAAAAAATCAGAATAAAAGATATCCTTTTACCTTATTCAACTAAGAATTTTATAAATGCTGAATTTGGTTTAGTTGATAATGATTTTGCAAAAATCAATCTAGCTATTTTGTCTGCTGATATGATTGGCATCGTTAAGGAGGTTAAAAAGAGTAAGCCAAATAATATGATTAAAAATAAAAGAATCACTAAAGATTTAAAGGCCTTTAAAGGAAACAATGAATTAATAATATTAAATTCAAATCTTGGCACTCTAACTTCAGTCCGAGTATTGAATGTTTCAGATAATAAAATATTTAATCCAGTTTTTGAAATTAAACTTTTGGATGAAAATTCAAAAAATCTTAAAACGTTATTAATTAAAGGAGAAGGCCCGATTGATTCAAAAAAAGAAAGAACCTATAGATCAATTAAAATTCAAGATTTCAACTCTTACGAATATGTAAATTATACTATTGAATTTATCTCTGGGGAAAAATTAAAATAGATTGAAAAAAACTCTATATGAATCATACTAATTTTCATGAAAAAAAATAAATACACAATATGGGACCAACTTGCTAATTATTTTTCGATTGACATAGGACTAGATTTAGGAACAGCAAACGTTGTTGTTTATATCAAAGATAAGGGAGTTGTAGCAAACGAACCTTCTGTTGTAGCTGTTCAAATTGATAAAATTGGAGAGGTGAATATTTTAGCTGTTGGCGATGAAGCGAAGCAAATGATAGGTAAGACCCCTGGTTCAATTGAGGCAATTAGGCCTTTGAAAGAGGGTGTTATAGCAGATTTTGAAGTTACACAAAAGATGCTGGAATATTTTATCTCCAAATATCATAAAAATAATTTTTTAGTTAGACCTAGAGTAGTAGTTTCCGTGCCTATAGGAATTACACCAGTTGAAAAAAGAGCTGTTGTAGAGGCAGCTGAATCAGCTGGTGCACGTGAAGTTTATTTAATAGAGGAGACTATGGCAGCAGCTTTAGGTGCCAATATGGATTCCGTTCTAAACTCAAGAGGCGGCATGATAATTGACATTGGTGGGGGTACTACAGGAATATCAGTTATTTCACTTGGTGGACTTGTAATAAGTAGGTCTATAAAAACAGCTGGAGACTCAATGAATCAAGCAATTATTACTTATGTAAAGAATAGTTATGGATTATTAATTGGTGAGAATATGGCAGAAAATGTCAAAAAAACAATATGTGATGTAACCGATATTCCAAGCGAAAGTCTGAAGATGTCAATAAGAGGTAGAAGCTTGGAGTCTGGCTTGCCAGAGTCAATACAATTGACAGCTATTGATACGAAAAGAGCACTTGATGAGTCTGTTATAGATATTATCAACACAGTTGTTGAAACACTAGATTCTACTCCTCCAGAGCTTTCGGGTGATATCATGGTAGATGGAATAGTTCTTGCCGGAGGCGGCGCTCTATTAGGTGGGTTATCTGAGAGATTAACTAAAGCTACAAGACTTAAAGTCACAGTAGCTGAAGACCCATTAATGTGCGTAGTCAGAGGTTGTGGAAAAGCTTTGGAAGAGATAAATACTTTAAGAAAGATTTCACTTTAATTATTTGATGTTAACTAAAAGAAATAAAAAAAAAATTTTTCTTATTTTAATTTTATCAACCCTAATAATTGTTTTCTTTTCACTTAACATTAATTTTTATCTCTCTAATTTTTTAGCAAAAAATTTATCTTATTCTAGCGATTATTATTCAGAAAATTCTAGATTAAAGAAAAAAATTGAAGAGTTAGAATCTAAGGTTAAGCTTCAGCAATCTTACGTTAATGAGAACATAGAATTAAAGAAAAGATTGGAATATAAAGTATCAAAAAATATTAAATTTCTTCAGGCTGAGCTTGTTATTACCTCACCATTTACCTTTGCATCTACAGGAATTATAAATAAAGGTATTAAGGATGGAGTAAAAAGTGGTTTTATAGCAATAGCCTCTGGTAAACTGGTAGGAAAGGTAGCATCGGTTAAAACAGATTATTCTGAGATACTTTTTACTTTTAATCCTAACTTTGCAATCATGGTTTATATAGGAAAGAATAAGATTCCTGGAATATTAAAAGGCAATGGAGTCACATCTTATATTAAATATGTAACTAATGATCAAAAGATTTTGAAAGGAGATAGGGTTTTAATTTCTTCAAACAGTCCAGAAAAATATCCACCGATTGAGATAGGAAAAATAGCCTCGGTTAAAAAAGAGGGGGGATTTTTGGATATGAATTTAGATGGATTAATTGAACCAAGAAATATTAAGTTCCTTACAATAGTATCTAATGATTAAGAATAATATATTTTTATCTGCTTTAGGATTATTAGCCTTATTAATTTTACCAATTTATCCTAATTCCGGAACCCTAGATTTTGGAGGGAATGTTGACGCTTCAATTGTTTATTTATTAATACTCTTTTTAACAGGTATTTCTAGAAGTAAGATTTTCCTAGGTATTATAATTTTATTATTTTATTATAGTATGACTGGAACTTACGGATACCTGGAATTATGCATTAAATTTGTGTCTTTTTACTTTTTTATTTTCTTTATACAAAAGTTTTTTTGGGAGAATCTCCGAAATGATTCTTTACTCATATTAATATTTTTAATCTTATTCTATAGTGTAACCTTTATTGTATATAGCTTGATATTTAGTATAGGATTGATGGATTATTTAAGCTTTGTATGCTTACCTTTTATCTACAACCTTTTCGTTTCTTTGATTTTATTGATTATAATTAAGTATAACTCATGGCCAAAAGTGAAAGATCAAGTCTATCAATTTTAATAGTAAGTATTCTGCTTGGCGCAATATTCTTAAGACTCTTTTTTATTCAAATTATCAATGGAGATGAATATAATCAAATATCAAGCAATAATTTCTTAAAGGAAATTATTGTACCTGCACCTAGGGGCTCTATATTAGATAGATTCGGTAATGAGATTGCTGTAAGTAAAGCAGTAGTTAATCTTTATTACAAGAAGAATTCCAAAGATGATTTATTTAAGTTAAAAAATTTTCTTTCTAATAGTTTGTCAATTAAAAAAGAAACCGTAGATAAAATCTTTATTGAATCTAATTTACCTAAGAATAAAAATAAAAGATTCATAATTAAAGAGAATTTGAAATTAAAAAATATATATAGAGTTGAATCACAGCTTAACTCTTATCAGTCCTTAGAGTTGGTAGTTGACTATCTTAGAGTTTACCCTTTTGAAGAGGTTGGAGCTCATAAATTTGGATATTTAAAATCTAATGATAGTAGAGATATAGTTTATGGGTCCTTTCTTTCAACAAGGATTGGAATTTCTGGCCTGGAAAAGATATACGAGAAAAAACTTCAAGGCTTAAATGGGACCAAATACTTACTAATTGATAGTAAAGGTCGTGAGGTTGTTTCAGAGGTCGTTTCATTTGATAAAAAGATAAAGGCAAATAAATCAGGCGAGAATTTGAATACAACAGTAGATATAGAGCTGGAGAAACATATTTATAAAGCATTTGGTGACCTAAGAGGAGCTGCTGTTGTACATGATATAAATACCAATGAAATCTTAGCACTAGTAAGTAAGCCATCTTTTAATCCTAATGAATTTTCAAAAAGTATGAGTGCTAAAAAATGGAGGAATATAAGTAGTAAGCCAAATAAACCCTTTTTGGACCGAGCTTTTTTATCCTCAAATCCCCCCGGTTCTATTATTAAAATAGTTACAGCAATAGCTGCTCTGGAAGAAGGAGTTATTAATAAAGACACTAAGCATTATTGCAAAGGATATTATGTTTTAGGTGGTAGAAAGTTTAGATGTTGGAAACAGGGTGGACATGGCAAGGTTGATGTTGTAAATGCTTTAATTACTTCGTGTGATGTGTTCTTTTACAAAGTTGGGCTATCTCTTGGAATTAAAGATTACTCGAAGTGGTTAGCCTTTTTTGGTTTTGGTGACAAGACCAAATTACCTTTTTCCCAAAATCCAGGTGTGATCCCTAATAAAAAATTTATTGATAAGTACCTTAAAGGTAAATGGTACAAAGGTGATATGGTTAATGTTGCGATAGGTCAAGGATATTTGACAGTAAATCCAATTCAAGCTTCAGTTATGACTTCTATTATTGCATCAAATGGTAAATATCCGAACTTAAAAATTATAAAAAATGAAGATTCAATAGATAATAAACTCTTAGACATAAATAAAGATAATCTTTTATTGGTTCAGAAAGGATTATTGGGAGTTGTTAATGAAGATAATGGCACAGGATTTCATGCTAGAGACGACGGTATGCTTGCAGGAAAAACTGGGACGGCTCAAGTTATCTCGAAAGATTCCAAGGATTATAATTTAGGTAAATACAAAAACCATGGGTGGTATACATCTTATTATCCATTCGATAATCCACGAATTGTTATAACAGTTTTTGTAGAAAATGGTGTTTCTGGTGGAAGATCGGGTGGACCTATAACAAAAGAGATTGTTAGCTATTATAAAAAAAATTATTTAACCACCGTTAAGGAAAACTATTCGAGTAATATGAGTGATTCAGGTGAATAATTTTTTTAGAAAACCAGAATATAAAATTTTAACTGCTGGCTTCTGTATTATGATACTTAGCATTATTAATTTGATTTTTATTAGAGATGGAGCTTTTTTTAGCTCATATTCTTTTAAGCAACTTATTTGGACAATGGCTGCAGCGATAATATGCTTTATTGTTTTAAGAATAAGATTGCAAACGCTTAAGAATATTTCCGTATCTTTATATATTTTATCGATTATTTTATTGGTTTTCGTTTTGTTTTTTGGTGAAAAAATTTCAGGCGCTAGAAGTTGGATTAAGATTGGAGACTTTATGTCTTTCCAGCCATCTGAGCTAGTTAAAATATCTTTTATTTTTATTATAGCAAAATTTTACTCCGAATTAGGTGCCTACTCTAAATCCTATTTAGTTAAGTATTTTTTAGGATTGGTTTTTTTTCTATTGCCCTTTGCACTGATTATGTTTCAACCAGATTTAGGATCAGCACTTATGCTATTAATAGTTTCATTAACTGTAATTATTAGCTTTTCTTATAATCAGAAGATATTAATCATAATAATTCTTATTATTGCATCATTATCAGTTCCCATATGGAGTTATGCACTCAAAGATTATCAAAAAGAGAGAATTGTTAGTTTTATATATCCTGAGAAGGATCCATCAGGGTATGGGTATAATGTCATTCAATCTAAAGTCGCAATTGGATCCGGCCAACTTGTTGGGAAAGGATTAGGTAATAGTTCTCAAGCTAAGCTTAAATTTTTACCCGAGAAACATACTGATTTTGCTTTCTCTGTATGGGCTGAGCAGACAGGTTTTTTAGGCTCAATTATCTTAATCGGTTTGTATGCATTTATAGTCCTTTATTCTTTATATTACTTAAATAAAATTAAAGATAATTTTTTACAAGTCCTACTTTTTGGTCTTAGCTCATACTTTTTTTTCCATTTGTTTATTAATGTTGCTATGACTATAGGATTTTTCCCTGTTGTAGGGATACCCCTATTAATGTTTAGCTATGGAGGCTCATCTTTGATGTGCGGGGCAATGGCTCTAGGAATAATTGCATTAATTATCAGCGAATATAAAGATGTAAATAGGTTAGGACTCTAGATGTTAAGCAATTTAAAGAAAATAATATTAGATAGACCAGGTTTAGATAAAAATATTAAAAGAATAATTATTTTGGAATCGATAGATTCGACTAATCTTTATGCCAAATCTTTGAAAAACCCTCTTGACTCAACAATTGTTATTGCTAGTAGCCAAATTAAGGGAAGAGGAAGAAAGAATAGGGAATGGAAGTCATTTGGTCATAAGAATGTAGCAATTTCAATAATTCTGAATTATCCAAAAGATAACGAGCATATTGGGCTGCTATCTATTTTATCGGCAAATTCATTAGTTCAATCTCTAAAAAGTTATAATATTCATGGAAAAGTTAAATGGCCTAACGACGTCTTGGTGAATTCTAAGAAAATTTCCGGTGTTTTATCTGAAGCAGTTTTTAAGAATAATAAATCAAAATCTATAGTTATTGGAGTTGGTATTAATGTAAATTGCAATAAGGATGATTTCTATATAGATAATTTTCAATATCGTTTAGAGCCAACTAGTGTTTTTATCGAAAGTGGAGATATTATTTCAAGAGAAGATTTAATTGCATCTTTTCTTGATTTTTTTTATTTTTGGATTTCGGAATTTAAAAGCAAAAACTATAAGANAATTGTTGATTTCTGGAAGTCTAACTGGGATGATATCGGTGCAGATGTTTCTTTTNTCCANGAGGGAGAGGAAATCAGTGGAAAGATAATTGATATAAATCAAAAGGGTGAATTAATTCTAGAGGTATCAAATCAACTTAAAATAATTAGTTCNGGAGAAATAACAGTTTAGATTATTTTAGTAATTTCATCTTTGAGCTTTGTCATCAGCTCAGTCCACTTTTCACCGCTTTTAAAATCATTTATTGGTAGTTCTTTATTTATTTCAATTCCATTATTAATAATATTTATATCATAGTTTCTTTTTTTCTTTAAAATTTCCCCAAATTTAATTAGTGCTTCAATGCTCTCTTCATCCTTACCTTTGAATGTGGTTCTTAGGTTTATATTCTGCTCCATACCCTCATATAAAAGATTCCACATTGAACCAGGAGCCGTTAGACCAAATCTCAATTCTATTCTTTTGTGCTTATTAATCATTNTTAAATTTTCCTTAAATATTTACTAAGTATAACATTATGAACATAATTATGAATAAAATGAATAAGATTTGGAAATCTAAAGTAACTGAAGAGCATATAGAAAAAAGACTGGATAAGTTTNTTGCGGATATTTTCCCAGATAAATCTCGCTCTTATATATCAAAGTTGATTAAAGATGAATTTGTTTTATGTAATAGTAAAACCGCTAAGGCATCCTATAAGTTAAAATTTATGGATTCAATCTCAGTAATTTTTCCTGAACTAAAAGATTCATCTTTAGAGCCATGTGACATTCCTTTGAAATTTTATTATGAAGATGATTATTTGGCAGTTATTGAAAAGCCGCCCAATATAGTTGTCCATACCGGTGCCGGAATAAATACTCCGACACTTGTAAACGGATTATTATTTCATTGTAAAAATTTATCTGGCATNGGAGGAATCTTAAGGCCAGGAATTGTTCATAGGTTGGATAAGGAAACCTCAGGGGTAATGATAGTTGCAAAAAATGATTATGCACATACTCACTTGTCCGACCAATTTAAAAATAGAACTATTAAGAAGAGCTATATTGCCTTAGTCTTTGGAAAACCTAAAAAAGATAAAGGCCAAATTGATTACGAACTAGGTAGAGATAGAAATAATAGGGTTAAGATTTCTAATAATTCAAAATCTCCTCGAAGTGCATCAACGAAATGGGTATTAAAGAAATCATTTGAAAATTTTTCAATGATCGAAGCTTTTCCGCTGACTGGAAGAACTCACCAAATTCGTGTTCACCTAGANTTATTTGGTCATCCTGTGGTTGGGGATAAGCTTTATGGTAAAGGTTTTATCAGCAATCTAAGTGCTGAATTAAGAAAAACAGTTAACAGGCATTTGCTTCATGCCCAATCTATCGAGTTTATGCACCCCAAAACAAATAAAAGTATTAAAATTAGCTCTGAGATTCCCGATGATTTTAAAATTTTTTTTGAGGCAATAAATTGAATCAAAGCAATTATTTAAAATCAAATATATTTGAACGCAACAATAATCTAAAGCATTTTTTTGGTAATTCAGATTTTAGAATTCCAAATAATGAAAAAGTTTTTTTTCTTAATCAGACCCATAGTGATGAGGTAGTAAATATAGATAATCTTAAATTATCTGAAGTTGAATTGAATGGGGACGCTATAGTTACTTCAAAGAAAGATTTTTATATAGGAGTAAAAACAGCTGATTGTGTTCCAATATTATTGGGATCAACCAATTCTTCTTTTGTGGCGGCAGTACATTCAGGTTGGAGAGGGACTTTTAATAAAATAATAGAAAATGTTATTGAGGAAGTGATGGGAACTTATAGATGTTCAAAAAATGAAATACTTTGTGCAATTGGACCTTCGATTGGAATGTGTTGCTATGAGGTAGGAAGTTCCATGTTAACTAAATTTAGTAAGAAATTTATTNTAGAAGAAGATGATTTTATTAAAAAAGATAAGAAGTGCTTCTTAGATCTGGGGCAAATCAACAAAAAAATTGTTAATAAACTTGGAGTTTCTAATGTAGAATTNATNCCTACTTGTACAAGTTGNGAAAATAATTTNTTTTCATATNGAAGAGACGGATCGAGAAGNAACAATCAAATTAGTATTATTAAATCTATTAGATAGAATAATACTATCTTAGGAGGAATAAAGTAATGTTAAATATTGGTTGTCTGGTTGTTAATGAGGATTATGATAGATTAAAGTCATCAATTAAGGATAATAAGCTTCCTCATTTNACCTATACTCTTACTGTTAGTGGAGCACCTGAAGGAGGCGAGCCTACAACGCTGAAACTTTATGTTTTGGAGTTAGTTTCTTCAAATTTATCTATTGGCTTTACTTTGCCNCCAGATAAAGAAATTGAGAAAGAACTTGAGGTTATTTTTACNACCCAACCTACAGCAGACAGACAAATGCCTGAAGATCTGAAGCTGATTTGTGAATTTTCAGATGAAAAAAAAGACACACAATACGCAGGTGAAAATTTAGAAAAGTTAGAATATATAGGGTACTCACTTGAAAAGTTCTATGAAACAAAAAAAGCAACATTTTATTTATTTGACTACGAAGGAATAACAAAGATTTAGTTTTATGAAAAAAAAATCTATAGTTCTTGCTTATTCCGGTGGCTTAGACACCTCGATTATTCTTCATTGGCTTAAAGAAAACTATAATGCCGATATAATTGCCTACATTGCAGATTTAGGACAAGGGGAAAATCTTAAATCGATTGCTAAAAGAGCAAAAAAAGTTGGTGCTAAAAAAGTTTATGTGGAAAATCTTAGAAATGAATTTGTTAAAGATTATATNTTTCCTATGATTCAAGCAAGTTCTGTNTACGAAGGNAATTATTTACTTGGAACCTCCATTGCAAGACCCTTAATTGCTAANAGGCAGATTGAAATTGCAAAAAANGAAAAATCATTNGCAGTTTCACATGGTTCCACTGGNAAGGGAAATGATCAAATTAGATTTGAACTTTCTTTTAAGGCCCTNAATCCAGNTATTGAGATTATTGCACCGTGGAGAATATGGAATCTTAAATCAAGAGAAGATTGTATAAAATATGCAAGAAAAAATAAAATATCAGTACCTGTAACTAAATCAAAGCCATATAGTTGTGATAGAAACATATATCATATTAGCTACGAAGGCGGCGTTTTAGAAGATCCTTGGACAGAGCCTCCCAAAGACATGTATGAGTCTGTTAGGCTGCTTGAAAATACTCCTGATAAAGCTACAAATATTACACTTACCTTTAAGGATGGCGTTCCGATTTCCATAAACAATAAAAAGTTCTCTCCGGTAGCACTTTTGGAAAAACTTAATACTCTAGGTGGTAAAAATGGTGTTGGAGTCGTAGATATTGTAGAAAATAGGTTTGTTGGTATGAAATCTAGAGGAGTTTATGAAACTCCTGGAGGCACTATATTAAATATTGCCCANAGAGCTATTGAATCTTTGACCATGGATAGGGAAGTAATGCATATACGTGACTCATTGATTCCAAAGATTTCTCAATTAATTTATAATGGTTTTTGGTTTTCNCCAGAAATGTCNNCCATTATGGCTTTTATAAAANANTCTCAAAAGAATATTTCAGGTGANGTAAGATTGAAGATTTTTAAAGGAAATGTAGTAGTCTCGGGAAGAAAATCTAAATTTTCATTATATAACTCAAATCTTGCAACTTTTGAAGAAGATAATTTATATGATCAAAAAGANGCAACTGGTTTCATAAAACTNAATTCGTTAAGACTTATATTAGATAAAATAAAAAATAAATGAANCTATCTGACTACGATTTTGATTTACCTAAAGAGCTTATAGCTGATAGGCCNAGAAGGCCTAGAGGTACCTCTAAGCTTTTAGTTATCGAAAAGAAAACAGGAAAAATAAAAGCAACAACTTTTAATAGAATATTTGATTATTTCACTCGCAAGGATTTGTTNATNTTTAATGATACNAAGGTNAACCCNGTATCTTTGTCCTTAAATGATGAATTTGGTAAACAATATAAGATTNTATTAGTTGAAGANGTTANTAAAAATNTATGGAAAATTTTNATTAAGAANCCAAAAATAAANATTTTNAAATTTTCTGNTGGTCTCGAATGNGAAATATTTAATGACCCTGCNTCTAAAGAGTGGTTTATCAAGTTTAATTNAGAATCCAAATTATTTATTGATAGATTTGGAATGATGCCAATTCCCCCATATCTAAATAGAGAGCCTGATATAAATGATTTTGTGGATTACCAAACTGTCTATGCAAAGAAAGAGGGTTCTATAGCCGCACCAACTGCTGGGCTACATTTTACAAAGGATTTGATGAAAAAAATTCGCATGAAAGATATTGGACTAGAATTTTTAACACTTCACGTTGGAATGGGTACCTTTTTGCCTATAAAAGATAAAATTATCGAAAATCATAAAATGCATTATGAAGAATTTTTTATATCATCAAAACTTATTTCTGAAATAGAATTAACTAAGAGGCGTGGCAATCGAATATTAACAGTTGGAACAACTACACTAAGAGCGCTTGAGTCCTATAATTTATTCACCCCACCATCTAATAGTTGGTTTAAAACGGATATTTTTATTAATCAGGGTTTTGAATTTGGTTTGACGGATGCTTTGTTGACTAATTTCCATTTACCCAAATCATCTTTATTAGTCCTTATTTCATCTTTTTTAGGATATGAATTAACCAAAGTATCTTATGAATATGCCATCAAGGAAAAGTTTAAATTTTACAGCTATGGAGATGCAATGCTAATAGTTTGATTTACTTAGCAAATTGCATTATGTGAATTTGAATATAAAATCATTTAAATGCCAGGTAATTCATTTGGGAATATATTTAAGATTACTACTTGGGGCGAATCCCATGGAAAAGCTTTAGGAGTTGTTATCGATGGTTGTCCTGCTGGCCTCAAAATATCAGAGAAAGATATTCAATTAGAGCTTGATAGAAGAATGCCAGGTCAAAGTAAGTATACGACACAACGAAAAGAGACTGATAAAGTCGAGATACTATCAGGACTTTTTAACGGAGTTACAACTGGTACTCCAATTTCAATGTTAATACCTAATGTCGATGCAATTTCTAAATCATATGAAAATTTTAAAGATATCTATAGGCCAGGCCATGCTGATCTAAGTTATGACGAAAAATATGGTATTAGAGATTATAGGGGCGGTGGTAGATCTTCAAACAGAGAGACTGTTGGAAGAGTTGCTGCTGGTGCTATCGCAAAAAAACTACTTAAAGCAATGAAAATTAAAACTTTTGGTTTTGTTCAACAAATTGGAAATATAAAATGCGAAAAAATTAATATTAATTATATTGAAAAAAATTCACTACGAATCGCTGATAAAGGGAAATTTGATGAAATGGCAAATTTAATAGATTCAGTTAGAAAATCCGGAGATTCAATCGGCGGTGTAATAGAAGTTAGGTCTACAGGTATGCCAGCAGGACTTGGTTCACCTGTTTTTGAAAAACTCGATGCTAGACTTTCTTCAGCAATTATGGGTATCGGTGGTGTTAGAGGCTTTGAGATTGGACTTGGATTTCAGGTAGCATCAATGAAGGGATCAGAAGTAAATGATATTATGGTTGGGAAGTCAAAGGGAAAAGTAAAGTTCAGAACAAATAATGCTGGAGGAATATTGGGGGGTATTAGCAATGGTAATGATTTAATTTTAAGATTTGCCCTAAAACCTTCTTCATCTATTTCACAGAAGCAAGATTCTATTGATAATAAAGGTAAACAAAAGAAACTTCAGGTTAAAGGTAGACATGATCCATGTCTATGTCCAAGAGCGGTACCCATTGCAGAAGCTATGGTCAACTTAGTACTCTTAGATTGCATATTGGAAAATAACTTATCAACGGTAAAAAAGATTACTTAATATCCTAGAGTTTGTCTAAAATTTGAGTTGCTTTTGCAACACCCGATCCCGGTTCAAATTTGTACTTTAGCTCTGTTAATATTCCTTCAACGCCTGCAATAACAGAAATTATATCCGCTTTATCTACATACCCCATATGCGTTATTCTGAATATTTTTCCTTTTGCTTGGTCTTGTCCACCAGCGACAATCATTCCATACTTTTTCTTTAATCCTTTAATAATTAAACCCGCATCAATTCCTTCGGGAGATTTAATTACAGAAAGTGCAGTACTAGTACAACCTTTGGCAAAATTTTCTAAACCCATAGCTTCGAAACCTTTGGTCGTTGCTTCAGATAAAATTGAGTGTCTTTCGAATAGTTTTTCTAAACCAAGTTTTTCAAAATATTCCAAGACTGCATTAAGACCAATTACTAATGTTACAGCAGGTGTCCAAGGAGAGGTTTTTTTGAGACTATTTTTATGGGCTTGACTTAAATCCAAATAGAATTTTGGAAGATCAGATTTATCATTAAAATCCCAAGCTTTTTTGCTCAGAACTATAAATGCAAGACCCGGTGGCATCATAAATGCTTTTTGGGAGCCACCAATTAAAATATCTATCCCCCACTTGTCAAACTCAACTGGGAAGGCACCGACAGCGGTAATTCCATCAACAATCAAAATTATATCATCACGACTTTTTGTAAGTTTAGCAATATCCTCTATAGGGTGCTCGACTCCAGTAGATGTTTCACTTGCTTGAACAAGAATTGCTTTGATAGATTTGTTTTCCTTAAGAGCATCTTCGATTACTTTAGGACTAACGGCTTTTCCCCACTCTACTTTTATTTCTATTGTATTGACCCCATATGCTTTACAAATTTTTAGCCATCGCTCACCAAATTTACCACCATTAACAACTAAAGCCGTATCCCCTTTACTTAAAGTATTACAAATCGCTGCATCCATAGCCCCAGTTCCTGAAGAAGCTAAAATTAAAACCTCCTCCTCTGTCATAAAGACCTTTTTAAGACCTTGAGTAGCTTTATAAAAAATTTCTTCAAACTCCTCAGTTCTATGGTGGATAATTGGTTTTGCCATCTCTAGCATCACAAATTCTGGAACGGGTACAGGTCCTGGTGTTAAAACATAATTTTTCAAAATTTACTCCCCTAAGATAATAAAAATGTTAAGTTTAATATAACATTAATTATTGAGTTAAAAAAATGATTGAATTTATTCAAACCCTAAAAGTATTAAAGAAGAAGCTTGAAGTAATTAGAGGTTATCTTTGACCTTGAAAGTCTGGAGATTGAATTAATAAATCTTGTCAAAGAGTCCGAGAAGAATGATTTTTGGTCAGATAAAAAGAAAGCCCAATTTACACTTAAAAATATTTCTACAATTAATAAGAGGTTAGATTCTTATAAATCTCTAGAAAATGAATTATCTGAACAATTTGAAATAAGTGAACTATATAAAGATGAAGAAGTAGATAGAGAAACTTTAAAAGAAATGGAAACTTCTTTGACAGAGTTAAAAAAATTAATTGAAGCCTTTGAAATTACTGTAATGCTTTCGGGTAAAGATGACAATAAGAATGCAATAATATCAATTAACTCAGGGGCGGGTGGCACAGAAGCACAAGATTGGGCTAGTATGCTATCAAGGATGTATTTTCGTTATTCTGAGACTAATAATTTAAAAGCTGAGTTTCTAGATTTTTTAGATGGTGAAGAGGCAGGTTTAAAAAATTGTAGCATTTTAGTTAAAGGTGAATTTGCCTATGGATATCTAAAAAATGAAATTGGTGTTCATAGGCTAGTAAGAATATCCCCTTTTGATTCCAATAAACGTAGACATACTTCTTTTGCATCAGTATCGGTTTCACCAGAAGTCGAACTGGATATAGATGTAGAAATCGATGATAAGGATTTGAAAGTTGATACCTTTAGAGCTGCTGGAGCTGGAGGTCAACATGTAAATAAAACAGATTCTGCTGTTAGGATTACACATATACCTTCAGGAATTGTAGTTGGATGTCAAAATCAAAGATCTCAGCATCAAAATAAGAATGCAGCAATGAAGATTCTTTCATCAAAGCTTTATGATTTAGAGATGGAAAAAATTAAAACAAAAGATGAAAAACTTAATTCTGAGAAAAAAGATATTGGCTGGGGAAGCCAAGTCCGCTCCTATATTTTGCACCCATATAGAATGGTTAAAGACCATCGGACTGGGACAGAAATAGGGGATGTAGATTCTTTCTTGGATGGTAGCTTTCAAGATTTAATTGAAAAACTTCTTTCATCCGAGAAATAACACTCAATACAAAATAATTAATCTAATTTATAATATATATAATGATTTTTGGAGTTCTTGCAAAGCCACGACTTAAAAATTTTAGAAAGGTTAAGTTGGCCTTAATAAAATTTCTTGGTAAAAAAAGGTCGACTTTACTTGTAGATGAATCACTAGAAAAATATTCTAGCCCTAAGACTTCTTATGCTTCTAAGGATCAGGTAATAAAAAACTCTGATGTTTTAATTGTCCTAGGTGGGGATGGCACACTTTTACATATTGCCGAGGCAGCCGCAAAAAATAAAAAACCAGTTTTAGGAATTAACTTAGGAAATCTTGGTTTTTTAACAGAAGCACCTATTAATAAATTAGAACATTTATTAAAAGAGTTTTTTGATAAGAATCTTATTGTAGATACAAGAGAGCTTTTGCAAGCAAAAATAATTAAGAATAAGAAAGCTATCTTAAAAACAAGTTTCCTCAATGATGTGGTAATTAACAAGGGTGCGCTAGCCAAGATTATTAATTTGGATTTATTTATAGATAAAGCCCTTGTATCTAACATAAGAGCGGATGGTATTATCTTCTCTTCTCCAACTGGTTCCACAGCTTATTCAATGTCAGCAGGGGGTCCTATTGTTACACCAAGCTTACCTTTAGTAATCATTACTCCGATTTGTCCCCATACATTATCAAATAGACCCTTAGTAGTATCAAACAAATCTGCAATTAGAGTTAAGATAAATTCTTTAAATTCCCCTATTTTTACTACCTTTGATGGTGGCGATAGCATGGAGATGGAAGAAGGTTTTGAGTTAGAAATCACAAAATCTAATTTGAAATTAAGTTTGTTACGATCTCAAGAAACACAATACTTCAATGTTCTGAAGGATAAATTGATGTGGAGTAATAATTATGGGAGAAAATGAAAGAGATATATTCTTGCATGATTGGGTAATAGATGAAATAAAGTTTCAATACTCAAAGGAATTTAACGAAATTCAAATTAATAAGCATGGTGTTGAAGTAAATGATATTCAAGGGCAATTTCCTGATATTATTTTTGCTAACTATGGGCAGGTAGTAATGTTAGGCGAGGTTGAGGTTGAGTCAACAATTAATGATAATTCTATAGAAAAATGGAAGAATATTATGTCCACAGGTATTAGCTTAATAGTATTTGTCCCAAAAGAAAAATTAAAGTTAGCCAGAGATATGTGTTGGGAAAATAAATTGATAGAGAAAATTAAAGTATCCTCCTTTTCAGTCGAGATTCCTATTAAATAAATTCTATATGAGATTTAAATGAAATCCCGTTAATGAAGTCTTTGCCTGAAATTTTTTTTTGCCCACTTTTTTGAATATGTAATATCTCGATATTTGTATCTTTACAGCCTACAATCATACAGCCATTAACTTTTTTAATAACTCCAGGGGGAATTTTCTCTGAATTATTCTGAGTAATTTGATAAATCTTTATCATAGATTTATCAAGTTTGGTGTATGCAACGGGCCAAGGATTACACCCACGGATTAAGTCATTAATCTCATTAAAACTCTTCTCCCAATCAATTAAACCATCCTCTTTTGTCATCTTTGGAGCAATTGTTGCCTTGCTATGATCCTGCTTCTTTGAATTAATAATTGGGTTAATATCAAGCTCTTTGATTAGCTTAACTATTTGACTAGCACCTAGATTTGCTAATTTTTCTGTAAGAGATATCGTGGTGTCAGCACTTTGAATGCCGATTTTAGAGATGGATATTATATTTCCTGAATCCATTCCCTCATCCATTTCCATTAACGTTATACCTGTTTCTTTATTACCATTTATAATGGCTCTATTTATAGGCGCCGCACCTCTAAGCTGTGGAAGTAATGATGCATGAATATTTATACAGCCAATTTTTGGTATCGATAAGATTTCTTTAGAGAGAATTTTACCATAAGCCGCCACGACAATAATATCTGGTTCAATATCATTAATTTGAGATAAAAAATCTTTATTGTCTTTAATTTTTTCTGGTTGCAAGAATTTAACATCTCTATTAATACAATAGGTTTTTACAGGAGAAAAAATTATTTCTTTTTTTCTTCCTGTTGGCTTGTCAGGTTGAGTAACAACAAGACTAACGTTGAAATGTTGATTGATGGACTCTAAGCTTTTTAATGCAAAATGTGGAGTTCCCATAAAAATTATTTTCATTTTATTCAAATAAGTCTAAGAGGCCTTTTATATTTCTTCTCACAAAGAATTTAATCTGATCAATATAAGAAGTTTTTCTGAAATAAACCGTTTCATTCTCTTTAAAGACTGTTATGCTTCCCCCTATTTCAAATTCTCCTTCAAAGAGTGCTCTTGCAAAAATTCTTTTGTGTTTCAAAGTATCAATTATCCCCAGTGTTAGAGGTGAGTCAAATCCCTCCGGAGTAACGTAGAGAGTCGTATAGCTCGCAAGTTTTCCTTCTAACTCCTCACCCTCATTTATAAGCTGAGCACTATCAGGTATTTTTTGAATAATTGCATGATCTATTTGATTGTAATTAGGAATAGTTGTATTTCTATATGCAACTTTTTCTAGGATATTTACAAAAATATTGTTTCCCATTCCACCGATAGAGTGACAAAGGGCAATATTATTCTTTTCAACTTGTCTTGAATCAGATACTTTATTTCGCATTTGCTTAACACAATCTACTATTTGGGCGAGACCCGTTGCACCTACAGGGTGCCCTCTAGATTTTAGGCCGCCAGATGGATTAATAGGAAGATTACCTTTTAATTTTGTTTCATCATTAAGTATGTGGATATAAGATTTACCCTGATCAAAAAAACCTAAGTCCTCAGTATTTATGGCCTCGAAGCTAGTAAAGGCATCATGAACTTCAGCAAAATCAATATCTTTAGGTGAAAGCGATGAAGACTTATAGGCTTTTTTTGCCGCAAGTTTTGTTGCAGCAAAATGGCTTAAAGATACCCTATTTTTTAGGCTTACGGTATCAGTTGCATGCCCTAGACCACTAACCCTTATATCGGTCTTTTCACATGACAGCATCAAGCCAACTGCACCGTCCGAAATAGGTGAACAGTCATACATTTTTAAAGGATTAGATATGACTTTACTATTATTATAATCATCTTCAGATATTTCTTTTTGGAAATGCGCTAAGGGATTCATAGAGCCATTGTAGTGATTTTTTATCGCTATAGTTCTTAATAATTCATTTAATAATTCTTTATTCATTTTATATCTAAGTTTATATGCCATAGTTACCATAGCTGCGAGTGAAGGCATACTTGCTCCGGATTCTCTTTCATTTTCTTCAATGACTTTTGCTAGTATTTTAGTAACCTTTTGTGTCTCTAACCCTGACATTTTTTCCCCTGCGATCAGAAGTATATTTTTATAAATACCTGAAGCAATCAAATTACAACCTAAACTAAATATTGCCGCGCCTGAAGATGATGCTGTTTCTATTCTTAATGAGGGGATACCTTGAATGTCTAAGTAATCTGCCACTAATGAGGAAATATTGGAATTACTACTGAATTCTTCTGGATTCATTGATCCAATTAAAAGACAATCCGGTTTTCTTTTAGAGTCCGCTATACATTCCATACCCGCTTGTGTGGTCAGTTGCCTCAGACTTAAGTCAAAACGACCAAATTTTGTCATCGAAGTGTTCTCTACATAAACTTCACGCATTTCTTTTTAATTTTAGCATATCAGAAATATTTAACTGGATACAATTCTATGAATTGTATATATTTTATTAATAATGATTAGAATTCCAAAGTTTTTCAATATCCTTTTATATCTATTCCTTTTTTTATTTTCATGGAATAGTCTAGTCAAAGCATCAAGCTTGCCTGATTTAGTGGAACAATTAACTAGTTCAGTAGTCAGAATAGAGACAACAAATATTAGTAAACAAAATCTAAGTATCACAGGAGACCCTTTTTTTGATGAGTTCTTCAGAAGACAGTTTGGTGATGATTCCCAACCTAGGACTTCCAAAGGCCTGGGCTCTGGCTTCATTTATTCCAAAAATGGGTATGTTGTTACAAATTTTCATGTTATTGAAAAAGCAAATGATATTTCAGTAGTACTAAATAATGGAAATCGATATGATGCTAATGTTGTTGGAACAGATTCGAGAACCGACTTAGCCTTATTGAAAATCTCTACAAATGAATCTTTAAATGTAGTTAAAGTTGGTAATTCAAACAAGTTGAGAATTGGTGAAGACGTTATTGCAATTGGAAATCCATTAGGGTTTGGAGCAACAGTCACAACTGGAATAATAAGTGCTAAAGGTAGGTATATTGATGGACTAGGAACTTATGTTGATTTCTTACAAACAGATGCAGCATTAAATAGGGGGAATAGTGGGGGACCCCTCTTTAATTTTAAAGGAGAAGTCGTAGGTGTTAACACTGCAATAGCAGCAAATGGGCAAGGAATTGGATTTGCAATACCTATTTCAATGGCAATCGATGTTATTAAGGATTTGCAGGAGAATGGAAAGGTTCGAAGGGGTTGGATGGGTGTAGTTGTACAAAAAATAACTCCGGAAATTTCAGATTCCTTAAATCTTAGTTCAACTAATGGTGCCTTGGTAAGCAAGGTTTTAAATGACGGTCCTGCATTTAAGTCAGATTTGAGAAGGGGAGATATAATAAAATTTATTAATGGGATTAAGATTATTACATATGAAGATTTGCCTAAGGAGGTAAGTAAACTTAAGCCTGGAACAGAAATTAGTTTAGTTATTTTGCGTGAATCAAAGGAAATAAATATTCAAATTATCTTAGGTGATATCCCCGAGCCAAAAGGTACTCAATCTTTAAATTCTAACAAGGGAGCTAAAAAATTCGGCATCATAGTTACTCAAATTCCCGATTCACAAGATAAAGAAAAGACCAAGATAATAGTCTCTAATGTGGCTAGGTCATCTGATAATACAAAGTTTTTTCTTAAAGGGGATATTATTTTAGAAATTAATAGGCAGCTCGTAACTGATATTGATTCTTTTAATTCAGCAATGAAGAATATTAAATCAGGTCAGAATTCTCTTTTTCTAATACAAAGACAAAATAGAGATTCTGAAGTTACCTTATATAAATCAATTAAATCTAATTAGATTTATCTTTTAAACGGAATACCAATCATTGTAGTAGAAGGGGTTGCAAAATTTCTTTTAGGAATTAGACCCGAACTTATCGATTTCGTTACAGCTTCTAATGAAAGTTTCAGAGCGTGAGCAAATTCTTCCGGGTAATTTGCTTTTGAGATAGCTGTATTAAGTAGTATTCCATCATAACCCATTTCAAATGCCTGACAAACGTGAGATATCCTTCCAATTCCTGCATCAATTATTAATGTCAGATTAGGCATTTCTTCCCTAATTTTCATAAGTTTTTCAGGGTTTTCTAGTCCTCTACCAGAACCAATTTGAGAACCCCAAGGCATAATTACTTCACAACCCAAGGATTCAAGAGTTTTAGTAAATTTGAAGTCATCTGTAGTATACGGAAGAACTTTAAATCCCTTTTTAATTAGTGATTCTGTTGCTTTGATTGTATTTTTTATCGAAGGTTTTAATGTAAGATCATCTTCAATAACCTCAAGCTTAATTAAATCTGTTTCAAAAAGTTCTCTTGCCATTTCTGCTGTAACAATTGCCTCTTGGGCAGAGAGACACCCAGCTGTATTTGGAAGTATAGTGCATTTTGATTTTTTAATTAATTTAAAAAAGGAATTATCATCAGCGTCATTTAGCCTACGAACTGATACTGTAACCATCTCAGTTTTTAATATTTTTATACAGTTAAGTAAAACCTTAGGCGAAGGATAACCTGAGGTACCTAGTATAATGTTTGTTTTAAAATTTTGCCCATATATTTGCATTTATCCACCTGGGTGAGCTGAAACAACTTCAATTATATCGCCTTTAACGATAATTGTATTTTTATACTTTGATTTTGGTACAAATTCATTATTGACCGCCACTGCATATGAATATGAATCTGAAAAATTAGTCTTTAAGATTTTTTCCAAATTAATATCATTCTTTATCTGAGTTTTAACACCATTAATAAAAATCATCATCAATCTTAATTATAAATGTAACTTAGGTTTTTGTCTTTTTTATCTTTTAAACATAAATCAATTACAAGGTCAGCGATTAGTGGAGATAAAAGGTAGCCGTGCCTAAATAATCCATTAACAGAAATATGTCCATCTTTTCCTTTTAAATGAGGAAGATTATCGCTGTATGCCGGTCGACAATTTGAAGATAATGATATAATTCTAGCTTCAGAAAATCTTTTGCAAATAAATATCGATGAATTTAGGAGTTCAATTGCGGAACGTACGGATACTGGGGAAAAGTCCTCACTTTCTATTTCAGTCGCACCTATTAAATATGTGTCTTTTTCTCTTGGTGCAATATATATAGGATATCTAAAATGATTAAGTCTGATAGGCCTAGATATTTTTACTCCTGGTGCAAAGACCTTTATTATTTCACCCCTTACGCCTCTTATATCACTTTTACTCCTTTGTGAGCCTAATCCTGTACATTCTATAATATGATCGAAAGATTTTTTCTCATTATCTTTTAATGTAAGGGTGTTATTTTTAATTTGTTTAACTTCACAGCCATAATTAATTATCGAATTATTTTCAGTTAAATATCTTGATAGGGAATCGATAATTTGCTCCGAATCAATTTGTCCTTCCTCTTTGAAAAACACTCCATTTAAGTCAGTCGAATCGATTGCAGGTTCAAGTTTTCTAAGTTTAGAATTTGAAATTAAAGAGAAATTAGATCTTGAATAGCTATTGATCCTTGAACAAATCGATTCCAAATCAGCCACTTCTTCTTTGTGTGAGATAATTAGGCTCCCTTTTGTTTTAAAGAAAATCTTTTTATTTAAATCTTTAATTATTTCTTTCCATCTTAAAATTGAATCAAAACCCAGGTCAAATATCTTTTTGTCACTATGAATAAGTTCACAGAATGGTGACAACATACCAGCTCCGGTGATACTACAATTTGTAAGATTAAGTTTTTTATCTTTTTCGTAGATTGTTACTCTGTGCCCTTTTTTTTGGAATTTATATCCAACCAGCAGTCCTACAATACCACTTCCAACTATACCAATATTTTTTTTCACTATATTATTTTACACAATGTAACTTGATGATGTAATATTTATCCCACTTATATGCTATATTCATTCTTATGTTTTTTTCAAAAATTAAAAGCTTTGTCAGCATATTTATCATAGCCCTTTTAGTTTTAGGGCTTGTTTTAAGTCTGAGTGTGGGAACTGATATAGTTTCCTTCGGAATGTCTGATAAAATAATCGCAAAAGTTAATAAAGAAGAGATTACTTTGGAGGAATTTAATTATTTTAGGGGACTTAGATTCTCTGAATTACCCAAAGAAGTTTTATCAGATAAAGATTCTATAAGAATAATTGATAGAGAGATTGTTAATACAATAGCAAGAAGAAAAGTTTCAGCATTTGAGGCTGAAAAGCTAGGTTTGTTTGTGTCAGATATTGAAATTAAAAATAAAATAAAAAATACAAATTTATTTAATAGAAATGGTCAATTTATTGGGTTTGAGGAATATCAACTAAGAGTGAAGGATATTTTTGGATTAGGTACGGATATATTTGAACAAATTCTTAGAGAGGAAGCTTTAGCAGAAAAACTTGAATTTTTCTTCTCTTCTTTTATTTCCGTATCTGATAATGAAATAAAGAGTAAGTATATCAATGATTCTACTAAGTTAAATTTTTATATCATAAGACCAAAGAGCACAAATTATAAATTACCAACTTTTTCTAATGAGGAAGTTGATAATTATATTCAAGAAGAAGTCACAAAATTTTCAGGTGAACCTGTCTCTTTCAGAACAGCTATTCTTGATTACAACGATATAACTGTTGATATAGATATTACTAAGAAGGATATTGATACATTTATTTTAAATTATTCTTCTGATCAAGAGAATCTTACTGATGAAAAAGCACGGGTTCTGATTCGTAAAAGAATAGCTTTAAATATTTTCCCTGAAAAGTTTGAATACCTTACTAAATTATCTCAAAACAAAAATTTTGAAGATATTATTAATCAGTTAGGAATTTCCGAAGAGGCAAATAATATTAATATCCAATCATCTGAAATTTTGCTTCCACAAGATTTAATTAATCAAATCCAAGCTGCTAAGTTCGAAAATAAAAAACCTAAGGTATTTTATGCGGGTGATGCAATATGGATAATATCAAGAACAAGTAAAAATATATATTCAAAAGAGGAAGCATTAGAAAGTTTGAAGTCCCAACATCTTACAGGGTATAAAATTCAACTACTTGAAAAATTATTATCTGAAAGTCAACAGAATCATAAGTTAATATTTGAATCTATAAAAGCAAGTAGTGATTTTAGCTATGAATTTAATTATGATATAAACTTTGCTGATTTTAGTGCTGTTACCAATGATAAAGTAGGATATAAGTCTCTGAAAGAAGAAGAATTTATACCTTTTATTATAAATATCGAATCCGAGAATTTTATAATATTTATTGAGAAAATAAGAAAAGCTAATTCAGATTTTTTATTATTGGACAAAGATAAGATTAAGAAAGACTTATCAATCCCAAGAAAGAAAAAGATTTACAGTGTTTTCCTGTCCGAAATTTATAATTCATCAACCATTGAATATAATACAAAATATATAAATTAATGTAATTTATATTCAAATTTATTAATATTAACTATTGCCTTTATATCTAATGTATTTTATTATTTGCAAAAATGAGAATAAAGTCCTTATATATTAAAGGTTTTAAGACGTTCTATGAGAAATCCATAATAAATTTTGATTCTGAAATTTCCACAATTGTTGGTCCAAACGGTTGTGGCAAGACCAATTTATTGGATGCGATGAGATGGGTTCTTGGAGAGCAAAACCCTAGATTACTTAGGCTGGACTCAATGTCTCAAGTTGTAGCCGATGGAAACGATAACCTGCCCAAGCAAAATTTTGCTGAAGTATCTTTATTGGTCGAGAATGAAGAAGAGAATGAGTTCATAGAAACAGAAATAAAAAGAAAGCTCTACAGATCCGGTGAGAGTGAATATTATTTAAATGGAACTCAATGTAGATTAAAAGATATTACAAATATTATAATGTCTGAAGGAGCTGGCTCCAGAAGCTTTACCATAATTCCACAAGGACAAATTGACACTTATATAACATCTAAACCTGAAGAAAAAAAGAATTTAATTGATGAAGCAGCTGGTCTAGCAATTTACAAATCCAAGAGAGCCGAAACAGAACGAAAGATAATATTGGTTAAAGATAATTTAGAAAGGATGAGAGATATTCAGATTGAAGTAAAAAATCAAAAAGACACCTTAGAAGATCAAGCTAGGAAGGCTAAATCATATTCGGAATTAGTTGATAAATTTAAAAGTCTAGAGAAGCTTTTTTATAAAAATAGATTTAGGGATTTAAATAATAAGTTGTCAAAATTTTCAAAAGAAAAAGAAGAGTTCAGCAATATTACAAATGAATTTGAAAAAGCTAGAAGTGAAATCAAAGCAAATCTTCATACTTCTAGCGATAATCAAAATAAAGTTGTTAAAACCATTGATGATTTAAATAATTCCTACCTAGAATTAAAAGAAGAGAAGATTGAGGTTTCTTCTGAAGTGAATATTATGCAAAAAGAAAATATGATATTAATTGATGAACTAGATAGAGTAAAAGATACTAAGAAAGATTTAAGAGATGAAGTCGATAGTATGATCCTGGAAACTGAAAATATTAGTAAAAGTTATAAGGATTTGCAAAAAAAAATCTTTGATGCTAATGAGCAAATTAATTTCTCTTCTCATGACAATGAACGTGATTTAGATATTACTCAGGATGAAGTAAAAATTAAACTTTTAGACGCAGTTGAGCGCTACTCTTCTTTGAAAACTAGCTATTCAATTATTGAAAATGAATTAAGTGACCTATCAACAAAACAACTTAAATATGAGGATGAATCTAGTAAGTTAGAGGAATCTATTTCTAGTATTGAAATAAAAATGAGGGAAATTAAAGAAAAGTCATCAGAGCTTGAATTGATTAGAGATAATTGTATAAAGAATAAAAAAGAGGAAACAGAGAAGCTTACTTGTATTAATACCGAGCTTAAAGATATAAATATAAAATATTCAAAAATTCTTTCAGATCTCGAAGCTACTAATTCTAGAGTTAAAGTTTTAGAAAATATTGAGTCTACATATGGTTGGCTGCCAGAGGGTATTAGGAATTTTGTTCATCAACTTAAAGGAAAAAGTATAAATGGTACTGTATCTGATTTTATCAAATCAAAAGAAGGATATGAAAAAGCTGTAGAATCTGCCTTAGGAGAGAAACTCAAGTGGATTTTAATTAACGATAAGAATAATACAATCGATACAATTCAAACTTTTAAGAATACATGTTCTGGTAGAGGAACTTTTATTTCTTTAGATAACAGGAGGCTTGCTGGTGGAAGTCTAAGATTAAGCCAAATAAGCATTATGGACTGTATAGAATGTAGCCAAGAAAACCGTCCATTTTTAAGCTCAATACTTGGTGATACATATGTTTCAGATGGGTTAGTAGAAGCTATTAAAGCCAGAGAAGAATTTCCAGGGTTTAACTTTGTAACAAAAGATGGAGAATTTTTTGATGCAAATGGTTCAATATCAGTAGGATCAGCTCCAGAGAATATATTACAGATAAAAGATGAAATCAAAGATTTAAATAATCAAAAATTGGAATACGATAAGAATATAGATTTAGTTGGTATTGAAATAAAAAAAATCGAGGAAGAAATTTTTGATATTAACAATAGGATAAATTCTTTCGATAACGAGATTTCATCATATACGGATTCTTATGAGGTTATTTCACGAAAACTAAATGATTTTAACTCCAGGCTATCAGGCGAGACATCTCTTAGAGAAAATATTCAATCTCAAATAAAAGAGCTTGAAGCAAGCTTGATGCTAAAAAAGAAAAAACTTGATGATATATATGATGAAATTAATGTAATAATTGAAGAAAAAGATGAGTTTGAAAGAAAGTTTAATTTATTAGAAAAAGCTAAAGATATCTCATCCTCAGAAATTATACTTGAATCTAAAAAGACTGAAATTAAGAATCTTGAGGAATCTCTTAATAATCAGGGGAACTCTAAAAAAAATCTTAGTGAAAAGATTGATTCAGTTTCTTTAAAAATCGAAACAGAAACAAGCAGGATTATTGAACTTGAAGATAAAATAGAATTAAATTCCCTTAAGATAAAAAAATGCGGACAGACATTAGAGAACTTGGGACTATCCGAGGCAGGACTGGTGCAGGATATATCTGAATCGAAAAAAGAATTAGAGAATATAAAGATTAGCTTATCAAATGGTAGTTCTGAAATCGAAAAAAGCGACGAAATCTTAGAAGAAAGAAGAATTAAAGGATTTGAATTGGATTCTAATATCCAAAAAGTTGAGATTGAAATTGAGCAATTACTTGAAAATCTCAACCCTGATATTGATGCTTCTGAAATCAAAAAGGTTAATTCCGATGAATCTCTAAGAATTGATGAATTAGAGAAAAATAATGATTTATCTAAGTCAAAATTTTATAAATTACAAAAAACAATAGAAGGTTTTGGCCCAGTAAATCTATTGGCGCCAGAGGAGTTTGAGAAGTTACAGGAAAGATTTGATTTTACAAATTCACAAATTGAAGATTTGGATGAATCATTAATGAACTTAAATAAAACAATTAGCAAGATTGATGGGGAGTCTGAGACTGCTTTTATGGAAACATTTAATAAAATATCAGATAAATATGATCAATATATAAAAACATTATTTGGTGGGGGAGAGGGCAAGCTTGTATTGACTAATCCAAGCTCTATCAAAGATACAGGAATTGAAGTAATGCTTAAGATAGGACTGAAAAAATACAGAAATCTTAAGTCTTATTCAGGTGGTGAACGAGCCCTTGCAGGAATAGCACTATTGCTTTCAGCTTATTTTGTCAAACCTGCACCATTCTTATTGCTTGATGAAGTAGATGCACCCCTTGATGATAAAAATATAGACAAATTTGGGTTGATGCTGAAAGAAATATCAGCTAAATCTCAAGTTGCAATAATTACTCATAATAAAAAAACTATGAAATTTTCAAATAAATTAATAGGTATTACATCCAAGCTAGAGGGTTTAAGCGAGGTTATCCCCGTGGACTTATCAGAATAGATCTCTATAATCTGAATTTATAATGTTGAATTTAATAAAAAAAATATTTGGTTCGGATAATAAAAGGGAGCTCTCACGAATTGGCAAACTCGTAATTTCCATTAATAAACTCGAGGAAGAAGTATCATTAAAGTCAGATTTAGAACTTAAAAAAGAAGTTGAGGTAATAAAAGCTAATATACGAAGTCCTCAAGAATTAGAAGAACATCTTGTAAGAGTACTGGCTATTGCCCGTGAAATTTCCAATAGAAAGCTTGGATTAAGACCCTTTGATGTTCAGCTTATAGGAGCTATAGCTATTCATGAGGGAAAAATTGCAGAAATGAAAACAGGTGAAGGTAAGACCTTAGTTGCTTCATTAGCTGTAGTATTAAACTCTATTTTTAGCTCTGTACATTTGATTACTGTTAATGATTATTTAGCAAGGAGGGATGCTTTATGGATGTCACCGATTTATATATCTTTAGGACTTAAAGTAGGAATACTAAATAACGACAAGTCCTACCTTGTTGAACAAAATGCAACAGGAGAATATATTTTATCTGAATCAGAAAGAAGTGATGTTTATAAGTCAGACATTGTATACGGTACAAATAGTGAATTTGGTTTTGATTATCTTAGAGATAATATGAAGTATTCTTTAGATGAAGTAGCACAAGGGGATCATTTCTTTGCTATTGTAGATGAGGTAGATAGTATCCTTATCGATGAGGCAAGAACACCCTTGATTATTTCAGGCCCAACAGATAGCTCTATGACTGACTATTCAAATATTAATAATCTTGCAAAAACTTTAAAGTTAGAGGATATTACAAAAGATGAAAAAACTAAGCAAGTTTTTATTTTAGAATCTGGAATTGAAAAAATAGAGAAAAGTCTTTCTTTAGAGAACCTATATGATCCAGCAAATCTTTCTACTTTACACTCAGTAACACAGTCTCTTAGGGCTATTCATATGTATGAAAAGGATAAGGACTATGTTGTTCAGGAAGGTAAAATTGTGATAATTGATGAGTTTACTGGACGCTTGATGCCAACTAGGAGATGGGGTGAAGGTTTACATCAAGCGGTTGAAGCAAAAGAGAGGCTAAACGTTGAGGAGGAGAATCAAACCCTAGCGTCAATTACTATCCAGAATTATTTTAGAATGTATGATAAGTTATCTGGGATGACAGGTACAGCTGATACAGAAGCTTTAGAATTTGATAATATTTATGATTTAAAAGTATTGGTAATTCCTACTAATTCTCCGATGATCAGAGAAGATTTGAATGATTTAATATATCGAACTGAGAAAGAAAAATTTGATGCCGTTGTAGATTCTATTGTAGATTTTAATAATAAAAGAAATCCTATCTTAGTTGGTACAATTTCAGTGGAAAAATCAGAACAACTAAGCAGAGAGTTAAATAAAAAAGGAATAGAGCACAAAGTTTTAAACGCAAAGAACCATGAGTCAGAGTCAGAAATCATAGCAGATGCAGGAAAAATGGATGCAGTAACTATAGCTACTAATATGGCTGGAAGAGGGACTGATATTAAGCTAGGAGGAAATCCTGATTACATTGAGAATAATCCTTTGTCTTTAGAAAAAATAGAGAAAGAGAAAAATGATATATTGGATTTGGGTGGACTAGTTGTTCTCGGTACCGAGAGACACGAGTCTAGGAGGATTGATAATCAATTGAGAGGAAGGTCAGGGAGACAGGGTGATCCAGGAAGAAGCCAATTTTTTGTATCAATGGAAGATGATTTAATGAGGTTGTTTGGTTCAGAGAGAATTTCTTCAATGATGACAAAATTTGGTTGGAAAGATGGAGAACCAATAGAACATAAAATGATTACAAATTCCTTAGAAAATGCTCAAAAGAAGGTTGAAGGTAGAAATTTTGAAATAAGAAAATATTTACTAGATTATGATGACGTTCAGAATAAGCAACGTGAGGTAGTCTATGGGATAAGGAATAAGTTGTTAAGAGATGAAGAAATAAGTGAGATACTCTCAGAAATTTCAGAAGAAGTTTTTTTAGGAATCGAAAATACTTATGATAATCAACAATCTTTAAATGAAAGCGACAGTCAATCTATGATAAGTTCTTTGGGATTGGAGAGTAACATTGAGTTTAAGAATTTACAGGAATTTAAAGACTTAGTTGAGAATAAGATTAATGAAAAAATCTCATCTCTAGGCGAACTCTATAAGCCTGTGTCAAAATATATTCTGTTAACAACATTAGACATGAGTTGGAAAGAACATTTATTGGGAATGGACTATTTACGAGATAGTGTTGGTTTACGAGCTTATGGTCAAAAAAATCCTTTACGGGAATATAAAAAAGAAGGCTTTGATATGTTTGAAGAAATGGTAGAACGCTTTAATTTTGATGCTTTAAGAAGCTTTTTGGCTGTAGAGCCAGTAACAAATGAAGAAATTATTAGACTAGAAAAAGAAAAAGATAATCAAGAGAAAATGCAATATCTAAGTGATGCTGAAATAATTGACTCCAATGAGAGTGAAAATTCTCAATCCATAATGGAAAACGATTCTGAGTCAAATAAAAATAAGATTATTTCTAAGAATAAAATGCAAAAAGAAAAAATTAAAAGAAGAAGTCTTGAAAAGAAAAAGAGACTCCAAAGGAAGAAGCAAAGGAAATGATGAGAAACATTAAAATTACAACATCATCTATTTTAAGCATCATAATAATAGTTGGCTTAGTTTTTGTTTTTGGATCAATTTTTTTAATTATTTTGGCTATATTTTTCCTAACTAAGATTTATAGTCTTTTTTTTAAAAAGAAGAAAGTAGATGCTTCTCACGAAAGTAATTTAAAGAATGAAAGCGAAGTAGACATTGTTGATGTAGACAAAGATGATTACAAAATAGATTAAATATCATCAATATTATTTGCTAATTCTACATCCAAATTTGATAAGCCATCAATTGAATGAGTCGATAAATATATTTCAACTTTGTTATAAGTATTTTGAATATTAGGGTGATGGTTCAGTTTCTCTGATTCAATTCCAACTTGCACTATAAATCCTAGTGCATCAGAAAAATTTGAGAAAATAAATTTTTTGTATAACTGATTTTTTTTTATTGACCAGGTTGGTACCATAGCTTTTATTTTATTCTTAGGAATAACTTTAGGTTTTTTCATAATAAAATGAAGATAAACAGAAAATATTAACAAGTCAAAAAAATAAATTATAATTAGTAAGTGTTTGAATTTTATTTATCTTTAGGATCAAATTTAGGAGATAGACTTTTAAATTTGAGAAAAGCAATTAAACATCTCTCTTTATATAAAGAAAATAATGAAGAAATTATATTCATTGAAGAAGTTTCTAGTGTTTATGAAAGTTCTCCAATTCCTTCATCTGACCAGCCAAATTTTTTTAATATAATATTAAGAATAAAGAGCAAAATTGAGCCTATCGATTTGCTAGATATTATTAAGATAATTGAGCTTGATTTCGGACGAGACTTATCCCATAAAAATCAGCCTCGTATTATAGATATTGATATAATATTCGTGAGATACTACGAAAATCATATTCTAATTGAACCTAATGAATACGGTGGAAGACTAGAGGTACCTCATCCTCGGGCTCATCAAAGAGCCTTTGTTTTAATGCCCTTACTAGAAATAGATTCTGATATAATCCATCCATTGATTCATAAAACCATTAAAGAAATATTTATAAATTTAGAGAAACAAGAAATTTTAAAATTAGGGAGTATTAGTTATTGAAAACTCTAAATCAATGTATATCATTTTCTTATGAGCACAAAGCCAGCGAAATTTAAATTAGGCGCAATTGTTAAGCATAAAAAGTTTCATTTTAGAGGAATAATATTTGATGTTGACCCTATATTTAATAACACGGATGAGTGGCTAGAGAGAATACCTGAAGACCGTAGACCCAAAAAAAATCAGCCGTTTTATCATCTCTTAGCTGAGAATGAAGATAAAAGTGTTTATATAGCCTATGTTTCTCAGCAAAATCTTGAAGAGGATTTAGAGAAAGAACCATTTACACATCCGTCAGTAAAATTAATATTTGATGGAAAGGACACGGAAGGTAATTATATAGTTAAGCAATCAACTAATTGATTTTTCAAGTGAAGTTAGAGTATTCCAAAGCAACATTGTTATAGTCATTGGTCCAACACCCCCAGGAACTGGTGTGATAAACCCAGATATCTTTTTCACAGCTTCAAAGTCCACATCACCTGCAAGTTTTCCTGTATCTAGCCTGTTAATTCCAACATCAATGACAATGGCCCCTTCTTTTACCATTTCTTTTTTTACAAAATGTGCACGCCCAATCGCAGCTACAATTATATCTGCTTCTTTTAAAACATCTTCTAAATTTTTTGTTCTAGAATGACAGATTGTAACTGTTGCATTTTTTTGCAATAAAAGTATTGCTGCTGGTTTGCCGACAATATTACTTCTTCCCAGTACAACAGCATTCTTCCCTTCAATATCTATATCATAAAATTCAAGCATTTTAATTATTCCATGCGGTGTACAGGGTATAAATTGTGGTTTTCCTTCAAATAGGTAACCGGCATTTATTGGATGAAAACCATCAACATCTTTCTCAGAGGAAACTGAATTTAATATTAATGAATCGTCAATATGTTTTGGTAATGGTAATTGAACTAAAATGCCATTAATTTTTTTGTCATTATTTAATTTATTAATTAACTCAAGCAACTCATCTTGAGTTGTTGACGCAGGTAGCTTATGTTCTTCAGAGTATATGCCAACATCTTCACAGGATTTTCTTTTATTCCTAACGTAAATTTGTGAGGCTGGGTCTTCACCAACTAGAACTGCGGCTAGACCTGGAACTCTTGAATGTTTATCTTTTATAGCCTTCGTTTTTTCTTTAATCTTTTCTCTAATACTAGCTGATACTAATTTACCATCTATAATTTTTGCATCCATTTTGACTCTCCTATGTAAAATGATTTAATGGTCCATGTCCTTTTCCGATATTAAAAGAATTTTTTATGGCCATATTTATGAATTGTTTCGCATTTTTCGTTGCATCTAATAAATTCATTCCTAAAGCTATATTACCAGAAATAGCAGCAGAAAGTGTACATCCAGTTCCATGAGTATTAGAGGTAGCGTATCTTTTCCCTGAAATAGTATAGATTTTATTATTAAAGCTCAAATAGTCGATAGACTTGCTTTTGTCTTCTGAATGACCACCTTTTATTAAAACATTACTAGCTCCTAGTTTAGTAAATTCATTAAAACACTCTTCAATATCCTTTTTGGTTTTAATTTTTTTCATTTTTGTTATTATCGAGGCTTCATGAAGATTTGGAGTAACAAGAAAAGAACCAGGCAAGATGTTTTTTACAAAAAAATTTATAGAACCGGACTTTAATAGATAATCACCCGATTTAGAAATCATTACAGGGTCAAGAATAATTGGAATATGTTTAAATTTTTTTAATGATTTAGAGACAGTTTGCATTATTACTTTGTCATATAGCATACCTATTTTAATCGAAGAAACTTTAAAATCCTTCAAAACGGCCTTTATTTGATCAGATACAATATTGGGCTGTTGTCTTTTGATTGATATAACTTCTTGTGTATTTTGAGCAGTTATACATGTAATAGCCGTAGTTGCAAAAACTCTTAAAGTATTTAAGGTTTTAATATCTGCCTGAATACCTGCACCTCCCCCAGAATCAGAGCCTGCAATGCATAAAACAACTGGTATATTCTTTTTCATTTGATATTTATTATTTTAAAGGATTTTTTCTTATATAAAAAATCTTAATTTTTTTCTGTAATTTAGTGTAAAATTATATTATTATCCCCTGTTGGCTTTATTATGAAAAAAAATAGACTTTTATATGAAAAGCAATTTGAACATGATGCATGCGGAGTTGGTTTCGTTGCCGATATAAATGGCAAAAGAGCTAATAAAATCCTTCAAAAAGCCTTGGAAGGAGTAGTTAATCTTACTCATAGAGGTGCCGTGGGCGGCGATAAAAAAACTGGAGACGGAGCAGGAATTTTAACTCAGCTCCCCTTAGAGCTTTTTAACGATTTTTTGACAAATAGTAAAGTTGATAATATTACTTTAGGAAATTTTGCTGTTGGCATGTTCTTTCTGCCTAATATTGATACTCCAGAATTCGATAAATGTGTTGAAACTATAAAAAGTTCTATAAGTAAAGATTTTAATTTGATTGCTGTTCGTGAAGTACCTATCAATTCTTCAACTATAGGAACAAAAGCACGTGAAAGCCTACCTGAAATATATCAATTTTTTGTATCTTGTAATAATTTTACTAATCAGGATGATTTTGAAAGAGATTTATATAAATTAAGAAAAACTATTGGAGCAAAGATTGGTAATTTAAAAAATTACTATTGTTGTTCATTTTCTTCTAGAACGATTCTTTATAAAGGAATGCTACAAGCGCATCAACTAGATCAGTTCTACTTAGATTTAAGAAACCCGAATTTTAAAACTTCCATAGCTATTTTTCATCAAAGATATAGCACTAACACCTTTCCAGATTGGAAAAGAGCTCATCCATTCAGGACTTTAGGACATAATGGTGAAATTAATACTATCCAGGGAAATAGAAATTGGATGAAAGCCAGAGAAAATTGTGCTAGTTCTGACATTTGGGGAGAAAACATTGAGCTACTAAAACCCTTCATAGATGATGATGGAAGTGATTCATCTGAGTTAGATAATGCACTTGAATTGATGACTTTATCTGGAAGAAATATATTAGAATCCATTTGTATGCTAGTACCAGAAGCCTATGAAAAAATCTCTGATTTATCCGATAGTGCTAAAGCTTTTTATGACTATAGCTCATGCATTGTTGAGCCATGGGATGGTCCTTCAGCTATTGTATTTACCGACGGGAGGTATATAGGTGCAATCTTGGATAGAAATGGTTTAAGACCAATCAGATATCATATAACCAGAGATGATATGATTATCTTAGGCTCTGAAGCTGGAATGTTAAATCTTAATCCCTCCGATATAATTAGATCCGGTAGAGTTGGGCCTGGCAAAATTTTAGCAGTTGATACAAAAGACAAAGTTCTTCTCTTTGATAAAGAGGTCAAGGAAAATATCTCTGGTAATAAAGATTTTATTAAATGGTCTAGTGAAAAGTTCCTTAATGCTAATGAAATAATTAAATCAAACGAAGATGTTATTGAGGAACATTCTTTCCTTGATGAAGATAATTTGCTACACCTTCAAAAGGCTTTTGGATATTCGTTGGAAGATTTAGAAAGACTGATTGAGCCAATGAGCCTAACAGGTAAGGAGCCAATTGGTTCAATGGGAGATGATACTCCAATAGCAGCCTTATCATCGAAGCCAAAATCAGTTTTTTCTTATTTTAAGCAAAGATTTGCCCAAGTTACTAACCCTCCTATTGATCCATACAGAGAAGACAGTGTAATGTCCCTTAGGGTTGTAATTGGTGATAAATCTAATTTTTTTAATTTAATTAATGACAAAAATGATTATTTATTTTTTGATTCACCTGTTTTAACTAATAAAGAATTTTCATGGATTAAGAGTTTAAAATCATCTTCATTTAAAGTTTCCAGATTAGATACTCTTTTTAATATTAGTAAAAACAATTCCTTGGAAGAGTCTTTGTTAGATTTAAAAAAATTAGCAATTAAAGAAGTTGAAGCTGGAGCTACAATTTTAATCCTTTCAGACAGAGGCATTTCTAAGGAATTATGTCCTATTCCAATAATGCTCGCAGTAAGCACTATTCACAACCAATTAATTGCCTCAGGCAAAAGGATGAATGTCTCAATTATTGTAGAGAGTGGAGAAGTTAAAGAAGACCATCATATATGTTGCTTATTAGGCTATGGAGCATCAGCCATAAACCCCTATTTAGCTTTTGCAAGTGCCAAAAATTGGATGTCAAAATTTGATGGAAATTTAGACGATTATGAATCTAATTATAAATTAGCATTAGAAAGAGGAATCTTAAAAGTGATGTCAAAGATGGGGATAAGTACTGTTGCAAGTTATACAGGCTCACAAATATTTGAGATAATCGGTATTGATGAAGGAACATCAGCTAAATTTTTCCCAGGAACTGTAAGTAGACTAGGTGGTGTCTCATTAGAAAATTTTGCAACAGACACTCTCGCGCTTCATTCAAGAGCCTATGAACAAGGTGATGATAAATTAAAAGAAGAGGGTATTTACAGATTTAGAAAAGATGGAGAATTTCATTCTTTAAATCCCCCTGTATTTAAAGCTATAAGAAGAGCTTCTAAGACTGGTTCATATGATGATTATAAAAGATTTATAAAAATGTCAGAGGATAGACCACCCTTTTTAATTAGAGATTTATTAAAGTTTAATTTAAAAAAACAAATTGATATTGAAGAGGTCGAATCAGTTGACCAAATTATGAAAAGGTTCAGGACAGGAGCAATGTCTCATGGCGCTCTTAGTACAGAGGCACATGAAGCTGTAGCAATTGCTATGAATGAAATTGGTGGAAAGAGTAATAGCGGTGAAGGCGGCGAAAACTCAGAAAGATTTACGAAAGATGACAACGGTCAATTCAGGAATAGCGCTATTAAGCAAGTAGCCTCTGGAAGATTTGGGGTAACTCCGGAATATTTAGCTTCTGCCCAACAAATAGAAATAAAAATGGCACAAGGTGCCAAGCCAGGTGAGGGAGGACAAATACCTGGAGAGAAAGTCACTGAAGAAATTGCCTCGCAAAGACTTTCGGTTCCAGGAGTTGGTTTAATATCCCCCCCGCCGCATCATGATATTTATAGCATTGAAGACTTAGCCCAATTAATATATGACTTAAAGCATTCGAACCCACAAGCAAGGGTAGGAGTAAAATTAGTTTCAGAAGTTGGAGTAGGTACTGTTGCTGCTGGTGTAGTAAAGGGGTATTCAGACTATGTTCAGATTTCTGGGTCAGAAGGTGGAACTGGAGCTTCACCGCTGGGTTCAATTAAACATGCTGGAATACCTTGGGAGATGGGCTTGGCCGAAACCCAACAAGTTCTAGTAATGAATGATTTAAGAGGTAGGGTTTGTCTAAGCGTAGATGGGGGCTTTCAAAAAGGTTCTGATGTAGTGAAGGCGGCAATTTTAGGAGCAGAAGAATTTGGATTTGGAACTTCTGTTTTAGTAGCTCTAGGTTGTGTTATGGCAAGACAGTGTCACGTAAATACTTGCCCTGTTGGTATAGCTTCACAAAAGCCAGAACTAAGAAAGAAGTTCCCTGGAGTTCCTCAGGATGCGATTAATTATCTTTACTCCATAGCTTCTGAGGTCAGAGAAATCTTAGCAAGTATTGGGGTAAAAACACTTGACGAAATTATAGGAAGACCAGAATATCTAAGGCAAGATACAGATGTTGATTTCCAAAAAACAAAAAATATTGATTTATCAAGATTAATTGCTGATCCTGATCCAACAAACGTAAAGCCCAGAAAAAAAATAATTGATAGGAATAATAGGAATGAAGAGCCTATTGACTATGAGTTAATAAATATTTTTACATCTAGCATACACGAGTTCAAAAAGAATTCATTTGATATGATGATTAGGACTAAAGATAGATCTGTTGGGGCTATTTTGTCTTCTGCTATAGCGAAAAAGTTTGGTAACAAAGGACTTCCAAATGACACAATCTCAATCAACTTCAGAGGAAGCGCTGGACAATCTCTAGGCGCTTACCTTATAAATGGGGTAAAAATAAGTCTCGAAGGTGAAGCAAATGACTATGTTGGTAAATCGATGCACGGGGGTACAATTATCATTCATCCTGATAGAGAATCAAATTTTTCAACCGATGGAAACTCTATAATTGGAAATACAGTTCTCTATGGCGCTACTGCTGGAAGCTTATTTGCCGCTGGAACCGCGGGTGAAAGGTTTTGCGTAAGAAATAGTGGAGCTGTTGCAGTAATCGAAGGTGTAGGTGATCATGCCTGTGAGTATATGACAGGTGGTGAAGTATATATTTTTGGACCAATAGGGAAGAATCTGGGTGCTGGAATGTCTGGTGGAATAGCATATATTTTAAATGAAAATGAAAATATTTCTGAACAGGTTAACCATGATATGGTTTCAATTGAACAAGTTAATGATAAGGACTTAAATAAAATTAAGGAAATACTTAATAGACATGTAGAAACAACAAATAGCGCTAGAGGGATGCTGCTTTTAAAAGATTTTGATAAAATAAGTAGCCAATTTGTTAAGATTATTCCTAAAGAGATTTCAAAATTACTTGCTTCGAAAGGAATCAGTATAGATGATTTTGATTTTATTAATCCAGATTTAAATTAGAAGTTATTTTAGTACTACTAAAAACTGGAAAAGAATTATCGTAATCAGTCTTTTTAATTTTAATTTTTTGTAAACCGCGCATGGCAATCATCGCGCCATTATCAGTGCAGAATTGATTAGATGGGAAAATTGCTTTATTTTTGAAAATTTCCTTTGCCCTATCTCTTAATCTTGAATTACAAGCAACTCCACCAGCAAATAAAATATTTTTTGATTTAAATTTATCGGCAGCCTTAACTGTTTTTGATAATAATGAGTCAACAATTGCTTCTTGATAACAGCATGAAATATCATTTATGTTATCTTTCCAATTCTTGTTTTTTTCAACATAATATCTAAGAGATGTTTTAAGCCCACTAAAACTAAAGTCAAAATCAGATTCTAGATTTGGTATCGGAAAGGAGTGAAATTTATTTGATCCCCTCTTTGATAACCTATCTATTTCTATCCCTCCAGGGTAGCCAAGCTCAAGAATTTTTGCTCCTTTGTCGAAAGCTTCACCTGCAGCATCATCCCTTGTCGATGAAATAAGATTAAAATTATTTTCATTTTCGAGTAGGTATAGGTTTGTATGACCGCCTGAAGCAACTAAACAAATCGATGGAAAACTAATACTGTTTTCAATAAAGCAGGACGCAATGTGACCCTCCAAATGATTTATAGGTAGTACTGGAATGTTCTGGAGTAAGCCAATAGATTTACTAGTTGCTACACCAATCATTAAACAGTTAATTAACCCAGGCCCATTTGTTACACATAAATAGTCGATATCTTCAATATTCTTTTTTGCTTCTGATAAGGATGAATCGATTACAGGTAGAATTTTTTTAAGATGATTTTTTGAGGCAATTTCTGGAACTACACCACCATATTTTTTATGAATATCAATTTGACTAAAGGTTGAATTTGAAAGAACCTCTGAATTAGAATTCATAACTGATACACTAGTTTCATCGCATGATGTTTCAATTCCCATTACGTGGTACATAAAATAAATTATCCATAATATATTTGTTTTACAAAATAAACTAATTAGTAAATTTATGTTAAAATGAGTAGTAAATGAAGAAAGATAATAATATTTTAAAACTTGGTCATGACACTATTTCTAGGGATCCTTTTCCAAATTCAAAAAAGGTATACATAAAAGGAAGCATCTATCCTAATATAAATGTGGGTATGAGGGAAATTGAAATCTCTGAATCTGACAACTTTTTCTCAACAAATCCCAAAAATAATTCTGCTTTTTATTCTACTTACGATACCAGTGGGCCATATACAGATAACAATATTGATATAGATATAACAAAAGGTTTGCCGAAAATAAGAGAGAAATGGATTACTGACAGAGGAGACGTTGAGTTCGCATCAAATTTCTCATCTGTTTTTGCAAATAATGAAAGAAAAAAGAAGGATTTAATTCCTTTAAAGTTTCTTAATAGAAAACCCTTAGTAGCTAAAAAGGGTAGCAATGTAACACAAATGCATTATGCTAAACAAGGAATTATTACTCCTGAGATGGAGTATATTGCCATCCGAGAAAATCAAAATATTCAATCTTTTATAGAAAAGGAAAACTTATCCAGTCGCCATAAAGGAGTTGAGTTTAATACAAATCTCCCTGAACATTTGATTACACCAGAATTCGTTAGGTCAGAAGTGGCCTCTGGAAGGGCCATAATTCCCTCAAACATAAATCATCCAGAAGCAGAGCCCATGATAATAGGTGCCAATTTTTTAGTAAAAGTAAATTCCAATATTGGTAATTCAGCAGTTACTTCTAGCATAGGAGAAGAAGTTGAAAAAGCAGTTTGGTCTTGTAGGTGGGGTGGCGATACTTTAATGGACTTATCAACCGGCGCCAATATTCATCAAACTAGGGAATGGATTATTAGGAATACTCCCGTTCCTGTAGGAACTGTGCCGATATACCAGGCATTGGAAAAAGTTAAAGGTGCTGCAGAGGATTTAACATGGGAAGTCTACAGAGATACATTAATTGAGCAAGCAGAACAAGGTGTAGACTATTTTACAATTCATGCAGGGGTACTACTAAGATACATTCCTATGACAGTGAAAAGGAGAACAGGGATAGTTTCTAGAGGAGGGTCAATACTTGCTAAATGGTGCCTGTCCCATCATAAAGAAAATTTCCTCTATACAAATTTTGAAGAAATCTGCTCTATTATGAAAAAGTACGATGTATCTTTTTCATTGGGAGACGGATTAAGGCCTGGATCTATTTATGATGCTAACGATGAAGCTCAATTTGCTGAACTTGATACTTTGGGTGAACTAACGGATATAGCTTGGAAACATGATGTACAAGTTATGATTGAAGGCCCTGGTCATGTGCCTATGCAGATGATTAAAGAGAATGTCGATAAGCAAGTTGATATTTGTAAGGGTGCACCTTTTTATACTTTAGGTCCCTTGACTACAGATATTGCTCCTGGATATGATCACATAACTTCTGCTATAGGTGCTGCAATGATTGGTTGGTATGGAACAGCTATGCTTTGTTATGTCACACCAAAAGAACATTTAGGTTTGCCTAATAAGCAGGATGTAAAGGATGGTTTAATAGCTTACAATATAGCTGCACATGCTGCAGATTTAGCAAAAGGACACCCTGCTGCGCAATTAAGAGATAATCTAATTAGCAGAGCAAGATTCGAGTTTAAATGGGAAGACCAATTTAATCTTTCGCTCGATCCTTATACAGCTAAGTTATTTCATGATGAGACTTTACCTTCTGATAATGCAAAAGTTGCACATTTTTGTTCTATGTGTGGTCCCAAATTTTGTTCAATGAGGATTACTCAAGATATTATGAAAGAGTTTGGGGATAAAAAAAATTCAGAAGATAATGAGATACAAAAAGAATTGGAGAAAAAATCTGAAGAGTTCAAAGAAGCTGGCGGAAATATTTACGTTAAGCAAAGCTAGTTAGATAAGTTTTCATATTATGCCAAAGAGAATCGATATCCAATCTATATTAGTAATTGGTTCCGGCCCTATAGTAATTGGCCAGGCTTGTGAGTTTGATTATTCGGGTACACAGGCTTGTAAGGCACTTAAGGAAGAAGGCTATAGAGTGATTTTGGTCAATAGTAATCCAGCGACTATAATGACGGATCCTGATTTTTCTGATAGGACCTATATTGAGCCGTTAAATGTTGAAACTTTAGAAAAAATAATATTTAAAGAGAAGCCTGATTGCGTACTCCCTACAATAGGAGGACAAACTGCTTTAAATTTAGCAATGGAATTAGATGCTAAAGGGATTTTGACAAAATATAATGTGGAGCTGATAGGAGCAAGTATCCAATCAATTGAAAAAGCTGAAAAAAGAGAAAGTTTTAAAAAAGCTATGGAATCGATTGGTTTACGTACCCCTAATAGTACTATAATATCCAACTATGAGTCAGGACTTAAGCAAATTAATGATATAGGATTCCCAGCAATAATAAGGCCATCATTTACTTTAGGTGGGACTGGGGGGAGTATCGCTTACAGTATTGAAGAATTTCGTACCTTATTAAAGGATGGCTTAGAAGCTAGCCCAATTTCAGAAGTACAGGTAGATGAGTCAATAATTGGATGGAAGGAGTTTGAATTAGAAGTTGTTAGGGATAGTAAAGATAATGTAGTTATTATTTGTTCGATAGAAAATTTTGACCCTATGGGTGTCCATACAGGTGACAGCATAACCGTAGCACCTGCTCAAACTTTGACTGACAAGCAGTATCAAATTTTAAGAAATTATTCCATTGATATAATAAGAGAAATTGGAGTTGATACTGGTGGATCAAATATTCAATTTGGTATTAATCCTAAAAATGGTGATGTGGTAGTTATCGAAATGAATCCAAGAGTTTCAAGAAGCTCAGCACTTGCATCAAAAGCAACTGGTTATCCAATTGCAAAGATTGCTGCAAAGCTTGCAGTTGGGTACACATTAGATGAATTGCCAAACGATATTACAAGAGATACTCCAGCATCATTTGAGCCTACTCTAGATTACGTTGTTGTTAAAATTCCTAGGTTTACCTTTGAAAAATTCCCACAAACGAAACCCCAACTAGGAACACAAATGAAGTCCGTAGGTGAGGTTATGTCTATTGGAAGTACTTTTAAAGAGTCCTTAGGTAAAGCAATGAGATCTTTAGAAGTTGATAGCATTGGGTTCGATAAAATGGAAAAAAATAAAGATAAAATAATTGAAGTTTTGTCATCAAATAATCCAGAAAAACTTTGGTATTTGGGAGACGCTTTAAGAGTTGGCCTATCAGTTGATGAGATTTTTGATTTAACAAAGATAGATAAATGGTTTTTAAATAATATTAAAGAAATAATAGATTTAGAAAAATTAATAGCATCATGCTCGATAAATAACATAGAGCCCGAACTAATTTTGAATGCTAAGAAATTTGGATTCTCAGATTTAATGCTGTCAACTTTATTAGATACAGAGGAAAAAATGATTAGAAATTTTCGCGAAGAAAATTCTATATCACCCTGCTTTAAGATGGTTGATACTTGTGCAGCTGAGTTTGAAGCTTATACTCCCTATTTATATTCTACTTTTCAATCAGAAGATGAATCGGCTCCAACTAGTAAAAGAAAAGTTGCAATACTTGGGAGTGGACCAAATAGGATTGGTCAAGGAATTGAATTTGATTACTGTTGTGTGCATGCATCTTTTTCTCTTAAAGAGGAAGGATTCGAGACAATTATGATTAATTGTAATCCTGAAACTGTGAGCACAGATTATGATACTTCAGATAAACTTTATTTTGAGCCTTTAACTGTTGAAGATACTTTATCAATATTAAAAAAAGAGAAACCAGAGGGCGTTATTGTTCATTTAGGAGGACAGACTCCGTTGAAGCTCGCTTTAGACTTGGAGAAAGAGGGAATCCAGATAATGGGTACTTCTGCTGATAGCATTGACATAGCAGAAGATCGAGAACGCTTTAAAAATTTAATGAATGAGCTTAAGATACTACAACCTGAATCTAGAATTGCCAAATCAAAGGATGAAGCACTTCAATTATCAAAAGAGATTAGTTATCCCATGGTCGTAAGACCTTCATACGTTTTAGGTGGAAGGTCCATGGAAGTAGTATATTCAAACTCTGATTTAGAATCATACTTAAAAGAGGAAGTTGATATATCTAGTAATAGACCATTATTAATGGATCAGTTTCTCAAGGATGCAAAGGAAATAGATGTAGACGCTCTATGTGATCAAGAGGATGTTGTAATATGTGGAATTCTTGAGCATATAGAAGAAGCAGGAGTGCATTCTGGAGATAGTACAATGGTATTACCTCCATATTCTTTATCTGAAAAATTGTTAATTGAAATTAAAGAGAAAACAAAACAAATCGCGATAAGATTGAAGGTTAAAGGGCTTATAAATATTCAGTTTGCCATCAAAGACGAAGACTTGTATATGATAGAAGTTAATCCAAGGGCAAGCAGAACAATACCATTTATAAGTAAGGCGATTGGTGTCCCCATTGCTAAGATTGCCGCTAAAGTAATGTCAGGAAGAAAATTAGCAGAATTGAATTTCTTGGAAGAGATTAATATTGATCACTATTCGGTAAAAGAATCAGTTTTCCCATTTATAAAGTTCCCTGACGTAGATACAATTCTTGGACCTGAAATGAAATCAACAGGAGAAGCGATGGGAATTGATTCAGATTTATCAGCTGCTTTTGCAAAAGCACAGATTTCGTCTGGCAATAGTTTACCTAATTCAGGTAAGGCATTTGTTAGTGTGAAAGATGAGGACAAAGCAAAAATATTACCCTTATGTAAAGACTTAGTTGCTTTGGACTTCGAAATTGTTTCAACTATAGGGACGCATGAATTTCTAAAATCGAATCATATTGAATCTGAAGTTGTCAAAAAAGTAAAAGAGGGTAGTGGGAATATAGTTGATTTGATAAAAAAATCTGAGATAGATATCTTGATTAATACAACCTCAACAAAAAAAGAAATTTTGGAATCTTTTAGTATAAGAAGGACAGCTTTAATTAAACAAGTTCCATATTTTACAACCATTGCGGGAGCTGTTGCGGCTATTAATGCCATAGATTACTTAAAAAAAGGTATAATTAGTGTTAAACCTCTTCAAGAGTTTACTAAAATAAGTAAGGTATAAAATTTTATGGATAAAATGCCTATAACACCTAATGGTTTTCAATTTTTACAGGATGAATTGAAGCGTTTAAAAAACGAAGAGAGACCAAAAATAATTAAAATGATAGAATTTGCTAGGTCACTTGGTGATTTATCAGAAAATGCGGAATATGAAACTGCAAAAGACAGGCAAGCATTTAATGATAAAAGGATTAACGAATTAGAAAGTAAATTATCTTCTTGTGTCGTGATTGATCCATCAAAGATAAAAGATAAAACTAAGCTACTATTTGGTTTGTCCTTCGAAATCGAAGACTTAGATACCGGTGAAAAAAAGACATACCAACTTTTAGGCCCCGAAGAATCGAATCCTGAAAAAGGTTCGATTTCAATAGAGTCCCCAATTGCTAGAGCTGTATTAGGGAGAGAAGAAGGGGATGAATTCGTGGTAAAAACGCCCTCGGGCCCTAAGGAATATGTGTTGAACAAGATTTTCTGATGAAAGATTTTTTTTTAATCTTACTTCTTTTTTTTTTAGATCAAATTAGTAAAACTTATATTGTAAATTCAATGATATTAAATAGTTCGCTTGAAATAAATTCATATTTCAATATTGTTTTTATATATAATAGGGGATTCCTGTTCGGGTACTTATCGAATCTACCAGAGTCACTCCTTTTTTATATTCATTTTATTTTATTTTTAGCCTCAATTTACATTATCTATAAATTTTTATATGTTAAACAAAGTACTAGAATAATATCTCTTTTTTTATTTGCTGGCGCTTTAGGCAATTCGTTTGATAGATTATTTAGGAATGGAGTTGTAGATTTTCTAGATTTTCATTATTTAGATATTCACTGGCCTGCCTTTAACCTAGCCGACTCATTCATTTTAATTAGTGTTATTATATATTTGATTAAACACATAAGGAGTGAAAAAATTGTTCACAGGAATTGTTGAGGACGTTGGTAAAATTGAGAAAAAAATTTTACAGAAAACTGGCGAATATTTAATCAGAATTAAATGTAATATGCTAAACCCAAAGAATTTTAAATTAGGCGAATCAATTGCTGTAAATGGAGTTTGTCTAACAGTAACAAAAAGTGGTAAGACTTATTTTGAGACTCTGGCATCATTAGAGACTCTTTCAAAGACTAATTTGGGAAATAAATCAGTTAATGATTATGTAAATCTTGAAAGAGCTATGAAAGCAAATGGACGCTTTGGTGGCCATATTGTAAGTGGTCATGTTGATACGCTAGGCAAAGTTACAAATGTGAAAAAAGCTGGAAAATCAGTTGAATATTGGTTTCGTATAAATAAGAAATTAACTAAATATATTATTGAGAAGGGATCTATAACAATAGATGGAATAAGCCTGACGATTAATATAGTAAGATTGAATATCTTTTCAGTAAATATAATTCCTCACACTTCTCAAAACACAATTTCAAATTCATGGTTAAATAAATCAGAGGTTAATCTAGAATTTGATATGATTGCAAAATATATAGAGAAGATGGTGAAAAAATGAAAAGCATATTTCTAGTGGGCTTTATGGGTGCAGGGAAAACTACTGTTGGTTCTATTTTATCAGAAAAAATGAAATTTGATTTTTGTGATACCGATCAAATGATTGTCGAAGAGGAGTCAAGGGAAATAGTAAATATATTTAAGACGGATGGTGAAGAATATTTTAGAGATTTAGAATCAAAAAAATTGTATGAAGTACAAAATCGCGAGAATACTATTTTTTCTACTGGCGGGGGAATAATTTTGCGTGAAGAAAATCGAGAAATTCTTAATAAAAATTTTAGTGTATACCTTAAAGCGTCTTATGAAGAAATATTCTCTAGAATAAAAAAAGATACAACCCGACCTTTACTAAATAATGAGGATCCATATAATACAGGCCTTAAGATTTTTGAATCGAGAAAAGAATTATATGATTCATTTTTATTATTTGTAGAGACAGATTTTATTTCTCCTGAATTGGTTGCAGACAAGATTTATAACTTGTATAGAAATAAAACATGAAGAAAGAATTAGACCTAACAAACCAGATTAAGAATATAATTTTATCTAATGGTTTTGATTCAGTAGGAGTTTCTGAGGCTCATAAATTAGATGATGAATTCTTTCTCGCAAATTGGATTCAGAAGGATTTTCATGGAAGCATGAAATATATGGAAGATGTCGAAAAGAGGTCTGATGTAAGGAAAATTGATTCAAATTTTAAATCAGTGATTAGCTGCACCCTAAACTACAATACTTTAGATAAAGAAAAAAGCTCCATGTTGGCAGAAAAAAAAGGAAAAGGTTGGATTTCAAGATATGCGATAGGCGATGATTATCATAAAATAATTGAAAAGAAACTAAAAAAAATAGGATTTCTTATAAAAAAACTATATTCAGAAACAGTTAACGTTAGAGCATATGTTGATACTGGTCCTTTACTTGAAAGAGCATATGCGTCACGGTCTGGATTGGGTTGGATAGGAAAGAATTCTTGTTTGATCAATAGAGGTCAGGGTTCATGGATTTTTCTTTCTAACATTCTACTAGACCAGAAGCTAAAGTTTGATGATGTAACTACTAAAGATTTTTGTGGGACATGTACTTTGTGTATTGATTCATGTCCTACTAATGCGATAGTCGATAATAAAATTATTGATTCCAGAAAGTGTATTTCCTATTTAACAATTGAAAACAGAAATTACATTGAAGATGCTTTGGCTAGTAAGATTAAGAATAATATATATGGTTGTGATATTTGCCAGGAAGTTTGCCCGTGGAATAGAAAATCAATAATTGATTTAGAAAATGGCATTAATCCTAAAAATTTATTGATTGAACCTGACATAATTAATCTGATTTCCATAGTTGAGGAAGATTGGGAAACTCTTAAAATAAAAAGCCCTTTGAAGAGGGTTAAGAAAGATGGATTAATAAGAAATATTTTGATAGTTATGGGCAATTCTTTAAATAAAAAATATTTATCTATTTTACAGAAGTATTTAGAAAGTAAGAATCTGATTCATTCAATGACAGCTAGAGATTCAATTAAAAGAATTAAGAGTCATATATCTTGACACCATTATCTAATATGTTTAGTTTAATAGTGTTAATTGGAGGTTAATATGAGTAATGAAAGAGAGGCAGCAGTAACTTTAAAAGGTAACCCAATAACCTTGGTTGGGCCAGAGCTTAAGGTCGGTGATAAGGCTCCTGATTTTGTTTGTGATCAAGGACTTGCTCCTACAATATCTTTATCTGATATGGTTGGCAAAGTTAAAATATTCAATGTTTTACTTTCAATTTCTACACCTGTATGCCAGGCGCAGACTAGAAAGTTCAACGAGGAATTATCTACAATTGGTGGCGATTTAGAAGCATATATTGTTAGCTCGGATTTGCCAATGTCACATAAAACCTGGTGTGGTGCTGAGGGCATAGAGCTGATAAAAGGTATTGCTGATTATAAAGATAATGTATTTGGTTCAACTTATGGTGTCTTAATGAAGGATCATAAATTACTATGCAGAGCTGTTTTTGTAATTGATAAAGAAAATATAATAAGGCATGTAGAATACGTTAGTGAGATTTCTCAGGAACCAGATTATGATAAAGCTTTATCTGTAATCAAGGGTTTGGTATAAAATTTATGTCTGTTACAAAGGAAAATGTTTTAGAAGTTCTATCAGATGTCTATGACCCTGAGATTCCTATTGATATAGTAAACCTGGGTCTAGTTTATGACGTCGAAGTCGAAGGAACAGTCGTAAATTTAAAAATGACTATGACTTCACCCGGTTGTCCTTCGGCAAGAGAAATTGTTTTAGAATCTCAGACTCTTGTTAGCGAGATGGATGGGGTAACGGAAGCAAATGTCGAAATTGTCTGGGATCCCCCTTGGACGCCAGAAAAAATGAGTGATGAAGCTCGTGTTAGTATGGGTATGGATTAATTATGAAGTCTTTAAATATTGGGAATAAAGCTCCTAAGTTTAGTTATAAAAATAGTGATGGAAATAAAGACTCATTGGACAATTATCTGGGATCTAAAGTTCTACTTTGTTTCTACCCTAAAGATAATACTCCTGGTTGTACTTCTGAGGCTTGTTCCTTGAGTGAATCAATTGTTAAGTTTGATGAGCAAAAAGTAAAAGTTTTTGGAATAAGCAAGGATAATGAAGTGTCACATCAAAAGTTTGTTAGTAAATATAATTTAAAAATAACTCTGATACCTGATCCTGAATTAAAAATCATTACAAAATATGGAGTTTTAAACGATAAAGGTTCTGCAAAGCGAACAACTTTTCTAATAGATGAAGACGGAAAAATAATTAATATATGGTTTAAGGTAAATACGAAAGCTCACGCTGAGGAAGTACTCCAATTTATTGATGAGAATTCATGATTTTCTTTGTCTCAGGTAACGATACAAATATTGGAAAGACTTTTGTCTCTTCATTGTTAATTAAGCTTCTTAAAAGTAAATATGAGAAAGTTGCTTATATAAAGCCTATAGAAAGCGGGATTAAAAATTTAAAAAACTCCGATTTATCTAAAGTAAGGAATCTTTATAATCTAGGAGAAGAGGTAGATTTTTATCAATTTAGCATTTTTAATGAGCCCGTAGCACCTTTAACTGCTTCAATAATTGAAAAGAAAAAAATTAATTACCAATCTATAGTTAAAAAAATTAAAAAATTAGAGAGTGAATATGACATCATGCTAATAGAAGGGGCAGGTGGACTTAGAGTCCCATTGACAATGGATAAGGAAATAGTTGATTTAATAAAATCAATAAAGGCAAGAGTATTGTTGGTTATTAGCCCTAATTTAGGGACTTTAAATCACACATATATGTCAATTGAAACTTTAAAATCCAGAAAAATTAAATTTGAAGGCATAATCATAAATTCCTATCCAAAAAATCCAAATATTTCTAATCTTCATAATCCTATTTTAATTAATAAGAAAAAAATCAACATTCTTGGTGTTGTCCCTAAAATCTCAAAAAGTAATCAAAAAAATAAAAATTTTAGGTTAAAAAGTTTTTTTCATCCTCTTTTAGGTGGCCAATTTAGTCAACGAGAATTTATAAAAAAATGTCAAGATAAATTCAACATACTGTTAAAGAAATACGCCAATTGACAGTAATTATGACTATGATATCATTTTTACCAGTCCCCATACTCAAGTTGCAAAAGAGGAATTATAAAGTTGTCGAAGAAGCTCACAATAGTAACGATATTAGCCTTATTGGCAACAGTTTTAATTTCTTATTTTGCTTTTTTTAAAGACTACGAACCTCATCAGCCAATCGCATTTAGTCACAAAATACACTCGGGTGTAAATGAGATTCCATGTACTTATTGTCATGCTTATGTAGGGAAGTCATCTCAGCCCGGCATACCTTCAGTCATGGAGTGTATGGGCTGTCATAAATATGTTAATGCAAAATATGACCCTAAGGACCCAAAAAGGATTTATGAATATAATGGTGAGCTGATTGATCCTACAAACTACTTGTATGATGGAAGAAAGAGAATTAATTTCGAAAATGAGATAAAAAAACTTACGGGTTATTGGGAAAGAAAGGAATCCATTGTGTGGGTTAATTATCATTACGTACCAGAGCATGCCAAATTTCCTCACAAGCCACATATAAGATATGGATTAGAATGTAAAACTTGTCATGGAGATGTTGAAAATATTGACCAGCCTAGACCAATTACAACAATGCAGATGGGTTGGTGTATAAGTTGTCACGAAGAGAAATTACAGAAGAAATTTGATGATTTTGAAAAAATCCATCCTAATATATCTAAATTAAGTGAACATGAGAAGCGAAATATGTCTCACACAGGTAGAATTCAATCTAGAAAATTATATAAAGATTTCGATAGAAAATTAGGAGATGAACATAAACTTAATAAAGGAAAAGAGAAGTTAATCAATATCAATAAGGAGGTTGCTTGGTTGAAAGACTGTTCAACTTGTCATTATTAACCAGGTAACATTTAGTAAATTATGAGTAACGATAAAGGAAAAAAGGGCACGCTAAACAGAAGAGATTTCTTAAAGGCTTTAACTGCTATTGGTGGTGCAGCAGTGGTATCATCAGGATGCACACCTGAGCCACTAGATAAATTAGTGTCTTATGCTATCCCACCTGAAGATGTTATTCCTGGAATACCAAATTATTATTCAACTGTTTTACCCTTCTCACCTGTCGGAGCTCCTGTTGAAGTAAAAGTTAGGGAAGGAAGAGCTATATTTATTGGGGGAAATAAACTTGACCCGATATCTAATGGTGGTGTTTCTTCAGAATCACAAGCCTCATTGCAGGGTCTTTATGATCCAGACAGAATTAAACAGCCACTGTATAAAAATAATAGAGGAGATTTATCGCCTATTTCTTGGGGATCAGCTCTTGAAATCTTAACCAAGAAATTAAATGAAAAAAATCAGAATATATATATAATTACCGATAACACTACCGGCACTTTAGATAATCTTCTTACAAATTTTTCCACCAAAATTGGAGCAAATAGAATCAAATATGAAACTTTTTCTTTTGAGCATATTGCCGAAGCAAATAAAGTTACATTTGGACAAAAACTTATACCAACTTATAAAATTGATCAGGCAAATTATCTACTTAGCTTTGGAGTTGACTTTCTTGAGACATGGCTATCTCCAAATGAGTATGGTGCTAGATTTGAGAAGATGCACTCTTTAAAAAAGGACTCCAAAGGAAAGTTTGTACAAGTGGAGCCGAAACTAACTTTGACAGGTGCAAAAGCTGATGACTGGGTACCAGCAAAACCAGGTACAAATTTATATTTAGTACTAGGAATAATAAATTATATAAAATCTAAAAGACTTAATAAAAAATCTGTTCCAGAAACTTTTACAAATTTATCTAATTTTACTTTGGAAAAAACCAGTAATCTAACTGGTATATCTATCGAATCTATAGAGAAGATTGCAATTGATTTTGCTTCATCAGATTCTTCCTTAGCAATTGGTGGTGGGATAGCATCTGCTGATGAGAATCAATCAAAAACTATGATTGCAATTAATATCTTAAATTATATTACTGATAACCTAGATAAATATGACTTTGATAATCACTATATGATTTCAAATGCTTCATCATATCAGGAAATTTTAAAATTCAGAGAAGATGCCGCTAACGGCAATGTAGACTTATTAATCTCATATAATGCTAACCCTGTATATAACCTGTCTGATTCTCTCAATATTCAATCAGCATTACAAAAAATTCCATATAAAGTAAGTTTTTCATCTATATTAGATGAAACCTCAGAGTTATCTGACCTTATTTTGCCAGACCAACACCCACTAGAGCAGTGGGGTGATTATGAAGGCAAAAAAAATACCAGGTATATAATGCAACCGACAATGAAAGCGCTTTATGGGAACTTGTCAATCGGAGATTCCATAGTTTCTATTTTTAATAATGTAGAGCCAAAAAACCAAAAAATAGAAGAGAGCTCATATCTAGATTATTTAAAAAATTCCTGGGCAGCGACTTATTCTCCAACCTCTTTTAGATCTTTTTGGAACCAAGTTTTAAAGGATGGAGGCGTATTTAATCAAGTTCCTCCTAAAGTTGAAGCTAGCTTTAATCCTAATAAAAAATTTACCGTTAAGATTAAAGATGACATTGGGGATAGATTAAATTTATTTATAACACCTAACTACAGACTTTATGACGGGCGTGGTGCCAACAAGACATGGCTTCAAGAATTACCGGACTTACTTACTACCGCAGTTTGGGATTCATGGGTTGAGATTAATTCTAAGCTTGCTGAGAAGTTGAATATAATTGAAGGTGATTTTGTTGATATAGAAACAGATCATGGAAAGGTCACCACACAAGCTTATTTATCAAAAGCTATGAGACCTGACACAATTTCTATAACCCTGGGACAAGGGCATACTTCATATGGTAGATATGCCGAGAATAGAGGTGTTAACCCTGTAAACCTTCTAAATGGTACTAGTGTTGGAGATGCTGGAAATTTAAATTGGTCTTCCGGTAAAGTGTCAATAAATAAAACTGGAAATTGGGAGAAGTTAGTTAAAGTCCAGCATTCATATTCCCAAGATAACAGAGATATAGCTCAAACTATCGCCTTATCCGAAATTGTTAAGCATGACGATCATCATGATGATCATCATGATGGACATCATCATGCTAGAGATATGTACAGAGAGTATGATTACTTTATCCACAAATGGGGTATGAATATAGATTTAGATAAATGTACTGGATGTGGCGCTTGTGTTACCGCTTGCTATGCGGAAAATAATATCCCTGTTGTAGGAAAGGAACAAGTTGGAAATGGGCGATATATGTCTTGGCTAACCTTAGAGAGGTTTCAGACTGAGGAAGAAGACTATTTAGATTCTGTAAGAGTTGATACAAGAGTTATACCACAGCTATGTCAACATTGTGAAAATGCTCCATGTGAACCTGTTTGTCCAGTTTTTGCTACATATCATAATCCAGAGGGAATTAATGTAATGGTTTATAGTAGATGTGTTGGAACAAGGTATTGTTCTAATAACTGCTCATATAAAGTTCGAAGGTTTAATTGGTTTAAATATGAAATGCCAGAGCCATTAAACTTACAACTTAATCCTGATGTGACCGTTAGGTCAAGAGGAATCATGGAGAAGTGTAATTTTTGCATACAAAGGATTACGGCAGCCAAAGATGTAGCTAGAGATGAAGATAGAAAATTAAGAGATGGTGAAGTTGAGACTGCATGCCAAAGTGTATGTGGCTGTAATGCAATAGTCTTTGGAGATCTTAATGAACCAAGTTCTAAAGTATCAAAAATGGTTGAAGATAAAAGGTCATATAAGTTATTAGCTGAACTTAATACAAGGCCATCAGTGTCTTACCTTAAAAAAATCGAGTGGGATAAATCATGAGTCAGATAGCAGAAGCAGATAAGTACTCCAATCTAAACAAGACTGTTATGAATATGCTCAATAAGCCTTCTTTTGGCTGGTGGGCAATATTTATTTTTGATATGATTTTCCTTGCTTTTGGAATATATTGCTTTATTTATCAAGTTTATACTGGATTAGGCGTAGCAGGATATAGCCATCCAGTATTGTGGGGAGTCTATATTACGGACTTTGTGTTTTGGGTTGGTATAGCTCACTCTGGTACTTTGATTTCTGCGGTTCTATTTTTATTTAGAGCTAAATTTAGAATGTCTATTTATAGAATAGCTGAAGCAATGACTGTTTTTGCTGTTGCAACTGCGGGATTATTTCCAATAATTCATTTAGGGAGACCGTGGAATTTCTACTGGCTTTTGCCTTATCCAAACCAAAGAGGTTTGTGGGTTAATTTTGATTCTCCTTTACTATGGGATGTTTTTGCGGTTAGTACGTATGCAACCATTAGCTCAGTTTTCTTCTTTATTGGAATGATTCCTGATATTGCTGCAATTCGTGACACTGTAGTAGGGAAGGCAAAAAAAGCACTTTATTCTGTGTTATCTCTGGGATGGAAAGGTTCAAATTGGGAATGGAGCACTTATACTAGGGCTTATTTTTATTTTGCATGTTTTGCTACACCTCTTGTTATATCTGTACACAGTGTTGTTTCATGGGATTTTGCAATGGCAAATACTCCTGGATGGCATACAACTATTTTTCCGCCATATTTTGTCGCCGGAGCTATTTTTTCAGGATTAGCGATGGTTATAACTTTATGTATCCCACTAAGATTGATTTTTAAATTAGAGGACTATATAACAATGGAAAATTTTGAGGGAATGTCTAAGATGATAATTTTAACCTCATGCATTGTTTTTTATGCATACCTAATCGAGTTTTTCATTGCCTGGTATAGTGGAAATAAATATGAATATGATCAATTCTTATATAGGGCCAATGGAGACTATGCATTCTTTTATTGGACTATGATGTTCTGTAATGGAATTGTTCCTCATGCCTTATGGTTCAAAAAAATAAGAAACAACCTTGTTATATTATTCATAATTTCTTTATTAATAAATGTTGGGATGTGGTTTGAAAGATTTAATATTATTGTAATATCACTATCTAAAGAATTTGAGCCCGGGTCTTGGGGCCTATACAAGCCATCATGGGTTGAGCTCGGAATAACTGTTGGTAGCTTCGCATGGTTCTTTATGTTCTTCTTGATTTTTGTAAGAACACTTCCTGCTCTCTCAATTGCAGAGATAAAAGAAATACTTCCTGTTCCAAGAAAGAATGGAGGTTCAAATCATGAGTGATAGTAGAAAGATTTTGGCAATTTACTCTTATATGGACCTATTAATTGATACAATTAAGGAACTCAGAAGTAAAGGGTTTGAGGATATTCGGGCCTTTTCTCCTGTCCCAAGCCATGAGATAGAAGATGCACTAGATAGGGGTTATGAGCCTAGTAAGGTTAAATACTTTACTCTTTGTGGAGCAATTTTAGGAGCATGTGTTGGAGCGGCATTTACAGTTTTAACATCTTTAGATTGGCCTATAGTAACAAGTGCTAAACCAATAGTATCAGTACCTCCCTATATGATAATTATTTTCGAATGTATGATTTTAATTGGTGGATTGTCGACTTTTCTTGGATTGATAATTAACTCTAGATTAAGAAAAAACGTTGACCCTATTCACTATGACGAAAGATTTAGCAATGATAAGTTTGGAATACTAGTAACAGTTGATAGTGGTGATTTTGAGCAGGTAGAACATATATTAAGAGATTTTGGCTCAGAAGAATTAAAGTTGAATGGTGAAGTTTTAGAAGAGAAAGTTATTGAAGAGGAAACTGAGGAAGAAAAACCAGCGGAAGCAGCAGCTGATGAAAAACCAGTTGAAACTGAGGAAGAAAAACCAGCGGAAGCAGCAGCTGATAAAAAAGAGAGTGATTCATGAGTAAATCTATTACTTTTATTTTTTATGTTTTTTTAGGATTCATAGTTTTTATGGATGATTCTTTTTCTTTACCCTGGTCCACTGATTTATGGGAACATCCTAGTATCAAGCCATACGAGGAAGCAAGAGATTATCCTGAGGGCTCGGTTTTTAAGAGCGAAGAATCTCCTGAGCTTGATAGAAAGGAGTACGAAGCAATTGTTACTGGGCCTAACAAGGGAGAGCTATCTATTTCAAAAGGTAAAGAGTTATACGAAATAAATTGTTATTCATGCCATGGTATGACGGGGCTTGGAGATGGACCAGTCATAAAAAATGATTTAAGACCCAACGCGTATTTTTACCCAGTAAATCTAAGACAACAGCAAACAATTAATAGAACAGATGGATATATTTATGCCTATATTCGTTATGGTGGATATGTTATGATGCCAGCTTACGGCAGAATTACCCCTGATGAAGCATGGGATATAGTTTATTACGTAAGATATTTGCAAGGAAAGGTTAAGTAAAGGATTTTGTTATGAGTATAGATATTAATGCTTTATTAGATAGAAAAATTGAATTTCCTAAAACGTTAGATTATTTCTTGTACGGTGGATTTATACTTGGTCTTTTGACTTTTTTATACACTCTTTCTAACGGTCACGCAGATATTGCATGGACTGCTTTTCATTTAAATTTCGTTTTCTGGGCTGGCGTCAGCCACGGTGGGGTCCTTTTTGCCTGTGCTATGAGAATCACTAGTTCTAGTTGGGGAAGATCTATAATGCGTATTTGCGAGTCTTTTGCTGCATTTATGCCAGTTGTGTTTATATTCTTACTTGTACTGCTTTTTATTGATGGAGAAAAAACTCTAATATACTTTTCAGAAGATTATCGAAATTATGATTATATTACTAGTAGAAAATATGATCTCTGGCTAAACTTTAATTCTGTATTCATAAGAAGCATATTATTGATTGGAACTTTGCACATACTAACATACTATTATTTGTATCATTCAATTAAACAAGATTGTGAAGGAACTGGCAGATTTAAAGGGTTTTTCTCGTTTTTATCATCCACACCAGAAGAAGGAAAAGAGGTTGACCATGATAATAAGCTTTATAAGTATTCTATAGCTATTGCCTTTGCATATTCGCTATCAATGACTTTCATTGCATTTGATTTTATTATGTCTCTTGATGTGCATTTCTATAGCACATTATTTGGTGTTTATTATTTTATGGCATCAGTTTTAGCAGCTTTAGGTTTGATTGTGATAATTTCGTCTATGATGACTATTAAATTTAAACTAGAACAAGTTATTACAGAATTTCAATATTATGATGCCGCAAAATTGATGTTCGGTTTAAGTGTTTTTTGGCTATATACTTTCTTTTCCCAGTTTTTGCCAATTTGGTATGCAAATATGCCCGAAGAAACTGGATTTATTGCATCAAGGGTATTTGATGAGCCTTATAAGTCTTTATCCTGGGCTATTTTGACATGTATTTTTGTAATCCCTTTTGTGACTTTAATCCCTAGAACAACCAAAGTTGTAAAACCCATTTTAGTAACCATTGCTTCAATATCTTTCTTAGGATTATTTGTGGAAAAGATTGTATTAATTTATCCTTCACTAATGCATGATCATTTTCATTTTGGCCTGGAAAGCATTCTAATATCATTTGGATTTTTATGTTTATTTTTGTTATGCATAACGAAGTTTCTTTCTTACTTCCCAATTTTTGGACTAAAAGATAAAAAATTAATAAAAAAACTTTCTAGCGGGGGAGGTCATCATTAATGGACAAGAAGAGTGACAGGCTAGGTACAGCCGGAGCAATAGGATTTGCATTAGGTGTTTTTGGATTTATATCAACTTTATTGATAATATCTTTTCTAGGGCCTTTACTTCCAGACTTGATAAGGAAGGCTTTTGGAGTTATAAATTAATTCTTAATGAAGTCGAAAATTACTTATAAAGATTCTGGAGTTGATATTAAAGTTGGTAATGACTTCGTAGCTAAAATTCAACGTGATATTAAAAAAACCTTAAATAGTAATGTAATTGGAAAAACAACATCTTTTGCTGCGCTTTATTCTATTACAAAAGAGAAAATAAAAAATCCTGTTTTGGTTTCTTGTACAGATGGTGTAGGGACTAAAATAGAGCTGGGAATTAAGACAAATAAACTTAGAGGACTAGGAATTGATCTAGTTGCCATGTCAATCAATGATTTGATTTGTACTGGGGCCAAGCCACTTTTCTTTCTAGACTATTTAGCAACTTCGAAACTAAAAGTTAACTACCATTCTGAGGTTATTAAGGGAATTGTCGAGGGTTGCATTCTTTCTTCATGCTCTTTAGTAGGGGGGGAAACCGCAGAAATGCCTGGAATGTATAAGGGTAAAGATTTTGATTTAGCTGGTTTTGCGGTTGGAATAGTTGATAAAAATAAAATCATACAAACAAAGAAGATTAGAGGAGGAGAGTTACTAATAGGACTTCCTTCTAGTGGACCACACTCAAACGGCTACTCTTTAATTAGAAAACTTTTTTTTGAAAAAAGAAGTAAGTTTATTCAAGATAAGAGATTTATTAATTCTGTAATGAAGCCAACTAGAATTTATGTTGATATAATTTCTAGTATTTTAAGAAAAATTAAGGTTAAAGGGATGGCACATATAACTGGAGGCGGACTTGTTGAAAATATCCCTAGGATTTTGCCAAAGGGCATGGGTATAGAGATTTATCATTCTAGAATGCCAAAGAATAAACTTTTTAAAGATATACAAGACTATTCAGGTCTAAATTTTGAAGAAATGACTAAAGTTTTTAATATGGGGATTGGTTTTGTTATTTGTATAAATGAAAAAGACTTGGGAGCTTTATCAAAAATTTTAAACTCTAAAAATGAAAAATTTTATGTATTAGGTAATGTTGTCAAAGGAAGCGAATTTAAAATTACTTAATAGTACCAACCTTGAGGGGAATAATTGAAAGTTATATTTACGTTTAGCTTGTTTAATGTCCAAGCCGAAGGGAATGGACCAAATGGTGCTGCTTGATATACCGCATCACCTGCTTCATTATCCAAGTCAGCATAGCCTGAAGATTTAAGAATTTCGCTATTTATGAGTTTCCCCTTTTTATTTAATGTTATTTTTAGAACAACTTGACCCGTTTCTCCCCTCTGAAGTGAGGAAGTGGGATATGACCATGTCATTTCAATCTTTCTTTTTATCCTTAGAAAATATGAAATATACTTAAATTCCTGTGTATTGAAGTCAACAGTTACTTCGTCGTTACTCTCAGGGTCAGTAGGACCCGGATTGAATAAACTTTCTGTAGATTTTGATGATTTATCTGCTAGTTTCTTCTTTTCGGACTTATTCTTTGTTTCTAGGTCTCCTTTTTCTGTAATTTTTTTCTCTTCTTTAGATAAGACTTTATTGCTCGCTTCACTTTTTTTCGAATCAACTGATTTTTTATTTGAATTTTTAATTGGTGATTTTCTAATTTTTTCTTCAATAACTTTATTTGAGTTTTTCGCTAATCTACCTGAATCATTTATAATCTTATTTGAGTCAGGGATATCGATTTCTGTGATTTCCAAATATTTTAGGGGTTTTTGAAAGCCTTTAAAGAATAAATTATAGTTTTGAAAAATCATAATTATCAGCAGATGAATCATAATTGAGATAATTATGAATTTTTGTTTTTTTATTTTTGATTCTAATTTTTTCATTTTATTTTATCTAATAAAATGTATCATTATGTAGTGATTAGAAAAGTTTTTTTTCTCTTGATTTTACTACTAATAAGCTTTTTTATAAATGATTCCTATGCATTAAAGTCCCCTAGGGAAAAGTGGAATTATCAAAAAAAGGAAGATAATATTAAGCATCATACTATTAAAGTTAGGATTAAATCAAAAAAGAGCGAAAAAATAGAAAATTCCTCTGATAGTAATGAATATAATTCTGTAATAAACGAAATAGGAGAGGATGGAACTAAAAAAATAGACAGGCCTGGTTCACCTAGAGACAGATGGTAAATTTTATAAAGTACAGAAATTTTTATATTATTTTTTTATCCCTTTTTTTGCTTAATTCGTGTTCTTGGCTTTCTAAGGAGTGGGAAGATAGACCAAAATGGCTTATGCCTGACACAGTTGAATCTAAAGACGTAAACCCAACAGCTTCTTCTAATACAGTTCTAGTCTCAGGATTTAATCTTTCCTCTTCGCAAAGTGAAGTTAAAAAGAAAATATCTAATGGAGGCTTGAAGTATGAGAAGTCACAAAATGATAAAAAAGATAAGCTAGTTAGTTTTTCATTCGGTGGAACTTTAATCAATCTTCCAAATCAGTTTAATTATTCTTCTTCTAACTCTACTGTGAATTTTTTTGAAGGGTCAATCTTATCTACTAGGGTAATATTTAATGCAATAAATGAGGAGAATTTAGAGGTAATTGTAAATTCTCTTTATAATGTCCTAATAGAGAATTATTCTAATCCAGATTCTGAAAACTCTATCTATTCTTTCCAGACGTATAAATGGGATAATGAAAACCTAGAAATTTTTCTTTCTGTTGACGAGGAAAATAAAAGGGTTTTGATAACTGAAATTAATTCACAACTAGAAGAGACAAGAAGTTTTAAAGAATTTAAGAATAAATATATAGAACAGTATCAAACCTATGATGAAGAAGTAAAGTATGGGAAGCCTAACCGTTAGTCATTTCTTTATTAACTATATTCGCAAAGTCTTCCATAATTTTGTTTAAAGAGTAATCTTTAGGTGTATAAACTGCTCTAACCCCTGATTTTTTTAATGTGGCGTGATCCTCGTCCGGTATAATTCCACCAACTATCAAAGGTGTATTACCGCACCCTTTCTCTTTCATTATTTCTATAATTCTTGGAACAACTGTAAGATGTGAGCCAGATAAAATACTCAATCCAATCAGGTCTACATCTTCTTGTTCTACAGTACTAACAATTTCATCAGGAGTTAATCTAATACCATGGTAAATGACTTCCATTCCTACATCCCTTGCTCTAACTGCAATTTGCTCAGCCCCATTAGAGTGACCATCAAGACCAGGTTTTCCAACTAATATTTTTATTGGTCTTCCAAGCCTTTTATTTACATCTTTAACTTTATCTCTAACAAGCGTGATTTCTTCATCATTCACATCAGTTGATATTCCAGTTCCTGTAGGTGGCCTATATTCTCCAAATACTTCTCTAAGAGCACCTGCCCATTCACCAGTCGTTATACCATTCTTTGCGCACTCTATTGATATTGGCATTATATTGTCTGCGTTTTTAATCACATTCTTGAGTTTCTCCAAACTTGCTTTAACCTTTTTTTCATCTCTTTTTTCCTTATATTTAAATAGTGAATTAATTTTATCAGAAACAACTTTATCGCTTACTTTTTGTATTGATTCATCAACGGAGAGAGGTGATTGTTCAGTTTCCTGGAAAATATTTACACCTATAATTTTTTTATCTCCACTTTCAATATCATGCGATCTTTTTGCAAGAGAGCTCACTAAAGCCTCTTTCATATATCCATTTTCAAGGGCAACTGCAGCTCCACCCATTTTATCAATTTTATCGATCTCATCATAAGCTAATTGTTTTAATTCTTTTACTTTCCCTTCGATTATTGTGGAACCTTCGAATATATCCGAAAATTCTAGTAAGTCAGTTTCAAAGGCAAGAATTTGTTGGAACCTCAGAGACCATTGTTGATCCCAAGGCCTTGGTAGCCCCAGAGCTTCATTCCAACCAGGTAATTGAACAGCTCGAGCTCTTGCATTCTTACTAAGAGTTACAGCTAGCATTTCGATAATTATTCTAGCAACATTATTCTCTGGTTGCTGTGCGGTTAAACCAAGCGAATTTACTTGAACTCCATATCTAAATCTTCTAAACTTAGGATCCTCTACGTTATATCTTTTTTGGCATATTTCGTCCCACATTTCTGTGAAAGCTCTCATCTTACATAGTTCCTCGACAAATCTAATTCCTGCATTTACAAAAAAAGATATCCTGCCAACTACTTTAGGAAAATCTTCTTCGGGGATTTGACCTGATTCTTTAACTGTGTCTAATATGCAAATTGCATTAGATAAAGCGAAAGCAATCTCCTGTACAGGAGTTGCACCTGCTTCTTGAAGGTGATAGCTACAAATATTAGTAGGATTCCACTTAGGAATCTTTTTATAGCAAAATACAATCATATCAGATATAAGATTTATTGATTCCTTTGGAGGAAAAATATATGTACCTCTGGAAAGATATTCCTTTAATATATCGTTTTGTGTAGTACCTTGGAGCTTAGAAATATCAACATTAGATTTTTCTGCTGTTGCACAATAAAGGGATAACAGCCAAGCGGCTGGAGCGTTAATGGTCATAGATGTATTCATTTGATCCAGAGGTATATCTTGAAAAAGTTTATTCATATCATCTAAGTTAGATATAGGAACGCCAACTTTTCCTACTTCACCTTGAGATAGGATATGGTCTGAGTCATAGCCAGTTTGTGTTGGCAAATCAAAAGCCACACTTAATCCAGTTTGACCTTTACTAAGGTTCATCTTGAAAAGTTTATTAGATTCCTCTGCTGTACTGTGTCCAGCATAAGTTCTCATAATCCAAGGTCTATCTGTTTTATTAGCCATATTAACTTATTCGTTTGACCCTAAAATATCATAACCAGTGATTGACTTACTTTTTTCAGCCATTAAATCAAGATATTCTTTGTCTACTAAGCCTGCAAGATAAGCTTTTGAAACTCTCATTAAAGCAATCTTTGCAGTAGCTTCATCAATCATTTCACCTGTTTCAGGATTAAACATTGAGCCACCACCCATTTCATGATAAAAATCTAGTTGTTGTTTTGCTTCTTTTATTTGCTCATCGTTTGGTGTGAAAGCGTCATTAGATATTACAGCTTGTTGAGGATGTATTACCCACGTTCCATCCATACCAATCAAAGCAGAGCCCTGTACTTTTTTTCTCAATCCTTCTTCTACTTTTGCCACTTGCTCTGGTGTATCATCTTTTCTCCATAATCCTAAATAAACATTATCGATTGCATGAAGCCCTGCAGCCTTAGCGGCAGTTATAACAGCTTTTTTTTCATAATAAAAAACTTCATTTTGAGCATCCAAGCAAGCACTAGGATCTACACCAAGTTCCGCAGTATAATCAGCAATTCCGAATATAAGCCCAGCCATTCTTGGAGAGGCTTTAGCCATATCAAATGCATATTCTAGTGCTCTAGGCCTTTCAATAAGAGCTTCTATTGCTAACTTAGTTTTCCATCCATGCTTTGACTCCAATTCATCTAAAGTATCTGAAACTAATTTTACGTCTTCTGGTCCATTACATTTTGGGATAATTATTCCGTGAAACTTATCTACTGCTCCACTTAATACTGCTTCCATGTCACCTCTAAAAAATTCAGACCTAAGGTTGTTTGGTCTTACAGTTATAACTTTTTTTCCAAAATCCAAGGTATTTAAAGCTTCTACCATTGTAGCCCTACTTTTATCACCTTTGAATTCGTAAGGACAGGCGTCCTCTAAATCAGCCATAACATGATCAACTGGTGTTTTTTCTGCACTAGCTGCATTTGTGTGGAGTTTCATGTTGTGTCCCGGATATGTAAGTTCAGTCCTTGGAACCACTACTCTTGTACCTTCATCTAATATAAACAATTTAATTTCCTCCTAGATTCTATTTTATTTTAATATAGCTTTAGCGATAACTTCGTGTTGTATTTCACTTGTCCCCTCAAATATGCTAATTACTCTTCCATCTCTCCAGTATCTTTCAACAGGAAACTCTTTAGAGTATCCATATCCTCCAAGGATTTGCATAGCTTCTCTGGTTATAAACTCTACAGCTTTTGCAGCCTTAACTTTAGCCATTCCTGCTTCTAGATCACATCTTTTCCCCGAGTCTTTTAATGAGGCAGCATAATAGGTAAGTTGTCTTGCAGCTTCTAGCTCAACTTTCATTTCTGACAACTTCATTCTTATAGCTTGATGCTCGCAAATTGGTTTACCAAATTGCTCCCTTTCTTTTGAATATTGAAGTGCAAAATCAAATGCAGCTTGTGCCACACCAACCGCACGGGCAGCTGTTTGAAGTCTAGCACTTTCATAACTAACCATTAATTGATAAAAACCCTTATTCTCTTCTCCGCCTAATAGAGAATCTTCAGGAACAAAAACATCTTCAAAGGCTAAATTAAACGATCTCATTCCATGATATCCCACTGTCGGTATAGGCTCGCCTTTTATGTTTGGGTGAACTATTTTTTCTGCTGACTCTTTTTCAACAAAAAACATACTTAGACCTTTATGTCTTAGGGAGGTGTCAGGATTTGTTCTTGCAAGAACCATTAAAACATTTGCTCTATTTGCATAAGTACACCAAGCTTTTGCACCATTTAATAGATATCCTCCATCTGTCTTTGTTGCTTTCATTATCATGCTAGCTGAATCAGAACCTGAATCTGGTTCGGTGAAAGCCGCGGCAGGTAGAACCGTACCTGTCGCGAGTCCAGGAATATATTTCTTTTTTTGCTCATCAGTGCCATGTGCTTCGAGCAATGTTCCCATTATAACCCCTCTTGTCATAACACTTCCTACGCTTAACCATCCTTTGCTTAATTCTTCGGCAACTATGGTCATAGTAATATTATCAAGTCCTAGACCATCGTATTCTTCTGGGAATAAAACTCCAAAATAGCCTTGTTCTGCCATTTTGGTTATTATTTCCATAGGAATTTCTTCGTTTTTGGCATCTAAATCTGATGCAATAGGTATTATTTCCTCTTCAGTAAACCTTCTAACCGCACTTCTAAATTCTTCGTGATCACTAGTAACAAAAGACATAATTATACACCCTCCATGTAATTTTAATCTCAGTTTAAATCGGGGTAAACTCAGTGTTAATTATACATTGCAGAAAATGAATGAAAAGGGTAAAAAAACTTTTATATGTTGAAATTATATATATATTAATAATATCTACATTTATAGATAAAGGAGTTTATTATGGGAATTACACATATTAGAATTAAGCTTGAAACAGGGAATGTAAAAATAAAATTGAGACCCGATCTTGCTCCAAATCATGTTCAACGAATAATTGAGCTAGCATCAGAAGGTTTTTATAACGGAGTTGTTTTTCATAGAGTTATTCCTAACTTTATGGCGCAGACCGGAGATCCAACTGGGACAGGGACAGGAAGTTCAGACAAGCCAAATCTAAACCAAGAATTCTCAAGTGAAAGTCATGTTAGGGGAACTGCATCAATGGCAAGATCGGCGGATCCCAATAGTGCAAATTCACAGTTCTTTATCTGTTTTGGTGATTGCTCTTGGCTAAATAATCAATATACTATTTGGGGAGAAGTAGAAGAAGGAATGGAGCTAATCGATCAAATTAAAAAAGGGGAAGATGAAAGTGGAATGGTTAGAGACCCAGATAAGATGATTGAAGTAGTTACTTTAGAAGGTTAGGTGAATTTTATGAAGATAAATGAAATACCTTTTTTTAGAGACAATGGATGGATATTTATGCCAATAGCTTACTTAGCATTAATTGCTTTAGTAATTCTAATTTATTTCAATATCAATTCATCTCATCATAACTCATCTTACAACGTAGGTTCAGTAGATGATATTACAATTAATGAAATAGTGACTGAGAAAAAAGCTATATATAAATTTTCCGAAACAACTTCTAGAGAATACCTGCAAGTTTCAAATGTAGTTAATACAAAAAATATTGATTTGTTAATTCGTGAAACTAATCTTCAAGATTTAAAAAATCCCTTTTCTTTTTATCTAATTAATTCTGAAGGGTCTGTTCGAAGTGTTGGATATTTTGGGTATAACGAAGATGACTGTAATAAGCTAAAAGCTATTTCAATAAGTAAATTGGGCACTCATTCAATATCAAAAGTTGATAATGGAATTAGTGAAACTTTAACTTGGAAGTCAGATGATTTTAATTATGTTTTTTTAAATAAATATTTGTCCGATGGAATTCAGCTTGGAAATTTTTGCTCATATATAGCCTTTAATAAATAAATCTATGGGTAATTCTTTAGAGTATCGCACATTTGAATCCCTACAAAATTCCTATGATTATCAAGATAATTCAGCTTTTTTCCCCCCAGCTCTTGATAATGAAAATTGTTTTTCGAGACACCTTTTAGTTAATAAATTTTTAAATACCAAAGAACCAAAGTTTCTCTTTTGGTCAATCGAAGCTGATTCAAACGTGATAATGGATCCCTTTTGTGTTGAAACTGTAAATTATTGGAAGAGCATGCTGATAGATTCAATTGATGAGAGTAAAAGAGAGATTATTGAAACCTTGTTAAAGAATATAGGTTTAGGGCTTAGTAGGCAGAGAAAACTCACAGACTCATACCACTATGATTCAGGTTTTGTAAATAATTTTGATGGTGAGAATTCCTATATATCTTTCGAAGTTCATCCACCAAGAAGATGCTTTAGACTGGTAGAAAATTTCGAGAAAATAGTAAATAAAATAAATCAAATAAAGATTTTGGGACTTGATTTAAAATTAGAACTAGAGGCTAAGTATAAAGTAAAAGATTTGAACGTAAATTTTTCGGAACCTAGCAATATAGCTGCCCAAGTTATGTCAATAAATCATAATGATTTAAAAAAGAATATTAACGATAAGACCAACCTTTTTTTAACCCCTTATATTGCTGAAGAAATTTATAAAGACGCTAAACAGTTTACTTTGGGGTTAGAGTACATAGTAGATACTTTTCAGGTGGTAGATTATTGGAGCCCAGATAAAAAGAGGTAGAAAAATTTTTTAAATTTATCTACACCTGAATAAATAGCAATATTTGCAATAAACATTACTAATTTGCCGAATACAGTTATTCTAGAAAAATAAGTAGAAATAAATATAAACTGACAAATCCACATCCAAACAGTAATTACAAGAAATGCACCAAGTTTCATTTGATCGTAGTAGTTGATATTGCAATCAGTTGTAAGCGATAAAATAATAAGGATAATCGAGCCAAAAATTACTGGAGAAAGAGTATAGCTATATCCTTTTAGTATTGCGCTAAATGAAAGTTGCAATGGTGCCCCTCCGAATAGTCGACCTAGAAAAACTAGAAAAAAACAACTTAAAACTATTTCACTGAAATAAAATATAAAACTAAAATTCGATAATGCATATTTATTATCAAATACATAATATGCAACATCATCCAATAGTGTAGCTAATATTATAATTGTAAAAGCTCGGGTAGTAGCAATATAGTTTTTATTGAGCGAAGCAGCCATGTATATCTTGTTGCTAAAGAATAGGGATGCTAATAAATTCAAAATCATGGCAAATTAAAAAAGTAATTGAAATTTTCTATTATAAATAGTATATATTAAACCACTATACCTATTCTATAGTTAATTTCTTATTGGAGACTGAAATTGGGCGGAAATGATAATAAAAAACCATTAAAAAAGAAAATTATTGAAATTTTAGGCTACCTTGTGAGCATTATAGCCCTATATTTTGTTTATAAATATGTAGTTAATATTGATTTAGAGGCTGCTAAACAAAAATTAAGCCTTTCTTGGATACCCTTACTTCTTTTATTTATTGTAATTTATATAGTTTTAATGGGATTTCTAGCAACTGGATGGAGATATATGCTAGAGCTTCTTCATGGATCAGACTTACCTAAGTGGAGAATAATAGGGATATATACCAAAACACAGATTTATAAATACATACCATCAAATTTAATGCATGTTATAGCAAGAATCTATTTTGCAACTAAGCTAGGACCATCAAAAGCAAATGTGGTCCAAAGCTACTTTTTAGAGATTGTTTTTATGGTCTTGATAGGATTAATAATAGTCCTAACTTCGGTCTATACTGGATCCTTTACTCTTTCCGAGGAACTAATTGGTAAAATAAGAGATTTCTCTGGTGGCAAGGTAAAAGGGTTTTCGTTTGGCATTTTAATTTTCGGTGCGTTAGCAATAACCTTTTATCTCTTTAAAGCATTGAAAAATTATAAATCTTCTTTTTCATCGGAAAATTTAATGAGGCTTCTTAAGCTATTTGTTCTTTTATTAGGTTTCTTTATTGGAATGGGTTCTGTTGAGTATTTTGTTTTCTCTAGTTTACTAGGTATGGATATTGGATTCTTTTATGTAGTCTCCCTTTTTACTATTACTTGGCTTGGAATGTTTATAATTCCTGGTGCTCCTGGTGGCATAGGGATTAGAGAATTTATTGTAATTGCGCTACTTTCCCCTATATATGGACCAGATGATCCTACAATTGGAATATTAATTTTTAGAGTTGTAACAGTGCTTGGAGATGCTATTTTACTGCCTATTGGGACCATTTTCGTCCCTGAGGAGGTATCCGAAGCAAAAGAAATTTAAAAACATATTGACAAAATTACTATTTTTATGTACTTTATAAACATCAGGTTGAGTTAGAGACAAAATTGTTTGTCTCACGTAGAAAGCTAAGAGATTAGCACTAAAACTCAACTTTTTTTTTCGCCTTTTTTCTAGTCACCATGCAATCCACACTCTCTTTTTTCTTCCACCTTAGTGGGGTCAAAATAATCATACTCATTCTCTAGTGAGTATTCTTTTAAGTAATTATCTAAATCCTTGTCTGACGAGTAGTAAAAGGGACATGCTTTTATCAAACCACTCTTGGTTTGACTAATAACATCGATAGTGTCTCTAAAGTTTGTTTGACCTTTCCTTAAGTTTGTTATCCAAAGATTAGGGCTTAATTCTTCCATCGCCCTTCGGAAGGGCTCGAGTTTAACTTGTTCTGTAAACTCTTTATGAATTGGATCATTAATACTTGGAATTCCACCCATAATAATATCTCTAAATTCTTTTGTAAGCTTGGGGGCATATATATGAATATTAAGGTTAAATCTCTTTATAATCTTTTCCGCATATGTATAAGTAGCCTTGGTGTTGTAACCTGTGTCGCACCAAACTACTTTAATCTCAGGCATTACCGTGGAGCATAAATGAAGTATTGTGCATTCATAGGGTCTAAAGTTAGTAGTTAAAATAGGATTTTCATATTGATTTAGGGCCCACCTGACTATCTCATCTGGTCTTTTATTTTTTAACTTATTATTGAGATCAATAATATTTTCATTCATTTTGATACCTCAATTAGAATATTGGTTATTAGAAAAGCTATAACGATGCATGCGATTGGAGCTAGAACCCAAAAAGATACTATTTGGAAAACACTTTTCTTTTTAAAGGTTTCTCTAAAACCAGAAGTTGAACAAGAAAAACCTATTATTCCCGAAGTTATTATTTCTGCCATAGATATAGGTATCCCGTAGAGAGATGCTATTGCAAGAAAAGCTCCACCAGTAAAGTTTACAGATATTGCTCTTATAACAGAGAGTGATGTTATATTGGTTGCAATATTTTCAATAATCCTTCCACCAAAGATTAACGCTCCAAATGCCATAAAAAAACCTGAAATAAGTGCGGCATCATTTGCAGTAATTAGGTTAAGTCCCACAATTGGCGCTGCAGCATTAGCAGCGTTATTCGCACCTGCAAAAAGAGCTAGAAAGCATGCGGAGGAAATCAATAGGAATTTTAAAGTAGAGCTAATTTTTTGTGTTCTTCTTCCATCTAGACTAATTAACTTATCAATTAATTCAAAATAAATGTATTTACCTATTAGATAATTTAGTAACCAAATGGCGATAGGTGTAGCTATCCACCAAGCCACAATTTCAATCATTTTTTCTATATTTAGGGTATTGAATCCTAGTCCTATACCAAATATTGTGCAAACAACTATATGAGTTGTAGCTATTGGGATTTTAAATTTATTCGCCGCTAAGATTGATAAAATTGGAATTATCAAAATCAAATAAATGAAATAGTAATTTAATTTTATAAATTCTATGCTTAATAATCCTCTTCCAACTGTTGCAACAACATCTTCGCCAAATAGTGAGGCTCCCATGAAAACAAATATAAAAGCTAAAGAAACGGTTCCAAGTTTTGACATTATTTTAGCGCCAAACACCGTAGACATTGAAGAGGCTGCATTATTTGCTCCAACATTGAAGGCTAGTACCAAGCTCAATATTGAGATTATGAAAACTTCCATTAATTAATGATTCCTGCAGCAACTGTATTATTTGAATCAGTATCAATAATTATGAATGAGCCTAATACTTTGTTAGATTCATAAGTATCAAAAACAATATCATTTTGAACTTTTATTATCACATTACCAATATCGTTCATTTTAATTGAATCCTCTGACTGTATTTTTTCAAGCGATTCAATATTAATTTTATCCACAACTTCTTTAATTAAGATTTTTGAAATTTTATTACTATGTTTTATAAGATATTTTTTGTTAGGGTCAAGTTCTTCGTCGCTCATCCAGCATATTTGAGCCGAAATTGTACTATCTATCCTAGGGTTATAATTTAATGATGTAACCGTATCTCCTCTTGAGATTTGAAGCTCATCTTTTATCAATAATGTTCCTGATTGATTTTTGGTTATTTTATTTGTATTTGAGCCTGATACTATAATATTTTTTATTTCAGATTCTTTCTTACCTGGAAGAATACGAATTTTATCTCCAATTTTAAATTCTCCAGAAGCTGTCATTCCCATGTAACCACGAAAATCATTAATTTCGTCATTATCAACTCTAGATACCAATTGAACAGGGAATGATGAATGACTTGATTCATCATTAGAATGTACAACAGTGTTTTCTAGCATACTTAATAATGTTTCCCCTTTATACCAAGGTAAATTATCCCTTCTTTTGACAATCATATCTCCATGGAGCGCAGAAATTGGAATAAATTTTATGGATTTTATAGATAATTTTTTTGCAATTTGATTAAATTCATTTTTGATTGAAAAAAATTTTTTTTCACTATATTCAATAAGATCCATTTTATTTACAGCAACAATTATATCTTTGATACCCAGCAAATAGCTTATATATAAATGCCTTCTAGATTGTTCTAATACACCTTTTCTAGAATCAATTAATATTATAGCTAGATTTGAATTGCTAGCACCAGTGAACATATTTCTAGTGTATTCTTCATGTCCAGGAGTATCGGCTATTATGAATTTTCTTTTTGTAGTAGAGAAGTATCTGTAAGCTACATCAATCGTAATCCCTTGCTCTCTTTCATCTTTTAAACCATCGGTTAGATGAGCAAGATCAATATTTTTTTGATTTTTCAATTTCGAGTCATTTTCTAATGCTTCAAGTTGATCTGAAAATATTCCTTTCGAATCATAAAGTAACCTACCTATTAAAGTTGATTTTCCATCATCTACACTTCCAGCTGTAGCAAATCTAAGTATTCCAATTGAATCTTTCAATTTAAAAATAACCTTCCTTTTTTTTATCTTCCATAGAATTTGAACCATGATCTATAATTCTTGTCTCTCTTTCACTTCTCTTTGCTCTGATTGTCTCTTCTATTATCATGTCAATATTAGTTGCATTAGACTTTACGGCGCCTGTACATGGCATACAGCCAAGTGTTCTAAATCTCGAGTTGACCTCTGTTAAATCAGAATTTTTATTTTCTTCACTAGGTATTAAATTTTTACCTTTTAATACCATCTTTCTTTTTTTTGAGAAATATAATGGAGTAATTTTTATTTTTTCATGTTTAATGTAATTCCAAATATCAGATTCTGTCCAACTCGATAAAGGAAAAATTCTTACCGATTCGTTTTCATCTATTTCTGCATTGAAAATATTCCATAATTCAGGTTTTTGAGACTTAGGATTCCATTGTCCAAAAGAATCTCTAAAAGAAAATACTCTTTCTTTTGCTCTTGATTTTTCTTCATCCCTTCTGGCTCCACCTATAGCAGCATTGAAATTATACTTACTGAGTGCATTCAATAGAGCCTGAGTTTTTAGAGCACCACAACACTTCGCTATTCCGTTTTTTGCTGGATGAAAACCTTTTTTAATAGCTTCTTCATTACGATGAACAATGAGCTTTGCTCCGATTTCTTTAGTAAACGAGTCTCGGAATTCATACATCTCTCTAAACTTGTACCCCGTATCTACATGTAGAAGAGGAAACGGTATTCTAGATGGATAAAAAGCTTTTCTAGCCAAATGGAGCATAACACTAGAGTCTTTTCCCACAGAATAAAGCATCACAGGGTTAGTAAATTCAGCTACTACCTCTCTTAATATAAATATTGCCTCACTTTCTAGTTCTTTTAGATAGGAATTCGTACTCATTTATATGACCTCTTTCCTTAAAAGTTCAAAATCAGTTCTATTGCAAAAATCTCCAAAAGGCTCTTCCTCTGCATTTTTATTTTTTTTCCAATAATTAACTAATTTTGAAATTTTATATGCAAGCTCGCTATCATCTACGAGTTCCATGAACAACTTGTTCAATCGAGTTCCGTAAAAATCTCCACCTAAATATATATTATATTTTTTTGCTGTGGCACCAATTAAACCTACCTCTGATACAGGTGGTCTTGAACAAGAATTAGGGCAACCACTCATTCTAATTTTTATTTTTTCGTCCCCTAGTCCCATATGTTCTAGCTCATCTATAAGAGAAGGTAAGAATCTTTCAGCTTCGGCTACGGCTAAACTACACGTAGGAAGTGCAGGGCATGCCATCGACGCTAACCTCAAATTAGAATATCTTTCATTAGTATCAATATTATGCTCTGCTAACATTTCCTTGATACCCTCAACATTTTGTTTATCAATATTTACAAGAATTAAGTCCTGAGTAGCTGTTAATCTTGTCTCCACATTGTATTTCTTTATTATTTTTGCCAAGCCTGATTTTAACTTCACAGAACCTTTGTCTTTAATTCTTCCATTCTCAACAAAGATTCCACAATAAAACTTCCCTGTTTGTTTTTGTTTATGCCAACCGTAGTAATTATCAATTTTCGTTAAAGACTTTTTTATGTATTCATTAAGCTTAAATCCAATTCTTAGTTCAAGTTCTGCTCGAAACTTATTTACTCCCCAATTTTCTAGTAAATATTTCATTCTAGCTTGCTTTCTATCAGTTCTAACTCCATAATCTCTTTGAATACTAATTATTCCTTTGACTACATCAATAACTTGATCTTCTTCACACATACCTAATTCATCTGCTAACCTTGGAAAAGTTTGTGATTGTCGATGATGGCTTCCCAACCCACCACCAACTAAAATATTAAAGAATTTCTTATCACCATCTATAACAGGGAGTATTCCAATATCCTGTGTATAGATATCTATAGAATTATCCAGCTGATGTCCTACTCCTATCTTAAATTTCCTAGGCAAGTATGTTTTTTTATAGAGTGAATCTTCTTCAATTTTATCCTTATTTATTTTAGTATTTATTTTTTCACCATCTACCCATATTTCATAATATCCTTTAGATTTTGCCAGAGTCTCTTTATCAATCTCTTTTGCAAGCGATTGTGCATCATAACTAAAATCTTCTCTAATATCCGAAATTGGAGAGGCAACGGTGTTTCGTACAATATCACCACAAGCACCATAAGAAGTTATTAGATTTTTATTTAAGGTATTAACTAGTTCTTTTAAATTTTTTTTGCCAATTCCATGAAATTGAAAACATTCTCTAGTTGTTATTCTTAATGTTGGATTTGCCCACTTACTTGTGATTTCATCCATTATTAGCCATTGTTCAGGTGTTATGTTTCCTCCACCTGGGTTTTTTGTTCTAATCATAAAACTATAATCCTTTTCTTGCTTGGCCTTCATCAAAGCCTTTCTTTTATCTCTATCATCTTGCTGGTAAATTCCATGGAATTTTAAGACTTGTTGATTATCACCTGTAAATTTTATGGACTCAGAATCCATTAGTTCTTCATGAATCGTACCTCTCAATCCATTACTTGATTCTTTAATTCCTTCATTTTTTACTAGCTTTAATTCTTTTTTCATATTCCTCTCCAAATTTTTTTTATTAAAATGCTTTGCTAATTTGATATGAATAAAACCATTCCTTAGAAATGAAGTACTTACTTGATTGAAATATCAAATTAGTATTATTTTGTTATTAGTTACAACAACAAGAGCTTGATTGATTAATACAGCATAAATTTTTATCATTTAAGGATAAAAAGGTTTTGAAAATAAACATAACAAACTCCGCAAATTAATTTGTAACTCTAAGAGGAAAGACAAACCAGATGTATGTCTTTGCTCTGTTTAGCAGTTATTTAAGGTCGCTGCAAGTAGAGTTAAATGACGACGAATCAATTATAGCACTATTTATTATTGAACATCAAGTTTTTTTAAAAAATATTTAATATGATATATTATTTTTCTATGGATAATTCTAATTTTGAGATAATTAGTTTTTATAAGTTTATCAACTTAAAATTTACAAATAAATTAAAAGATGAGCTTTATGTAATTTGCAAGAAAAATTCTATTCTAGGAACAGTAATTCTTTCAAAAGAGGGAGTAAATGGGATGTTGGCAGGCTCTAAAGATTCTATTGAATTGATAACTAGTTTTTTTATCAAACACGGTGTTTTGATTGATGATTTTAAGTTTTCAAGCTCAGTAACTAAGCCTTTTCATAGGTTGAGAATAAAAATAAAAAAGGAAATTATTAGTCTCGGTCACCCCGAGCTATCTAATCCAAATGAACTGGTTGGGAAGTACGTTGAACCCGAGGATTGGAATAAATTAATTGAGGAAGAAAATGTTGTTCTAATTGATACTAGAAATAAGTATGAAACCTCTATTGGAACATTTAAAAATGCAATCGTACCACCTTTGAGAAATTTTAAAGAATTTCCTAACTTTATTAAAAAAAATGATCTTAATAAAAATTCTAAAATCGCTATGTTCTGTACTGGTGGAATAAGATGTGAGAAAGCTAGCTCATATTTACTGAAGTCAGGTTTTAAGGAAGTCTTACATTTGCATGGAGGAATAATAAAATATTTGGAAACAGTTCCCTCAGAAGACTCTAAGTGGGAAGGTGAATGTTTTGTCTTTGATAATAGAGTTTCGGTAGAACAAAATCTTAAACAAGGTACCTACTTAAACTGTAATGGGTGTGGTGAACCTCTTAAAAAAGAAGAGGTTTTAAGCCCAAAATATAGAAAAGGAGTTTCATGTCCTAAATGTTATAATAGTTTGACAAAAAAGAAAATACAAAAATCATCAGAAAGACAAAAACAAATTGAATTATCAAAATTAAGGGGAGAGGTACATATAGGTGAGTAGGTTATTAATCTTTTTGATTTCCATATTCTTTTTTTCCTGTGATTCTAACGAACAAGTATATCAGGCACAAGGAGAATTTATAAACTCTAATAATATCAAAATAGGGACAGTTGAAATAGTTCAACAAGGGAGTGGGTCAAATTTTAGAATACATCTCGATACTCTCCTCCCAGGCTACTATGCAATGCATATTCATAAAAATGGCAAATGTGAATCACCAGAATTCTTAAGTGCGGGTGATCATCATGGATTAAAGCCTAACGGCTCATTCTCTGGAGACTTTAAACCTATTCATGTTAAAAATGAAGTTAGCAAATATACTGGTAAGCTCAAAAAGTTTAGCCAAATAATCTTCTTAAAGGATATCTATCTGAATCCCGATTTAGAATCTACCATTATGGATAAAGATGGTTCTGCTATTATTATTCATGAAAATGAAAATGGTGGTAAACGGATTGCTTGCGCTAATATTGTAAAAAAGTCTTAAGGTAGTTTTCCCTCTTCATTTAACTTGTTTAAATCATCAAATCCCCCAATAAACTCATCATTTATTATTATCATTGGGACAGTTCTCCAATTGTATTTTGTTGAAACTTCAAGCCTCTTTTCTAAATCTGTACTCAAGTCAATTTCTGTATATTCTAGATTTTTACTAGATAAAAGATTCTTGGCTGATACACAAAAGGGACACAATTTAGTTGTATAAATTATAATTTCCATATTAGTACCTCCTATAAATAATTGCGATAGATAAATAAAAAATAAAAAATGCAATTAAGTCTTGTACAAGATATAGCTGAATATAATTTAACCTATTTAAGTCAAAAGAGAATAAAAGAATTAATATGTATAACATAAAGATAGTTAGAGCGACTATTATTCCCGTTAAAAATCTAGGGGTTGGAATTTTTTTAGAGAGTATGTGATACAGGTAACCAAAAATAATACCTGCCATATATAGGGTAATTTTTGGATTAAATGAGTAGCTAGTTAGTTTATAGATTAATCCTTGAGAATAATAAGAAATATCTACTGACTCAAATGGATAAGCGGCATTCATATAATAAGTATCTACAAGAAAAACCCCTAAAAAAGTTGATAGATAAAAAGATAACCTTAAAGGAATCATAATAGATTATACGGGATTGGATTTTAAAAGAAATTAGAAAATGACCAGATAAAGTTTATCTCTTCCTGGTCATTTCTAAAAATATTTCTATTGATTAACAGCTCTTCTATGTCTTGACTGTCCTTCAGGTCTTCCGAAGTCTAGGCCTACTTTTGCAGCCCAGTTTTGGAATCCATTTACATGTCCCGCATATCCAAGTGCTTTTTGAGGATCATGAGCAGAAACAGCAGTATCTTTACTTACTTGTCTTGCCCAATTTCTCATTGGTGAATTTTGTTGATCTGGCATATTGCACCTCCATTATTGATATATCAATTGTAGCAAAACAAAATTTTAAATTCAACAATTTAAAAATTATTCAACATCTAAATCTACAATAAGATCGGTCAATGGTGTTGCGATACATAGCAAAACACTATTATTTTCTATATCTTCCTGACTTAGGGTGTCTGGCTCTGGCTCTTCAATATATTTAAATTCACCCTTTATTACCTTTGCTATACAGGTTGTACACATACCCTGCATACAACTAAAGGGCAGCTTGCCACCTTGATTATTAGAGCTTGTGACTATAGAGTCACCTTCAAGAATATCATAAGACGTATTTTTATTTATAAAAGAAACTTTATGTTTTTTTTCCAATGTAGTTCGAAATCTCCTTATCAAAATCATACCTTGTGTATATAATAATTTAAATGTTAAATATGCAAGATAATAAGTTATTTATTGAAGAAGTAAGCTTCGAAGAATTAGCAGAGAGATTCGGGACACCCTGTTATGTATATAGCAAAAGTTCTTTAGTTAATGAGTTTTTAGAATACAAAGAAGCTTTCAAGTCATATTCCGATACTACAATTTGTTATTCTGTTAAGGCAAGCTCTAATCTTTCTATATTAAAGGTTTTTAATAGTCTTGGTTCAGGTTTTGATATTGTTTCTGAGGGGGAGCTAGATAGGATTATAAAAATTGGTGCTAATCCAAAAAAAGTTGTTTTCTCAGGTGTTGCAAAGTCTGATTTAGAAATTAGAAAAGCGCTGGATTTTGGTATATGTTTTTTCAATGTTGAGTCATTTGATGAACTTGTAGCAATTAATAGGGTTTCAAAGGATGTTGGAGTTAATGCAAAAATCTCAATACGCGTTAATCCAGACATTGACCCTAAGACCCACCCCTATATATCAACTGGATTAAAAACAAGTAAATTTGGAATTGCTATTGAAGATTCATATGATGCATACATTGAAGCATCTAAAATGAAGAACATTGATGTAGTGGGAATTGATGCGCATATAGGTTCTCAGATTTTTGATTTACAACCCTTTGAAGACTCTCTTCTAAGGCTAGAAGAGTTGTACCACAAACTGAATGATTTGGGGATTAATATTAGATTTATTGATATAGGTGGAGGATTAGGAATTAAATATAAAGATGATGACATTCCACCAACTAAGAAGGAATTTGCAGAAAAAATAATTAAAACTATGAAAAAAATTAATTGTAGCTTAATTTTAGAGCCTGGTAGGTCATTAGTTGGAAATGCTGGGTACTTGATTTCTAAAGTTCTATATAAAAAGAAAAGTAATCAGAAAAATTTTTTGATAATAGATGCTGGAATGAACGATATATTGAGACCTTCTTTATATAATGCTTACCACAAGGTTTCTAAATCTATACAAGCGTCTGACAACTCAGAAATTTTTGACATTGTAGGGCCAATTTGTGAAACAGGAGATGTTATTTCTTATGACACCACATTAAATGACGCAAAAATTGGAGATAATATAATAATACATTCTGCCGGAGCATATGGATCTGTAATGTCGTCAAATTATAATTCAAGACCAAAAGTCCCAGAAGTTTTAGTATCAGGTAAAAGTATGAGCTTAATCAGAAAAAGAGAGACTATTGAGCAGATTTTAGAGAACGAGGTAGTTCTATAAGATGAATGAATTATTCATTGTTTCATTATTGTCCAAAGGCGGATTTTTTGTATATCCTATTTTGTTGTGCTCGGTTGTGGCGTTAGCAATTTTTCTAAAAAAATTTTTTTTAATACAAGAAAAAAAAGTTTTACCTGAGTTTTTTTTAAATAAATTGCAGTCATATCTATCTGCCTGCGAAGTCTCAAATGCAATTGCTTTATGTAAATCAAATAAATCTTCATTTGCAAAAATTGCCTTAGCAATTTTATCTAATCATAATTTGTCAAAAGTTGAGATTGAAAAAGTTGCTGAGGATGAGGGCTCAAGACAAATTTTTATATTATCACAATCGAACGAACTATTAGGCTCATTAAGCAATATAAGTACTTTGTTAGGTCTTCTGGGAACTATTTCAGGGATGATTACAGTTTTTCAGGTAATTTCAACTCAGACAGTTGTAGACCCACCGAGCTTGGCAGGGGGTATTTCTGAGGCTCTTTACACTACAGCTTTTGGTCTTATAGTGGCAATTCCAACCTTTATTGGATATAAGTTTATTAATAATAAAGTGCTAGAAATATCAAATAAACTTCAGACAGAATCTGATAAATTAATTAATGAGTTAAGGAAAATTTCTGAACCAAAATGAACTTTAATAAAAGAATTAACATAGAAGATTCACTAATGGATTTGACCCCTATAGTTGATGTTGTATTCAATCTTTTGATTTTTTTTGCACTCTCATTGAACTTTTCTCAAGTCGTATCGAGTATTAATATCAAGTTACCTAAAGCCAAAAGTTCTGAAGTGGTAACAGAGAAACAAGTAGTAGTTAGTATTGAGAGAAATAATAAAGTTTATATCAATGATCAAGCTTTATATTTGGATCAAATACCAAACTATCTTGATAAAATTAATAAAGACAATGTGGTAGTAGTTAAGGCAGATAAAGAGATTGATCATGGATTTGTTGTTCAGATTATGGATTTAATTAAAAGGTCAGGATTCAAAAAATTAGGCATCGCTGTAACAAAACAAGAATAGTTTCTTTAACTATTTTATTTAAAGCTTAATAAAGGATTATAATTTGAAAAGTAATATGATTAATAAGAAGCAAAATGTACTAATTGCATACGCATTAGTTATGGGCACGGCCTTCTTTACAGCTTTTTCATATATTTTTGGAAAAAAAGTATCAGAAGATTTATATCCTGAAACAGTTGCCTTTTATTGGTTTTTTGGTGCCTTCTTATTTGCTGTAATTAAAAGACTAATTTTTATGGTCTTTGGAACCAAGTTTAGAGTCCCTATTAAGGAACTCTCTAGATATAAGGAAGTAATGATTATTTCTTCAATTATTACAGTTTTTGGAGTAGCTTTCTGGGTTATAGCATTACGGTCAGTAGGACCACCAGTCACTTCTTTTTTAATGAAATTCCAAGTTGTCTTTTCTGTAATTTTAGGAGCAGCCTTATTAAACGAAAGATTAAGAAAGCTAGAAATATTTGGAATTATTTTAACTATAATGGGAGGAGTTGTGATTGCTTATGATACTTCTGGGTTTGAATTAAAAGGATCTATTTTTGCCATAATGGCGGCTTTTTGTTATTCGTGTCTTTTTATTATTGTCAGAAAAAGATCTTCAAATTTAAATATGATGATGGTTGCAACACTTAGGTCCCTAGGGGTCTCGATTATTGGGATATTGTACCTATTGTTTAGTGATAGATTCCAACTTCCCTCAAATATAGACTTAATTTATATGTTGATTGGCGGAACTTGTGGCGCTTATATTGGAAAAGCTCTACAGTTTCAGGCAATAAAACTAGTTGATGTTTCACGAACTACCGCCGTAACACCCTTAGAGGCGGTATTCGTAGTACTTTTGACTTTTTTCTTTTTTGATACTATTCCTAGTTCATCAAAACTAATAGGGGGCGGGTTTATTGTTGTTGGTGTTATTTTTCTATTAATCTTTAGAAAAGAAAATTTAGATTAAACAAAGTTTGTAATTAACTTTTGCTTTTTTTCAAATTCAACCTCAGAAGATTGAATTAAAATACTGATAATTTCTTTTAGCTCCAAACCCTCTTCATTCAAAAGCTTAGGGAACATGCTTATTTCTGTGAATCCAGGAATAGTATTGACTTCGCTGAGATAAAGCTTCGATTTTTTTGTACTACTAGTTTTACCAAAAAGAAAGTCTATTCTTGCCATCCCAGTACATTGAAGAATTTTATAGATTTTAATAGACGTTTCCTTAATTTCATTCGATAAAGCAGGATTTTCCAAGCTCCTTTTATATGGAATTTCCATGCTGGATTTTCCATCCAAATATTTTGCCTTATAAGTATAGAATTCATCTGAAGATATGACTCTTCCTGGTTTAGAGACTATGGTTTGATCGCCTTGCAATACGCTAACTTCAACTTCTTCTGGATTGATAACAGCTTCTTCAACTAGGACTTTGTTGCTAAATTTAAATGTATTTTGAATCTTAGAATTTAAATCACTTTTATTTTTAACTTTATAAACGCCAACACTTGAACCTAAATTTGACGCTTTTACAAAACAAGGAAATTTTATATCACTGACAATTTTTTTAATTATATTTGTTTTATTGGTTTTCCACTCATCTTTTGCATAACTATAGAATTTAGTTGTTCTTATTGACTCATTAGACAAAATTTTCTTTGTTAAAATCTTATTCATGCAGATAGAAGAACTCTCTACATTGCATCCAATGTAAGGTTTATTAATAGTTTCCAATAATCCTTGGATTGATCCGTCTTCACCTCCAGTTCCATGAATCAAAGGAAAAAAAATATCAATTTTTCTTTTATCCATAATTTTATTGTCTTTTATTNTTCCTATATCCTGGGTATTACCATATAGAAAAGTAACTTTATTTTGTTTTTTATTTTCGAACTTTAGCTTTTTGTTATACTTTTTGGCAATTGACTCATAGAAGACACCATTTTTCCCCACAAATACTCCATATACAATATATTTTTTTTGGTCAATGTGATTCAAAATAGCATTAGCTGATATTATTGATATTTCATGTTCAACAGATTTTCCACCAAAAATAATACATAATTTTTTCTTCATAGGTTGAATAATACTTGTAAATTAATTAAAAGTTTATTATTTCTTTATATTTTGGTACAATATGTAGATTAAATTTTTATAATTTCTAATTAAAAGTTAATGTTAAGGGGGAATAAAAAATGTCTACAAAAGTAGTATTAAGTGAGCCATTAAGAACAGCTATTGGAACATTTGGAGGTACTCTTCAAGATACTTCAGCTGTTGATCTTGGTGTCACTGTTGTAAAGGAAATTTTAAATAGGACTGGTATAGATCCAACTCAAATTGATGAAGTTGTAACTGGTAATATTTTNGGAGCAGGTCAAGGACAGAATCCATCAAGGCAAGTTGCACTTGGTTCAGGGCTGGATCATGACACCCCTGCTTATAGTTTAAATAGAGTTTGTGCATCTGGTGTTCAATCAATAGCCAATGCAGCCCAAGCAATTAAAGCTGGTGACGCCGGAGTAGTTCTTGCAGGTGGTATTGAAAATATGAATCTTGCGCCTTTTATAATGCCAAAAGCTCGTTACGGTTACAGAATGGCTTTAGAAGCTCAAGATACTGTATTGGACGGAATGGTTTATGACGGATTATGGGATATTTTTAATAATTACCATATGGGAATGACTGCTGAAAATTTAGCAGAGAAATATAATATATCTCGTGAAGAGCAAGATAAATTTGCAATTGAAAGTCAAGGTAAAGCTAAGAAGGCACAAAGAGCCGGAACATTTAAGAAAGAGATTGTTCCTGTACAATTAAAAAAAGGGATTTTTGATATTGATGAGCATCCGAGAGAAGTTTCAATGGCTGCTTTAAGTAGACTGAAGCCAGTATTTACTCCTGAGGGCTCTGTTACTGCTGGAAATGCTTCTGGTATTAATGATGGAGCTGCTTATATGGTCGTTTCTTCTGAAGAGAAAGCGAAAGAACTAGGATTAGATCCTGTAGGTGAAGTTATTTCTTATGCTGTTGCCGGAGTTGAACCATCAATAATGGGTATTGGTCCCGTTCCTGCNATGAATAAGGCTCTAGCAAAAGCTGGTCTAACAATAGATGATATTGATTTAGTTGAATTAAATGAAGCTTTTGCTGTACAGTCGCTAGCAGTTTTAAGTGATTTTCCAATTCCTGCTGAAAAGTTAAATGTGAATGGAGGTGCAGTTGCACTTGGTCATCCAATTGGGGCTTCAGGAACTATACTTGTAGTTAAACTTCTTCATGAAATGCAAAGACGTAAAGCAAAAAGAGGATTAGTTTCATTATGTGTTGGTGGTGGAATGGGTATTGCTATGGTTATAGAAAACCCTAAAGCTTAAGGGTTATTCGATGGCAATTGAAAAAAATAATCAATCTAAAGATTTATATAGTTCTCAGGTAGATATCCAAACAAAAAGATTCTTCTTTGATATAAAGGAGAATCATAAGGGTAGATACCTGAGAATTACAGAACAAAGCGGAGGTCGCTCAAGTATTGTAGTGCCTATTGAGGGACTTGATGAATTTGAGAATCAAATAAAATTAGTTGTTAGCAAGTCGTTTGATTAAAGATTTATTATTTGAGCACTTTTTAGAGCAGTAAATNACTTCTTCCCAGTTTAATTTCCATTTTTTGCGCCATAAGAAATTTTTATTGCAAATTGGACATATTTTAGAAGGTAGATTCGATTTCTTCATTACTCTGTGTGTTCNCCAATAAATCTTTCNGCTGAATCTAGAATTATAGATTTTCTTTCATTCTTCATGGAATCAAAGATTCTTACCATCATAGCAAGGCGCGCATTACTAAGAAAGAAATCCCTATTTTTATCTATAAATCTCCAATATAAACCGTCTACAATATCGCACCACTCACCTTTTTTAAAATCAGTCATTTTTAGTAGATAGTTTGATCCACATATATAGGGTTTTGTAGAAAAAATNCCACCATCACTGAATAGTCCCATACCATAGATATTTGGAACCATAACCCACTCAGACGAATCAATATACATTTCCATGAACCACTTATATACAAATTTAGGTTTAATCTCACATAAGTTCATAATATTAGCTAAAATCATTAGTCGCTCAATATGGTGAGACCAGCCATTATGTAATGCATTTTTTATTGAATGGTCTAGTGGCACTATCCCAGTATTGCCCGCATACCATGATTTTTTCATTTTTCTTTTATGGTTAAAGAAATTTTCTGTCTCCATTTTTTTTGAATAATTTTGATATATACCTCTTAAAAATTCCCTCCATCCAATTATTTGTCTTATAAAACCCTCAAGAGAATTTAATTTTATGTTCCTTTTCTTATATAAATCTATAGTTTTTTTAATTATTTCTTCTGGTGTTATAAGGCCAACATTCATATAAGTACTTAAGGCACTATGAAATAATATATTATCTTTTTGGCTGACTGCATCTTCATAATCACCAAACAAATCAAGTTTTTTATCTAGAAAAAAATTAAGTAATTTTATAGCATCTTCTCGTCTTGTTGCTAGCCGAAAATCCTTTAAGTTTCCATGATGATTCTTGAAGTGTTTTTCGATAATTGTAATGAGATTAGAGGTATGATTAGTTTTAATCATTTTAGGTAATATTGGTATATCAATTTCTTTAGGGATTCTTTTTCGATTTTCAGTATCATAGCTCCACTTACCACCGGTTGGTTTTTTATCATCTTCTATTAATATATTTAAGTCTCTTCTAGTTTCTTTATAGAATGTTTGCATTAGTGGTTTTTTTCCATCTTTAAGATATTTATTAAATTTATCTCTAGAATTAATGAACATAGGTGATTTAATCGTATTCCATATTATTTTCTCTTTTTTTACAAATAAATTAAATTTTTTTTCAAATGGCTTGTCCTCTATCTCGAAACTTACGATCTCGTTAACTTTGCTTTTAATCATTATTCTTTTAAGCTTTTCGAAGAAAGGGACTTTGAAGTCTTTACTGTCACTTGATAAATAGGAAACATTAAATCCATTTTCTTTTAATTCATCACAATAAGATCTCATACAGGAAAGATAGAATAAAAGTTTTAGTTTATGATGCTTTTCATACGAACAAAGCTCATAATCCTCNGACATGAAAAAAAGATGATTTTTCCTAAATTTTTTAACATATTGTAAAGGAAAGAGTTGGTTGCCAAGTATGACAAATAATTTCATAGAACTAATATAACTTAAAAAAAATAAATGATTATATAATCACTCTATACTTTAATTAATTTTTCATTTGCAATCTTATAATTATTTTTGACTACAGTGCAAACTTTATTTGACACAGTTAGACTATTATTTTCATGATTTTGATCATCATCAATGTAGGCTAATGCGAGAGTATTATTTTCGGATGCAAAATAAACAGAGTTCGTTATTATACCTATTTNCTTGTTTTCAGAATTAAAAATATCAACTTCATTTCCTAATTTACCATCAATATTTAAACATGATAAGCTTCGTTTAATTTTCCCTCTGTAATGTATTCTCGCTATTGTTTCTTGACCTATATAACATCCCTTCGTAAAGGAAATTGACGACCACATATTTGCCTCTATAGGAATAGTTTTAGAAGTTATTTCCTTGGAGGATGAAGGTACTCCATTTAAGATTTTCCATGCACTATAATAATTTTGATTTGTTAAAGTTATTTTTATAGAATTTATTTTATTGTTAGGAACCAAAAATACGGAAAGTTTTTCTTCTAGGATTTGTGAAGATTTGAATTTTTTAAAAAATAACTCTTTACTTAGATTTCGACCTTTAAATATAGTAAGGGATTCATCTAAGTCATCTATTTCAATCTTATAGGACATTCTATATTTTTTTAGATGCCCTATAATATCTTCTTTTTGTACCAAATCATATACAACGAACATTAAATCTGGAGAATCNCTATAGATTTCTATATGGAATAAAATACGCCCTTTGTTTGTTAAAATTAAAGAGCTTATAGATTGCTCACCTTTAAGATTTTTTACTTCATTGCTTGATATCCCATTTAAAAATTTGAATGAATCTTTACCAGTAAGACGTAGGAGGCCTTTATTGTGGTATTCGAACATAAGTTCATCACGAGAGAAATCATTTATAAGCTTTTTAATCGACAAGTCCATATCTAATTATTTAAAAAAATTCCTATTTTTTCTTATTCGTATAAAATACATAATATAAATTTACTTACTAAAATTTATTTTTTATAGTGTTTAAATGGAATATTCTAAAAGAAATAAAGTTGTAATAATAGGATCTGGGCCAGCTGGACTTACAGCTGCAATTTATTGCGCGCGAGCTAATCTTAATCCCATTGTATTTGAAGGGTTTCAAGCTGGTGGGCAATTGACAATGACCACGGATGTTGAAAATTTTCCTGGCTTTCCTGATGGAGTTATGGGCCCCAATTTAATGGATTTGCTACGCTTACAAGCTCAAAAATTTGGAGCAGAGTGTATAATGAAGCAAGTCGACAAAGTAGATTTAAGCGTTAGGCCGTTTAAGATTGAATCTGATAATCAAACAACAGAAGCGGACTCTATTATAATTTCTACNGGTGCATCGGCCAAATTGCTTGGAATAAAAGGAGAAGAGAAATACGTTGGTAGAGGACTTTCTACTTGTGCAACATGCGATGGATTCTTTTATAAAGATAAGTCCATTCATGTAATCGGTGGAGGGGATAGTGCAATGGAGGAGGCAATTTTTCTAACCAAGTTTGCTTCAAAAGTTACAATTATTCATAGACGAAATACTCTCAGAGCTTCAAAGATTATGGCAGAGAGAGCAATTAGTAATCCAAAAATAGATTTCATTTGGAATGCTGAGCCCATAGAGTTTTTGGGTAACGATGAGAAAGGAGTTTATGGATTAGCTTATAAAGACATTATTGCAAATAAGGAAGTTAATATAAATACTGATGGAGTATTTATTGCCATTGGGCATAATCCAAATACAGCTCTTTTTGAGGGCATGTTAGATATGGATTCAAACGGATATCTTGTTACGGATTCAAAGTCATCCCGTACTAATGTAGCAGGTGTTTTCGCTTCTGGTGATGTTCAAGACAGCGTTTATAGACAGGCCATAACAGCAGCTGGATCNGGATGCATGGCAGCAATTGATGCAGAAAGGTTTTTAGAGGAAGAAAATGAATTATAGATCTTTCCCAAAGAACAAAGATATAAATGTTTCAGAGGTTGGTTTCGGTGTTTGGTCAGTCGCAACAAAATGGTGGGGTGTTACAGATGAAAAACTCTCCTTATCATTATTGCACCATGCTTACGATGTGGGTATTAATTTTTATGATACAGCTGATATATACGGTAATGGATATGGTGAAGAAATCTTAGCAAAAGCTTTTCCTAAATCCAGAGATAAAAGAATATATGCTACAAAATTTGGTTACGATATTTATTCTAACGGTGGAGAAAGNAAGGGCCATAGTGAAATGCCACAAAAATTTTCATCAAAAGATATAAAGTATTCATGTGAGCAGAGCTTGAAAAGATTAGGAACTGATTATATAGACATATATCAACTTCATAATCCCCGTATGGATTTTATTAATAATGATGAGGTTATTGAAACACTTCAACTATTAGTAGAGCAGGGAAAGATTAGATCCTTTGCAATGGCACTAGGTCCAGATATAGGTTGGTTGAATGAGGGATTAGATTCAATGAATCATTCACCATTAGCGCTTCAAATTATTTACAACTTATTGGAGCAAGAACCTTCAAATTCTTTATTTAAAAAAGCTGAGGAAACTCAAACAGGATTAATTTCAAGAGTTCCACATGCATCAGGTATTATGGATGGAAGTTTTANTAAAGATAAAGTTTATTCAAAAGATGACCATAGAAGTCATAGGAGACAAAAGTGGATGGAAGCCGGTTTAGATGCAAGAGATGATTTTGAGTTCTTATTTAAAGATACAGGGCGTACTATTGGCCAGGCTTCTATACTTTTCCCTCTTTCGGTCCCCAACATTTGTACTGTCTTGCCTAATTTCACATCTCATGAAGAAATAGATGAGTATAGTGGAGCCTCAGAATTAATACCTTTATCAGATAATGAGGTTTCCTTAATTCAGTCTTTATGGCACGACAAGCATTCAAAGTCCTTGAATCAGCCTTTTTCAGATACCAATTCAAAACCAACTCCATCTTAGTTTTTATTTTGGAGAAATTTATAGTAAAAAACTATTCCTAAAGTAAGAGTTGAAATATTTTTTATTAATAATGAAATAGCTGCGCCCTCATGATCCATTAAATTAATCAAATATGGGAGCGATAAGCAGTAAATGAAAGTAGTTATGACAGTAATTATTGTCAAAAATTTTGGATTTCCAGAAGAAAGCATTGCTGGGTTTACCCAATAAGCTAGATTATGAAATATCATAGCTATAACTAATATCTTCATTGATAAAACGGATTTAATAAATTGAGGACCAAAAAACAATGTAATAATTTGATTTGAGAATGTGATTATTATCACACCCAAAGTTACTGAGGCAATCAGGAGAATTTTTGTTGAATCAAAAATTATTCTTTTATAAAGCTCAAAATTCTGTTCAGAATATAATTTTACTAATTCAGGGAAAATTATTTCAAGTACAGGATCCATTATTCTTCTTATTATTTTTACAATAGCTCTTGCAGCACGATAAAGCCCAGCATAATATGGGCTTCCAATGAACCCAACTGCTAGCACGCCAAGATTTTTATCATTTGCAACGTTCAACATGTTTGAAAAATGGGTATTTAACATAAACTTTATGAAGCCAATAGAAGATTTATAGCTAGGTAATTTTAAAAAGTTTATTTCAATACGATTTTCATTTAATGTAGTACTTAAAAATATAATTCTGAGAATAAAGCTAAGAATATAACTACCAATAAAGCAATAAATAATATTTTGTATACTCGGGTTGAACTTTAAAATTAGCGCTAAGATTAGCGTAAACCTAAATAGATTTGTATAGGTGTTGATTTTAAAAATATATGAGTACTTATCAAATACTCTAAGTATCCCGTCAATTATCTCATTTGTTGATATAAATAAAACTATAATTGCATAAGATGCTATTAGTTGTTTAGAAGAAAAGTCAGTTTTTAGTATGCCATCAGCAAAATTTCCACCTATAAAAATTATAAATAAAAAGGAAATAAGCGATGAGGCCATACTTAAAGTAAAACTTAGAGCTAGATATTTTGATATTTTTTCTTTGTTATCTATGTTGGAGCCAACGAATTTTACAGAAGTATCCCAAATCCTAAAGCTTAGTAATATATTACAAATTTCTACGATTGATATAACCATTGAAAATAATCCAAATTTTTCCACGCCAAGAGTTCTACCAATTATAAGAAGAGTTAATGCAGATAGTATTCCGCCTGCTACTTTTGCAGCACCTAGAATTTTGAAATTATTTATTAATTTATTAGCAAAATCCTTATAAATCATTTAATTTGACCGATTCGATGAAGCCCTAAATTATTATTGTTAAGTATGTATTNAATAATTTGATCATCAAACGAATGAATTCTTTTATTGAGTGAAATACAGTTTGGTCCTCTATCTCCAGATAATGTTTTATATGGTTTTTTACATATTTCTGGAAAGTTCATGTATATAGTCTCAAAACTTGATATTCTTTTGTTAAATTCATCTAAGGATTCTGTTTCTTTGAATAATGGAAGGTAAAAAGGCTTCAAAGGAACTAAGTCAATTCGCAAGTAATCAAGATGTCTTTCACCAAAAACTATGGCATTNCCTTTTTCGATTCTTTTATACTTTTCATTAATCTTATTAATATTGTCATAGTATGATATTCCCTTAAAGGATAATTGTTTATATACGATATTGTATCCAAAAGATAAGAAACCAATTAAAATTAAGGATATATATATTTTGCTTAAATTCCTTAGATTATAATCGGTCCTAGAAAGAATCTTATATCCTAATCCGAATAATATAAGAATAGATGCCGGGAATAGGATTCTATATGAAAAAGGAGAGAACCATATTGTTAATCTCCACAATAATACTATTATTAGATAAAATATAGCTAAACTTATGAAGTTATTTGCTAATCTATTTAATTCTTGATNTCTTACTTTATTTCTAATGCAATAACTTATAGATAAATAAATAAAGGTTAATGATGCAAGAGAAGAAATTATTGAAAAGCTTGGATAATCATTAAATCTAACACTAGCCATTACTAAATTAAGCTCTTCAAGTAATTTCTTGATAAAATGTATTATTATATCTATAGATGATTCAAAAGTTATATAAGCATGCGGATACGTTAGAGTACCTGTAAGGCTTTTGTTCATTAATAAATACGCAACCATATAGGTTATTGATCCTAGTAGTAATATTATTAAATTTATTGAAGGACCTTTTTCCTTTCTTATTGATTGAATAATTAAAAAGAAATTAAAGATTAATAAGTAACCGCCAATATATCTAGATGAAAATGNAATTATGAATGCAATCAATGCTAAAAGTATATTTTTTTTATCAGGATTAATTATTTCATTATGAGTAGTATAAGAGTAAAAAATTAAGCCAACCATAAATAAGTTTTCGGTCAAGGTAAATGAAAAAATATTTATAAAGCTTCCTGCAAAAAGCATTAGCCCGATTAAGGAAAATCCTAGAATCGTATTTTTATAAACCATATAAAAAACCAAGAAAACTGAAAGTATATTGGCAATTTTAGATGCCAAAAAAACATCCAGAGTTGTTACTTTAGATATTAAGGAAATTAGAATTGGATATCCTAATGGCCACATACTAAAGAAATTAATTTCACCACTATTAGTCCAGGAATAAACATATAAATTCCCATTTTTAGTAAATGTTTCTGCCAGCTTAAGTAGATGTGTTGAATCAGTTGTTAAAAATCCATTTGTATCTATGAAACTATTTGTGAGTATAGAAAGGCTTATAACTATAAATGAAATTATAAAAAGATATTTTTCTATATTNTTAAAATCTGAATTTAAAATTTTCTTTAACATTTTATTAAATTAGCTTTATCTTGCATTACATAACATTATTATAGTTTGACTAATCAATCAATTAAATTTATTATCCCTTTCAAATCAATGCTTAAAATCATCAAATATTTCCTAATGTTATCTAAGGACCCTAAAACGTATAAATGGGCTAGTATTGGTTTCTTAGCTTTGGTTTGTGATTTATCATTATATAAGTATTTATTACCAAAAATTGATATGGATGCAGCCAAAGCTGCCTCTACTTTTTTAGGAGTCAATATATCTTTNCATTTTAATAGGCTTTGGACATTTAAATCAATCGGCCGTTATTTTGATGATTTAAAAAGATATCTTGCATTATATATCATCGCAATTCTAGTTAATGTTGTGGTAAACAATTTTGCATTTAAAATCTTTCAAGATATTGACTTAGCTTATTTTATTGCGCTTTGTGTCTCGGTCATAATAGGATACTTTGGGCAACGCATTTGGGTTTTTAAAAATAGGTTAAAATAGTTATGTTATTCTAGATATTATGAAGAATATTTTAATTACTGGATCTTCTGGATTTATAGGCTATCACCTTTCATTGCTGTTCCTGAAAAAGGGTTTTCGGGTATATGGAATAGATGATATGAGTGATGGCTATGATGTCAAATTAAAACAATGGAGATTAAAGGAGTTAAAGAAAAATAAGTATTTCATATTTGCTAAGACTAATATTGCGTCAGAGAAAAGCTTAGAGAATTATTTTTTAAAAAACTTTAGAAGAAATAAGATTGAAACTATTGTGAATCTAGCTGCAGGTACAGGAGTAAGGAAGTCTACTTTGTTCCCAAATTCATATTACCAGTCCAATCTTATTGGAACATTAAACTTAATTAAATTATCCAGGAAATATGCCGTTAAATCTTTTGTACAAGCATCAACTTCTAGCGTTTATGGAGATAGTAAAGAAAAAAGTTTTAAAATTGATAGCGAAACAAGTAAGCCTGATTCAATCTACGCTTCATCGAAGAAAGCCGCAGAAGTCCTATTGCATTCATATCACTCCTTATATGGTCAAAATATATGCATTTTACGTTTCTTTACTGTGTATGGCCCTTGCGGACGTCCAGACATGGCACCTTTTATTTTTACTCAAGCTGCAATAAATAACAAAACTATAAATGTTTTTGGGACTGGAAGACAAAAAAGAGACTTTACTTACATTGATGATATAGTCGATGGAATTTATAAATCAACAAAATTAAAAGGATTAAATTATTTGAATTTAGGAAATAACAGACCAGTATCAATTAACAATTTGATTAGTATAATTTCAAATCTTAGTTGCAAAAAAATAAAAAGAATTAATAAGCCTTCCACTCCAGAGGATGTATTTTATACCTCTGCGGATATAAGTAAAACAAAAAAAATTATTAATTGGAAGCCAAAAACAAATTTAGAAGAAGGTATACGAAAGACTTATAATTGGCATATAGATAATATTAAATGGTTAAAAAAAATAAGAGTCTCATAAAAGATTTTGTAGAAATTTCCAAATATTTTGGTCAGAGATTTGATTTAACTCAAGCTGCTGGTGGGAATTCTTCTATTAAAATAGGTGGCGAGATGTACATTAAGTCTAGTGGCTATTCATTGTCAGAGGTAAGCCTTGATAATGGATATACTATTTTAGATAATGAAAAACTTAAAAACTTTTTAATNAGAGTTAAAAATAAAAAAATTGATTCAAATATAGAGNAAAAATCAATTAGTATTTTGAAGAATTCTGTTTTATTGGGTGCGAGTCCATCGATTGAATCATATTCTCATACATTGCTTAAGAAGTTTACTATTCACATTCATCCTATTGCTAGCAATATTGTTTCAGTGAATAAGAAATCTAAGGAAATATTTTGGCAAATTTTTAATAAACGGAGCAAAAATGAAGGTCTTTTCTATATTGAATATAAGCCCCCTGGTATAGATCTTGCTAATGAAATAACTAAGACAGTACTTGGCAAAGAAGTAGAATTTAGTGGCTATAAAACTTTAATATTCTTTTTAGAAAATCATGGAATGATTTGTTCATCTGATACTAAAGAAGATTTGATAAATACAGTTGAAAGATTNGTTAAAAAATTTGAGAGATATTCTAAAATCAATTTGAATAGATATAAGATGACAACAAAGATTTCAAAGATTCTCTGGGATTGTTCATATAAAAATTTGACTTGTTATTACAGTGAGGATTCTTATCTTCAAAGACACATTTCAATAAAAAATACGAAAAGTTTTAAAAAACCATTAAACCCAGACCAATTGCTTTATTGTGGAGAGGCACCATTAGTTATCAAATCAGATTTAAAGAGAGAAATTATTTCTTATTTAAAAAAATATAAGACTTTTCCTAGAGTCGTTATACTTAAAAAAGATATTTATTTTATTGCAGCCAATGTATTAAAGGCCCGTGAGAAGGAAGATGTCTTTAAAGCGCAGTTGTATTTCAATTCAAACAGTAATCCTAATCGTCCCTTAACCAAGAAAGAAGTTGATAAACTGAGATCTTATAATTTATTTAAAAATCGCTTAAGGTTTTGGTTTGATTACACTAAATAGCTTACTTATTCTATATCGATTATTAGAGATAAATTTATATATTTTTTTTGTTATTACTTTGGGTGTGTAAATTAAAATTTTTGTATATATTGGCGATTTATTTGAAGCTTCCATTGATTTTATAATCCCATCGACACCGTAATAATATTTGTCATCAGATTTGAACACTATTTCATCTTTAGATTCGAGATTCTCCAGACTATTGATATCCTCTATCTCCATTTTAATGGATTTTTCTGAAGTAATATATGCCCCGTATGTTTTGCAAATTTTACATGACTTATCTATATAAAGCTTATTTCCCATTAAAGTATTGTAACTATTAATGATAGAATAATTCAATCCGCTTATAGTGTAATGGATAACACACTTGACTTCGGATCAAGTAATTGGGGTTCGAATCCTCATGAGCGGGTTACTAAATTTCATAGTTTATTATCCTATTATTAGAGGACATTTCTTTCTTTATTAAATTGATTAATTTATGTTTTATTTCTTTTGGAGAGGTAAGTTCCAAGCATTGGTTTAANATAATATTGCAATCTCTATAAGAAAGATCATGAATAACACCTTTAATCCTAGGTATTGAATAGTAATTCATACTTAACTCNCTTATTCCCATTCCTATAAATAAGGGCAGGCAATTTATATCATTAGCCATTTCGCCACAAATAGTTACATAGGTATCCTCTGGAACCTGAGTAGTAATCAATTTCAACATTCTTAATACAGATGGTTGGTAATGAGAGATAATATCTTCTAATGTCTCGTTTGTTCTATCGGCAGCAATTGTATATTGAATTAAGTCATTAGTACCTATGCTAATAAAATCAACTCTTTCGCATATCTCTTTAATCATTAAAACAGCGGATGGTGTTTCAATAACTACACCAACTGAAAATAAATTACTTGAGATAGAATAATTATTTTTTATTTTATTAATAGTCTGCAGGGACCTGTCAAGTTCATCCAGATTTGAAATCATTGGAAGTAATATTCGGATTTTTTTATTTTTATTATTTATGACTTTAAAAATGGCATTTAATTGTGTCTCGAATATATTCATATTCGCAAGTGAGTACCTAATTCCTCTTAGTCCAAGCGCTGGATTATTTTCAATATGCGTATAGTCCTGAATCTTATCTCCCCCTATATCTAGTGTTCTTATTGTTACTTCATCAAATAAATTACCTTTAAAAAGTTCCGAGTAGTCATCATACTGATCTTCTAATGAAGGGAAGTGTTCTTTGCTTGTAAATAGAAACTCGGTCCTATACATACCAATTCCTTCAGCCCCATATTTTGTAGCCATTTTAACTTCGGAAGAAATCTCAATATTTGCTTTAATTGATATAGTTCTATTGTCTTTGGTTTGACCAGACAATTTTGAATACTCAAATAGATTCTTTTGAAAAGNTATATAATCATTCTTTAGAGTTTCAAGTTCAAGTTTTTCATTTTTATTTATCTTCCATTTCGCCTTACCCTTATAGCCATCAACGTATATACGTTGACCAGGTTGAACTGAAGTACTAATGTTAATCATAGACATTATAGTTGGAATCCCAAGTGATCTGGCAATAATTGCTGTGTGTGAAGTAGTTCCGCCTAAATCCGTTAAGATTCCATTCACTCTTCCATTTTTACAATATTTTAATGCATCAATAGGTGATAAATCGTGAGCTACTAGAATAGTATTATTTTTGATTTCTATCAGGCTTTGATTTAATCCTCTTAGATTTTTTGTTATTCTTTCAGCTAAGTAATAAAAATCAGCNAGCCTTTCTTGCATGTATAGATCTTTTACAAAAGCAAATTCTTTACTTTTATTGGTTAGAACATCATTTAAAGCCCACTCAGCATTAATATTTTTTTTGGTTATTAGTTCTATAACTTCACTAGCAAGTATTTCGTCTTCTAATATGAGAATATTAAAATCAAGAATTTCTATATGCTCAATTTTATATTCATCATCTATATCCAATTTCATTTTTCTAATTTCATCCTTGGAAGCCTCAACAGCAGATTGAAATTTATTAACTTCTTTAATAATTTCATTAGTTTTAATTTTTCTTTTTTCAACNAATGTCTTTGCTTGGTTTATTAGTAAGGCATTTCCAACTGAAAAGCCTGGGGATATTGCAATTCCATTTCTTTCTTCACTCATCTTCTTCACCAAATTTTGATTCAAAAAGTTTAATCATTTGTTCCATTGCATCTTTTTCATCTGAACCATTTGTCTCTATTTCAATTTCTGTATTGTAGCTAGCTGCAAGTGATAATAAACCTAAAATACTCTTTGCATCAACAATTAACTCCTCTTTGCCAATTTGTATGTCGCATTCAAATTTGTTAGTAAGTTGAACTAATTTTGAGGAAGCTCTAGCATGTAAGCCTAATTTGTTGGGNATATTAATCTTTTTTTTCATCTATTTTGAGGTCTTTATCTGATATTTCTTTATTTATAATTATATCATTTTTATGTCTTATTTTCATAGAGAAAGTAGGTGCAGTAAGTGTTATACTCAAAGGTAACTTTATTTCAGAACCACTTCTAAGATATAAATTATTATAGTCATAATCATCATCATCATCTAAAGTAATTGAATCNTAATCTATTAGATTCTTATAATTAGTGAAAATAATTTCTGCTTTTCTGGAATCATTTATTATAATTTTTTCTATTTCATTTGTATCCATATTGATAATTGTTTTTATAGAGTCTTTTGTGATATGTAATTTGTTCATATAAACTTTGTAATTATCATNTTCCTCCAGCTTTACTAAGCTTAAACCTAAAAGCATATTGTTCAATTCTTCAACAGTTAAGTCTAAGTTAAGGTGCTTATTGAAAATATTTAAATTAAAATCTGAGGCATCTCTATTTTTAATCCTCTTTTTTATTCTTTTATAATGAACTTTTATCCCATCTGAGATGAATTCAGCAACCTTAACTCTAATAAGTATATAAATGTCTATATGTATCTTAGACTTTCTTTTAATTTTATATTTTTTATATAATTTTATTTTTTTATCTTGTGGAAGATTGTAAAATACTTTTCCAGAAATTTTAGCTGTCTTAATGTAATCATTTTTTTCATTTAAGTGTTTTAAAATCTTTCTTATTTTAATTTTTTCTGCATCAGTTTCCTCTGCTTCTATAGAGAATGTATCCAGGGGAATCATATAAAAAACAACAATTAAGATTAATCGTGAAAAAATATATAAAAGATTGGACTGAATAATCATTAGGTATCCTTATACTCTAGTTTTAAAATTTGACTAACAAAACTAATTTGTTTTAATTATTATATGCATAATATATTAAAAAATATTTTAAGCCAAAAAAGATTAACGCAAGAAGAAGCACTTTTAATTCTAAAAGATTTTCCAACACTTGAGATTGGGCAACTCGCAAGCATCGCAAAAAAGCAAAAGGGAATTGATAAAAATGTTGGATTTGTTATAGATACAAATCCAAATTATACAAATATATGTGATACAGAATGCCTTTTTTGCGCTTTTTGGAGGAAAAAATCTCAGAATGATGCTTATGTTTTATCTTTGGATAAGATATTGGAAATTGTTAGGACATCATATCATAATGGNGCTACAACTGTACTTTTACAAGGTGGCCATAATCCATCCATTAAGCTAGATTATTATTGTGAGTTAATTAAAAGGGTTGTCGATGAAGTTCCAGGAATTCATTTACATGCGTTTTCCGCTCCNGAAATTCACTCCATCTCAAAATATTCTAAGATTAGTACATCTGAATTATTAAAACTATTCTGGGCACATGGTTTGAGGACAATCCCTGGGGGTGGCGCTGAGGTTTTAAGTAATAGAGTTAGAAAAAAAATTAGTCCCTTGAAGATTTCAGCTGATGAATGGATGAGAATTACTAGGGAAGCACACTTGGTTGGATTTAAGACTACTGCTACTTTGATGTTCGGTCATGCAGAAGAAGACGAAGATATCATAGAACATCTTTCTCGAGTTAGAGACTTGCAAGATGAAACTAATAATTTCCTTTCTTTTATTCCTTGGACGTTTAAGCCTGAAAANACTTTCATGGAAAAAAAAATATCTAAAGAAATCGGGGGAGATAGATACTTAAGAGTTCTAGGACTCTCAAGAATTTTTCTAGACAATTTTAGCCATATTCAAGGATCATGGTTTACTCAAGGTTTTAAAGTTGGAGGCCTATCTCTTCATTATGGTGCAAATGATGTTGGTGGAACGCTCATGCAAGAGAATGTACTTAAATCTGCTAATAATCCCTATAAGGCTGGGGTTGAGGACATAGTTCATTTTATTAAATCCGAAGGATTTATTCCTATTCAAAGAAATACTTTTTACGAAAAAATTNAAGTTTATTGAAAATCATAGAGTTTTTTTAAAACTCTCAATATCATTTTTATGTGAATCAACATCTTCACTCCATTTAGAGATTTTATAAAACATTNATTGAACAAACTCTTTTAATCTAATATCATCTGTATTCCATTTATAACTAGTTCCGAAAAGTTCAATAAATTTAGTTGAAAAGAAAATTTGTTCAAATTGTGACGAACTACTTTCACTTCTAGTGAAGTACAACGCACAATAGCATTTTGCAAATATTATACTGTATTTTTCATTTGAATTTATTCTTAAAAATGCTGCTAAAGCCAATGACTCTAACGCAATAGAATAGATTTCAGAATCTTTATTGGGCGTTTGTATGATTTTCTTGAATATTGAGTCAGGTATTACTGATTTATTATTATATATAATTCTTGGTATATCTTCATTATGGAGGAATTCGTTGCTGAATTCTCCTATATCAAATCTAGGATTAAGTACATTTGATATTTCCTTCCAGATGGATTTTTTTAGACCTTCTATTTCACTTTCCATTAATCAATTATAACTTAGATTGAATTAAGCGAATATTATATGTAGAATAGTTAGAGTTTTCAGGGAATAAATCGTATGGATATTAAATATTTAGAAGATAAATTATTAAAGAACGATGGAAGTATTAACTTTGAAGAGGCAATGGAGCTTACTAATTTTCCAAAAAATAGAATTCTGGAACTAACAAGTTTAGCAAGAAAGGTAACCTTAAAGTACAAAGGCGATGGAGTTTTTCTTAGATCGATTATTAGCGCCAAAACTGGTGATTGCTCAGAGGACTGCTCTTTTTGTTCCCAATCTGTTCATTATTCTTCTCCAATTTCCAAGCATTCATTGCTTGATCCTAATGAGGTTTTACAAGCTGCTTTACAGTCAGAAAAAATGGGTGCCTTTGACTTTTGTATTGTAATTGCGGTTAAGGGACCAAATAAGAAACAGTTTGAAAAAGTTATCGAATCTATTGAGATTGTAAAGAAGAATACAAAACTTGAAGTAGGGTGTTCATTGGGTAGCTTAACAGAAGAACAGGCTTTTGCTTTAGCCAAAGCAGGCGTTTGGAGATACAACCATAATATTGAATCTTGTAGAGAGTTCTTCCCCAATGTTTGTACAACACATACTTATGACGAAAGAGTAACAACTGCAAAGCTTGTAAAAAAAGCTGGTATGGAACTTTGCTGTGGTGGAATTATAGGTTTAGGCGAAAGTGTCGAACAAAGGATTCAACTTGCGTTTGAAATTAAGGATTTAGATCCTCACACAGTCCCTATGAATTTTTTAAATCCAAGGCCAAATACACCTTTAGCACACATGAAGCCTGTACCAAGCCTAGAGGCTATTAAGACTATTGCTATCTTTAGACTTATAATGCCTGAGAAAGTTTTAATGTCNGGTGGGGGTAGAGAGATAACACTTAGAGACCTGCAATCAATGGGAATTATGGCGGGCTCTAATGGAATGATAATTGGGAATTATTTAACAACTGTAGGTAGAGCGCCAGAGGAAGATTTAAAAATGATTGAAGACCTTCAAATACCAATTAGAGATAGGTATGATACTATCAAATAGTTTTAATTTATGACTTCATCAACTAAAATAAAATCATACGATTTAGATTATATTTGGCATCCATTTACTCAGATGAAAGAGTATTTAAAAGAGGATCCTTTAGTTATAGAAGACTCTGATGGAGTTTATCTAATTGATTCTGATGGGAACAGATATATTGATGGAGTTTCATCTTTATGGGTAAACATACATGGTCATAAAGTCTCCAAGATTAATAAAGCAATAAAAAATCAAGTTGATAAGATAGCTCATTCAACTCTTTTAGGGGTCACCAACCCTTCAGCATCTCTATTAGCTAAAAAATTAATCGATATATCTCCTGCGGGTTTAAAAAAAGTATTTTACTCTGGTGATGGAGCAAGTGCTGTGGAAGTAGCATTAAAAATGGCTTTTCAGTATTGGCTAATAAAAGGGAAAAAAAGAAAGAACAATTTTGTATGTCTTAAAGATGGATATCATGGAGATACTCTAGGAGCTGTTTCTGTTGGTGGCATAGACGTTTTCCATTCTACATTTAAACCTCTATTGTTTAAATCATATAAAATCCCTTCATATGATTCTTCTGATAACACAATTGCTCGTTTAGAATCAATTTTGATAAAAAAAGCCGATACAATAGCTGCACTTATTATGGAACCTTATGTTCAAGCAGCTGGAGGTATTAAAGTTGCAACAAAGGGATATTTAAAAAAAATTCAAAAGTTATGTAAAAAATTTGATATTTTACTAATTTTAGATGAAGTTGCAACAGGTTTTGGAAGAACAGGCGAGATGTTTGCATGCGATCACGATAATGTAACCCCAGATATTTTAGTTCTAGGAAAAGGACTTACAGGTGGATATTTACCTCTATCTGCAACCATTACTACAAATAATATNTTTGAAACTTTTCTGGGTGAACATGAAGAACTCAAAGCTTTTTTTCATGGACATAGCTATAGTGGAAATCCTTTAGCTTGCTCTGCAGCAATAGCGAATCTTGAAATTTTTGAGGAAGAACAAACGATAAAAAAAGCAAAAAAGGTAATTGAAATTTTCGAAGAAGAATTAAAAGAGTTTTCTGGACTTGAACATGTTTCATCCGTTAGAAATAAGGGTCTAATGGCTGGTATAGATTTAAAAAAGAACGTGAAAAAAAATATCAACTATAATTACAATGAGAGAATTGGAAAGAAGGTTTGTGATATTGCAAAAAAAGATGGGGTATTAATTAGACCTTTGGGAGATACAATTGTAATAATGCCTCCTGTTTCAATAAAACAAAAAGAACTTAAAAAACTAACAAGGACAATTTATAAGTCCATTAAAGTAGCAACAGAAAATGAAAGCTAATAGATTTAATAGTTGGATTAAAGAAAATCTGAATCAAATTAAACAATCTAACTTACATAGAGAACTAGTAGAGATTTCTTCTTCCATGACCCCTGAGATTGTAATTAATAAAAAAATCTATTACCAATTTGCTTCAAATAATTATCTCGGTTTAACAACTGATGCAAAAATTACAAATTCTGTAATTTCAGCAATAAAAAAATATGGAAATGGGACGGGTGGTTCAAGGTTGGTTACAGGTACTTCTAATTTACATTCAAAATTAGAATCAGATATCGCCAAATTTAAAAAAACTGATGATGCGATAGTATTTAGTTCAGGATATTTAGCTAGCATTGGAACCATATCATCAATTATGAATAAGGATGATATTATATTCAGCGATGAATTGAATCATGCTTGTTTAATAGATGGTGCGAGACTCTCCAGATCAAAGATAGTTATATATAAACATTCCAATATGAAAGATTTGGAAAGTAAATTAAAAAAATTCAAAACTTCTAATGGAAAAAAAATGATAATATCAGACAGTGTATTTAGTATGGACGGCGATATAGCACCATTAGACTCAATAGTTAAATTATCAAAAAAATATGAATGCATATCGATGATTGATGAAGCACATGCTACTGGTATTTTGGGTGATACTGGAAGTGGTGCTTCTGAGATGTTCGGTGTCCAAGATAAGATTGATATATGCATGGGAACTTTATCCAAAGCAATAGGGTCTGTAGGCGGATATATTGCAGGTTCAAGTGATTTAATTGATTATTTGAAGAATAGAGCTAGATCCTTCATTTTTGATACATCTTTGCCTGCAGGAGCTCTTACTGCTTCTATCAGGGCTATAAAATTGATTGAGAGACAGCCTTCTATTAGAGACGATTTAAATAATAATATTCAATATATTCAGGATTTTCTTGCCAGCTCAAGTTTCAATTATCTTAAATCTGTTACTCCAATTATCCCTATTGTTGTTGGGGATGAAGAAAAAGCTCTAGAGTGCTCAAGGTTTTTACTCAAAAATCAAATATATGTTCCAGCAGTCAGACCGCCGTCAGTTCCAAAGGGCCAATCTAGAATCAGGGTTACATTAATGGCAACTCATAAAAAGAAACATATTGATAAAATAATTAAAGTCATGGAAAACCTAGAAAAAATTATTAATTAATCTAAATTAAATAGTAAATGATACTGCAGAAGGTAAACTCTTAAGAGATATTTGATATGGCAAGAACAGAGAAAGAATTTAACCTTTTTTGGAGCCTATTGATAGGTAGGAAAGTTGATAAGAAAAAGGCCAAAATAGAATTTCTTAAAATTGATACTGACATTTCCGCTGAAGAATTGGCTTCAAAATTTAACAATTTATATAAGATAACTGGTAACGAAAGATTTGTTCCACATCCACAGCGATGGCTTAGAAATGAAAGATGGAATGACGAGATTAGCGAGAATATTAATGGTGAAAAGATATATAGGGATAGTGATGGATTTATTATCTCCAAAGAAGAATGGAACCGAAAGAAAATTATTAAGTAGTATGTGTATATAATGAAGAAGGTAATCTTTCTACTCTTGGATGGCGCTCGTAATGATGCTTTGGAGAGCCACATCAATAATGGTTCAATGCCAAATTTAAAATCAATAATAGATGATGGTGGAAGCTTCTCAACTGCTGTAACAGTTTTTCCTTCTACTACTGGTCCAGCATATATACCCTTTATATCCGGAGTATTTCCTGGAATTAGCAATATGCCAGGAATTAGGTGGTTCGATAAAGTAAAGTTCTCAAAGAATATTAATTCTTTATATTCCCATAGAAGCTACGTTGGAATTGAAGGGTTAATGTTTAATAGTGATATTAAGAAGTCACAGCCTACTATTTTTGAGATTATCCCTAATTCAAGATCAATTTTCAACGAGATAACCCGTGGGCTTAAATCCAGTTTTGATTTAACTAAATTATCCAAAGGATACTATAAATTGAAATCTCACTTTTCTGGCTCGCAGGTCATAGATGATGTTGCATTTGAAAAGCTTTTAGAATCTATTAATTCTGACGCACAATTTACTTTTTGCTGTTTTCTTGGCGTAGATTCTAATTCACATATTTCAGGTTATAACAGTAAACAAGTTTTTAATTCATATGTTAATTTTGATAACAAACTTGGTTCCGTAATAAAAGAACTTAAAGACCTAAACCAGTTTAGTGATACTCTCATGTTAATTACAAGTGACCATGGTCACTCAAATACTTCCAATCATTTAGAGCTGGTTGATATATTAGGTGAAGCTGGATATAAAGTTTTATCGTATCCTAAAATATATAAAAAGTACTCAGGTCACATTGATGCAGCTGTAATGGTTTCTGGTAATTCGATGTCTCATATATATTTACGTAAGGATAATGATTGGGGAAAAAATTATACTTATAAAGATTCAGANGGTTTGGTAGATAAACTTTTATCTTATGAGGGAATTGATATTGCTATGGCAAGAAATGAAAAAGGTCAAATAGTTATTAAAAGTAAAAGAGGAACAGCACTTTTAGAGGATAAAGAAACTGGTGTTATGTATACACCCTTATTAAATGATCCATTTGGTTACAATGGAATTAAGGACTATCTGACTTATGACGAAGTTCTGGATTTAACTTTCGATACCTTATACCCAGATTCTTTAACCCAGATAGTTCAAATATTTAAATCTGCTAGATGTGGAGATATAGTTATTAGTGCGCAAACGGGATATGACTTAAGAAGAGACTTTGAGATACCAGAACATAAGTCTTCTCATGGTTCATTGAAGAGTGATCATATGCATGTGCCACTCATTATGAACAAGAAAGTTTCAATTTCTAGAATAAGAACAGTGGATTTGTTTCCTACNATATTAGATTTTTTAAGCTTGCCATGCTCAACTAAAATTGATGGGAAGAAATTAGATATTTATTAACTCATCTTTTGATAATAATTTCTTTAGGTCTGCATGTACAACTTCTTCTTTAGCCTTAAGAGTAGCAGAAAGCTCTTTAACAAGTCTTTTAAAGGCATTTTCTAAAATTTTTTGTTCTCCGAAAGATAATTCTTTGTTTTTAGATATATCATTAATTTCTCTAAAGACTTCACCTGCCATAATTATATTGCCAGTTTTTAGTTTTTCAGTATAGGACCTATACCTTTTGTTCCAACTTAGATTCTCTTCGATTTTATATTTGGTTTTTCCTTTAATTAAAGACCATAATGTCTTTATTTCATTTTTTTTTGCAAGNGGTCTTAATTCATTTGCTTGAACAGAATTTTTTGGAATCATAACTGTAATATCACTATCTTCAACTTTTAAAATCAAAAATTGGTGTGAAACTCCAGCGATTTCTTGCTTTTGGATACCTGTTATTGTTACTAAGCCATGAGATGGATAAACAGCTTTATCTCCGACTTTATACATATCATATTATGTCACATTTCAAACTTATCTTCAATGTGAATCTAATATTGACTACCTGGATATTAATGTTTTATATTCAATTTATGACCTTTGAAAAGTTCTTAGATAATTATAGGAAATCTTTAGTTACAAAAGGAAAAAGCAGTAACACCATAAAACTTTATTTAAGGGATATTACATTATATTTGGAAAATTCAAAAAATTCGGAAATTTCCCAACAACATTTAAAAATAATCCCATTATTTAAAAAGGAAAAAATATTAGATTATTTTTTTTATTTAAAGGATAGATATAGACATAAAAATGATGGTGTAGCGATAAATAAGTTATATAGAACTTTAAATAGAAAGTTGTCAGGTTTTTCTAAGTTTTTAGATTTTTTAGTTAGAGAAAAGTATATAGAAAAGAATTTTTTGAATGGATTTGATCGAACAAATATTATCAAGAAGAATAGAGAGGTAATCAGCCGAAATTACACAAAATGGATACCCGAAGAAGAATTATCTTTTTTCATAAGCAATTTGATAAATTTTTCTAAAGAATCAAATGAGTCTTTTAATATACAAAGAGATATTTTAGTAATAGCTATCTTAGTTTTTACAGGCTTAAGGGCTAGTGAGCTAGTTAATATAAAAGTTGATGATATTGATTTAAACGAAAATTTCATACACAACGTAAGAAGAAAAAGGGGGGTTTTGGCGGAAATACCAATAGAAAAATATTATTTGAAACCTTTATTATTGAATTATTTAGCTAAGAAAAATCTCCCAGAATCTAAGAATCTTTTATCAAGAAAGGATGGCTCTAGCATAGATAGACACTTAGTATATAGAGCAGTTTTAAAATACTCTAAGATGTTTCTTGGGCGGCAAATTCATCCACATATATTAAGACATACTTTTGCCACAGTATTATGTGTAAACGGGGCTAATATTTCAGATGTTAGAGATATGATGGATCATAAAAATATTTCTTCTACAGAGCTATACGAACATGTTAATAAAATAAAGAATAAGTCTGAAATTATTAATAATTTTGTCTTAGATAATATAAATAATTAATATGTGACAAAATATAATATGTTAATTAAATTAAATATTAGATAGAGATTAGGANAAAATTATTTTATAATCCTCCCTTGATGTTATGAAAGATAATTTAAAAAAAGCACAAACTTTAATCGAAGCTCTACCTTATATTCAAAAGTTTAGGGGTAAGACAGTAGTGTTAAAATTTGGCGGCAGTATTGGTTCTAAGGAATTTGCTAATTTTGCCAGAGACTTAGTTCTATTTAATTATGTTGGCATTAATCCTGTTGTCGTACATGGTGGCGGCAAAGAGATTTCTAAGGCACTTACTAGTTCAGGAATTAAACCAAACTTTATTGATGGATTAAGAGTGACATGCGACAAGACAATGGAGATAGTAGAAAAAGTTTTGGTTGGTAAAGTAAATAAGCAGATAGTTTCAAAAATAAAATCATGTGGAGGAACATCTATCGGTCTATCAGGAAAAGATCAGCAACTATTTAAAGTTAAAAAGATTAAATCCTCAAAAAAAGGAATTGATTTAGGAAGAGTAGGTGAAATAATTAAAGTTAATGTTTCATATATTTTTGAACTTCAGAAGAAGGGGCTTATACCAGTAATTGCGCCCATCGGTGTTAATTCAAAAGGTTTGGCTTTTAATATTAATGGTGACTATGCTGCTTCAAAGATTGCAGCATCTCTAAATGCAGAGAAGCTTATAATACTNACCGATGTTGAAGGCATAAGGGATATGGAAAATAATTTAATTTCTNCAATAACAAAGAAAAAGGCAAACTCACTAATCAAAAAAGGTGTTATAGTTTCAGGAATGGTACCAAAAGTTAAATGTATGCTTGATGCTTTATCAGATGGAGTAAAAAAAGCTCATATAATTGATGGAAGAATATCGCATTCATTAGTTCTTGAGACTTTTACTGACTCTGGAATTGGGACAGAGATTTTGTTATGAAAACTAATAAGGCTCTCATTGAAAATAATAAATATATTATCCAGAATTATCAAAGATATCCGATTGAGATAATAAAGGGTGATGGGTCTTTTATTTGGGATTCAAAAGGAAAAAAATATCTGGATTTTATTTCTGGGATTGCTGTTAATAATTTGGGTCATAATAATTCCAAGGTGAATAAAGCTATTTCATCTCAACTTCAAAAGATTCTTCATATTTCAAATCTTTTTGTAATTAAAGAGCAAGTTAATTATGCAAAAGAGCTTTATAGCAAAAAGTTAGGATATCAAACNTTTTTTTGTAATAGTGGAACTGAGGCAAATGAGGCTGCCTTTAAGTTATCAAGAAGATGGGGAATGCTAAACGGTAAAAGGAGCACCATAGTGTCGTTTTCAGGAGCATTTCATGGGAGAACTTTTGGTTCCTTGAGTGCCACTTCACCGAAAAAATATAGATTTGGATTCTATCCTTTGACCCCAGGCTTTAAAAGCATAGAATTTAATAATCTTATTGAACTTGAGAAGTTATTAAATAAAAATAAAAAAATTGTAGCTATAATTGTCGAGCCTATTCAAGGCGAGGCTGGAGTAAAGTTTAGTGACAAAGGTTTTTTAAATAAAATTCAAGAACTTTGTAGAAAGAATAATATATTATTTATTGTTGATGAGGTGCAAGTTGGAATTGGTAGAACTGGAAAAACTTTTTGTCACGAACATTACAACTTAAGCCCAGATATTATAACTTTAGCTAAGGCTTTGGGCGGTGGGTTGCCTTGTGGTGCTATAATGGTTCATCCTAGACTATCTGAATCACTATCTCCAGGTTCACATGGAACCACAATGGGTGGAAATCCTCTTTCAATGGTGGCGGGATTAGCATCATTTAAACAGATTTCTAAGGAAAGCTTCCTTAGGTCAGTCACAAAAAAAGGACAGTTTTTTCTAAAAGAATTAAAAAAATTTGAGAAAAATCCTAAAGTCAAAGAAGTAAGAGGCTTGGGGCTAATCCTTGCGATAGAATTTTATTCTGATAAAGATGCCAAGGTTTTTTCTAAATTATGCTTGAAAGAGGGATTGTTAATAATTCTAACTGAAAGATTTAACATAAGGATTCTGCCTCCGTTAAATGTTAAANTTAGTGAAATAAATAAATCTATAAAGATATTTACTAATGTTTTGGAGCAATTAGATGGCTAGATCCCTTTTGTCAGTTTCTGACTTAAATATTAAAGAATTAGAGAAGATTTTTAAAAAAATTAACGGGTTTAAAAAACACAGACCTAAAAAAAAATATCAAGAGATGTCTGTAGGACTTTTATTTGAGAAACATTCAACACGAACCAGACTATCTTTTGAAGTTGCTATTTCGAGACTTGGAGCTAATCCGNTTTACATAAACAAATCCGACACACAGATTTCAAGAGGTGAATCAATTGCTGAAACCGCAAAGATATTCTCTTTATACTTAGATGCTTTAGTTTATAGAACTTCGGATCAAAAAAATATGCAGGATTTTCATAAATCTTCATCCATTCCAATTGTGAATGCTTTATCAGATTTAGAGCATCCCACGCAAATAATTTCTGATATTTATACTATTATCGAATGCTATTCTAGAAAGATGCTAGACAAATTGAAAGTAGTTTATTTTGGTGATGGTAACAATATAGCTAACTCTCTATCTATAATAGCAGATATATTATCTATAAATTTAGTAATTTGCTGTCCAAAAGGTTATGAGCCAAAATTTAGTAGTTCTAACTTGAAGAATTCAAATGTTTCTATTGAAAATAATCCCATGAAGGCCGCAGTTGATGCGGATGTAATTTATACAGATGTATGGACCAGTATGGGGATGGAAAAAGAAGAGAAAAAAAGAAAAAAAGATTTTAAAAATTACCAAGTAAATGAGAAAATAGTCAGTTTGGCAAGCCCTTCTTATGTTTTTATGCATTGTTTGCCAGCACATTTAAATGAAGAGGTTTCTGAAAATGTTATTAATTCAAAAAATTCGGTAGTTTACAAACAAGCCGAGAATAAAGTTTATGCTGCAATGGCTATTTTAGATTTTCTTTTAGGTCAATCCCAAGCATAGATTTTTTTCTTCTGTCTCTATGAAATTTTATTGCAAATCTGTGGGCTTCATTTCTTGCATTTATTAATATATTAAGAGCTTTTGTTTTATATCTAAAATCAGAGGGTTCTTTGTTACTTACTGTATAAATCTTATCAATTTTTTCATTTTTTCTAGGCTTAGCAATCGACACTATGTCTATGCCGTTTAAATTTAATTTTGCTATTTTATTTAAATGACCTTTTCCTCCGTCAATCAATATCAGGTCGGGCTCTTCCCAGCCTTTCTCATTAATTCTTTTTAATCTTCTGGATACAGCCTCACTCATCATAGCATAATCATTAGGCCCTTTTGTAGCGATTTTAAATTTTCTATATTTTGCTTTATCAGGAGACCCATTAATAAAAGTTACCATGGATGCAACAGGATTTGTACCTTGAGTATTTGAAATATCATAACATTCAATTCGATTTGGTATTTTTTTAAGGTTTAAAGTCTGTTTGATTTGACTTAGCAATAATATAATCTCTTCTTCTTCTTTAATATTTTGAACTATATATCCCTCAGCATTTTCCTTTGCAAGTTTTAGTAGTTGGTTAGAACTTTTCTTAATTTGTACATCAACCTTTTTTTTGTAGAATGTGAAATCAGTTAATTCTTTTTTAAGATTCTCAGCATAAGGAAAATCATCACTGAGAATTATTTTTTTAGGAATAGAAGTTTTCTTTGAATAAAATTGACAAATTAGCTGACCAATATCATGTTTAATATCTATAGATTTAGCCTCAGAATATAAACTAGCTTTATCTATGATATATCCTCCCCTGAAAAAAAGAATAACAATCTGAATTTTTTTATCCAAAATATAGCTAGCGATTATATCTGTATTGATTAAGTCTTTCGAATTTGTTGAATTAAAATAATAATTATTTGTCAAAAAAGATAGTTCGTCTCTGTAAAATGAAGCTTCTTCAAATTGTTCATTGATTGCCATAGAGTACATTTTTTCTTCTAATTCTTTTTTTAGCTTGCCTATCTTTCCATTAAAGATACTTTTAACTGCAGAGATATTTTTATTGTATTTTGATTCTAATGAAATTTCATCACAGGGACCAAGGCACATATTAATATTTTTATAGACGCATGCTCTTTTTTTATGCATCTTAAATTTATTGTCACTACAATCTCTTATGCCAAATATTTTTTGAAATAACTTTTTTGTTTTTCTAAGTCCTTCAGAAGAACGAAATGGGCCTAGGTATATAGAGTTTGAATCATCACATTTCCGCGAAGAAGATATTCTAGGGAATTTTCCTTTAAGTTCTATCCTTAGTGATGAATAGGTTTTATCATCCTTAAGAAGTATATTATATTTAGGCTGTCGTAATTTAATTGTTTTATTCTCAAGCATTATTGCTTCCTCCTCATTATTTGTTGAGGTAAAGTCAACGTAGCTAGCCTCTTTCATTAAGAAAGTTATATTTGCTCTTGTATCTCTAGATTTAGAAAAATATGATGAAACTCTCTTCTGTAGATTCTTTGCTTTTCCAACATACAATATTTCCTTTTTATCGTTTTTGAAAATATAAATACCAGGTTTATGAGGTAAATTTTTCAAGATTAACTCATCTATTTTCATGTAAATAGGTTAGCTGATTTTAAAAATATAGAAAATCTGCTAAATTTTAGTATATTGATCGAGTATTAAATGAAAAAATTAGAAAGAGCTAAGTATATAGTTAGGAAACTTGAAGAAATTTATCCTCAAACACCCGTACCTTTAAATAGTAGAAGCAATTTTCAGTTGTTAATCGCAGTTTTGCTTAGTGCACAGTGTACAGATAAAAGAGTTAATAAGGTTACGCCAAAATTATTTTCTATAGCAAAAAATGCTGTGGAGATGTCTAAATTATCACTTGATACAGTTTATGATATAATCAGACCCTGTGGTTTGGCTCCAAAAAAGTCTAGGGCTATAGTTGGACTATCAAAGATTATAGTAGATAAATACAAAGGAAAAGTGCCTAAAGATTTAAGTTTGTTGGAAGAGTTGCCTGGGGTAGGGCATAAGACAGCTAGTGTATTGATATCCCAAGGATACGGTATACCTGCTTTTCCAGTTGATACTCATATTCATCGATTGGCTCAAAGATGGGGTTTAACAAAAGGAAGCAACGTAAAGGAAACCGAAAAAGATTTAAAAAGAATTTTTCCAAAAACTTTATGGAACAAATTACATCTTCAGATAATTTTTTACGGTAGAGAGTATTGTACAGCTAGAGGTTGTGACGGGCGGAACTGTGAAATTTGTAAGAAGTGTTATCCAAATAGATTAAAACCATATAAAACAAAAAAGCCCTAATGAATAAGGCTTTTGTAAAATTTAGTTTAGCGACAAGAAGAAAACCTAGGCTTGGTTAAAGCCTAGGTTTAATTAAAATTTATACACCGTAGTAAAGTACAAATTCATAAGGATTAGGTCTTGTTCTCCAAGGTGTTACCTCTTCATCCATTTTATAATCAATGTAACCTTGAATAAGTTCTTCCGTGAAAACATTACCTTCAAGTAAGAATTTGTGGTCTTTTTTAAGAGCTTCTAATGATTCAGCTAATGAAGCTGGTACATTTGGATATTTAGAGAGTTCTTTTTCGGAGAGCGTGTAAATATCCTTTTCTAGCTCAGGCGTTGGTTTAATTTTATTTTTTATTCCATCCATACCTGCCATAAACAAGGCAGCAAAAATTAGATAGCAATTACCAGAAGGATCTGGAAATCTAGTTTCTATTCTTTTTGCTTTTGGGCTTTGTGAGTACATAGGAATTCTAATTGCGGCACTACGGTTTCTAGCTGAATGAGCCAAAACAATAGGCGCTTCATAGCCTGGTACCAGTCTTTTGTATGAATTAATAGTTGAATTAGAAAAAGCACATATTGCTCTAGCGTGTTTAAGCACTCCACCTATATAGTGAAGAGCCATATCACTTAGACCAGCATATTTATTTCCTGCAAATAAAGGCTTAGACCCCTTCCAAATGGATTGATGAACATGCATACCAGAGCCATTATCTGCATATACAGGCTTAGGCATAAAAGTTGCTGATTTACCATGAGACTTCGCAACATTTTTTACAATGTATTTATACCATAATGTATCATCAGCCATCTTTTTTAAGGGTGCAAAACGTAAGTCAATCTCAGCTTGACCTGGACCACCAACTTCATGGTGATGGCACTCTACAGTTAGCCCGCATTGTTGCATAGTAGAAACCATTTCGGATCTAATATCATTATAAGTATCTTGTGGTGAAAGAGGGAAATAACCTTCTTTGTATCTTATTTTATGTCCAGTGTTTGGGACTTCATCTTCTCCCATATTCCATTCAGCTTCTACTGAATCCAGAGAATAAAACGCTGTGTTAGGTGTGGACTCATATCTAATATCGTCAAAAATAAAAAATTCTAACTCAGGACCAAAAAATGCTGTATCACCAACACCGGATTTTTTTAAATACTCTTCAGCTTTTGTAGCTACATATCTAGGATCAAGATCGTACCTATCACCAGTCAGTGGATCTACAACATCACACATCATTGCCAAAGTAGGGTAAGCAGTAAATGGATCAACTTTTGCTGTAGTAGGGTCAGGCATTATCAACATATCACTATTGTTGATATCTTTCCATCCTCTTATACTTGAACCATCAAAACCCATTCCATCTTTAAAGGTTCCTGCATCAATCTCTGACACCGGAAAAGTAGTATGTTGCCAAGTTCCTAACAAATCGCAGAACCTTAAATCAACAAATTCAATTTTTTTGGCTTTAATTAGTTTTAAAACGTCGCTAGCTTTATAACTCATTTATTCCTCCAATAGTTTAAAATTATATTGCCGAGTCTCCTGACTCGCCTGTTCTAATTCTTATNGCTTCTTCGACAGGAACTACAAAAATTTTCCCATCACCAATCTTATCTGTATTAGCAGACGATTGAATAGCTTTCACAACACTATCAACTTTTTCGTCAGCTACTGCTATGTCGAGTTGAATTTTTGGTATAAATTCAATTTCATACTCAGCACCACGATATACTTCTGTATGACCTTTCTGTCTACCAAAGCCTTTCACTTCAGAGACAGTCATACCTGTTACACCTACACCTTTAAGTGCTTCCTTAACATCGTCAAGCTTAAAGGGCTTAATAATTGCTTGAATCATTTTCATTGTAAATTCCTCCGATTATTTAATGCATACTTCAACTAAGTATGACATAAATATAAAAAATTAAGAAAAAAGTAATATTCTTAAGCTTAAATGGCAATAAATGTGCCATTTGAAATTATTATTTTCTAGCGCTAAATTTTAGCCCTTCTTTGGCTCTATCCCAAGTTTTATCTGTTATTTCTTTAAGCTCGGCAACTTTGACTTTTTGAGTAGCAGTAACTGGAAAGCCATCACTGTATATCTCTATGAACCTTGGTACCATAGCTATTATTGCTTTATCAGCCATCCAAGTGCAAAAATCTTTAGGGTTGAAGTCNATTCCTTGTTTTAAGATTATATTTAGTTTCAATTCATCATCGGATATATCAGGCAACCTTACTCCAACAGCAATAGCGTCTTGAATTGATGGGTACATTAGTGCTAGATCTGCAACAGCTGTGGGGTCAACATTTTCTCCAGAAACTCTAAGTCTGGAGTATCTTCCAATGAAATAGTATCTACCATCTGTACCTGCCGCAAAAACATCGTCTGAATTGAAAAATCCATCATCATCAAATGCTTCTCTTGTCCTTCTTTCGTCTTTAAAATATTCATTAAGTGTTGTATTGGGAACATTTGGTCTTATAAAAAGCAATCCTTTTGCTGATTCAGGCGGTGCTTTGCTCTCACCTGGATCCCAATGAGGTCTAATAACCTCATTAATTTTTTCAGGATTACGAATTTCCAAATAATATCCTTCAACCTGATACCCGCATGAACCTACTCTTGGGTCCTCAGGACTCTTCCATAATGGCATGCCCATTTCAGTTGACCCGTAACCTTCAATTATTTTTACATTAAACCTTTTTTCAAAGTCTATTATATTCCTCGGAGCAGGACCTGCTAGAACAATTCTGACATTATGTTTATTATCATATTCCGANGGTTTTGCTGACCAAAGATACTCTGCTACAGCACCTAGAAAATTTGTTGCTGTAGCCTCACAATCATGAGCCCATTTCCAAAAATTAGAAGCAGAAAATTTTGGAAAGAAAACTGCAGTAGCTCCGGCTCCTATCGCCGCGAATAAACACATTGCTTGAGCATTAGCATGTCCTAAGGATAAAACACTCATTAAGACATCTTTATTTTTAATTCCCTGATGCTGTATATAGCTTCTGACAGTCATTAGCACACCACCATGCTCTCTAACAACACCTTTAGGCATACCAGTTGTGCCAGAAGTAAACATNCATCTTTCTTTATCTTTTATTGATAGTTCAATTTCAGGGTTGGAGTCGTCAGAAGCATAAAATTTTTCAAATTTCTCACATGGAATCTGACCTATCTTATCAGGAATATTATCTTTATTTCCACAAATAAATATTTTTTCTAGTTTTTCAAATTTATCAGCAATTGGACTTAAAAGTTCTATAGCAGTCTCATCTATCATTAAAATTTTCATCTCGGAATAATTAACTACATATGCTAATCTATCGCCTTTCTCATCCTTATTGATTGGAACCTGAATTGCACCAGTTTTATGTATTGCCAAAATTGAGAAAACAAATTCTGCGCAATTCAGCATAAAAATGCCAACCTTGTCTTCTTTGATAATTTTACAATTATTGATTAGATAATTTGCGATTTTGTTTGAATTGGAGTTTGTATTTTGATAAGTATAGCTTTCTTGAATTACGCCATCTGAATCTCCCATTTTGAACATAATATGATGAGGAAAATCAATGGCACCCTTTTCAAGATAATGAATTAAAGGCTTCCATTCTTCGGTGTTATTAAAATTACCATGAGGGAGAATTCCTTCTCCCTCAAACTTTTTTTCTATAGGTCTAAAAAAAAGCTGCATAAATTATTTTCTTGCACTAAATTTGAGACCAGCTTTTGCTCTATCCCAAGTCTTATCAGTGATTTCCTTTAGTTCTGCAACTTTAACTTTTTGAGTTGCAGTCATTGGCCAACCGTCAAAAGTCTCAATGAACCTTGGTACCATAGCGATTATACATTGTTCAGCCATCCAAGTACAAAATTCTGCTTCATCGAATTTTTCGCCATCTTTTAATATGATATTAAGTTTTAATTCATCATCTGAAACATCAGGCAGTCTTAAACCAACAGCNATTGCATCTTGAACCGAAGGATGCATTAGCGCTAAATCTGCTACAGCTATTGGGTCAACATTTTCACCAGAGACTCTTAATCTTGTATGTCTACCAATGAAGTAGTATCTACCATCAGTACCACAAGCCATGACATCATCAGAATTAAAGAATCCATCATCATCAAACGCTTCTCTAGTTCTTCTTTCATCTTTGAAATACTCATTCAAAGTGGTATTAGGAACTAATGGTCTTATATAAAGAATTCCCTTTGCAGAATCAGGCGGAGTTGAGTCAGAATATGGATCCCAATGAGGTTTTATAACTTCTTGAATATTTTCTGGATTTCTTAGTTCTACATAAAATCCTTCTGTAGGGTAGCCGCAAGAGCCTGCTCTAACATCTTCAGGATTTTTCCAAAGAACCATTCCCATTTCAGTAGAACCATAACCATCAATAACCCTGACATTAAACCTTTTCTGAAATTCTTCTAGATTTCTAGGAGCAGGAGACCCTAACATGATTCTGATTTTGTGCTTTTGATCATATTCACTTGGTTTAGAAGCATATAAATATTCTGCTACAGCACCAAGCATATTTACACATGTTGCACCACAGTCATGTGCCCATTTAAAGAAGTTCGATGCAGAAAATTTTGGAAAGAAAACAGCTGTAGCCCCTGATCCAATGGCACAGAATAAGCATAATGCTTGGGCATTTGCATGACCCAGAGAAAGAATACTCATAAGAGTGTCATCACTTCTGACACCTTGTTGTTGCATGTATGCTCTAACAGTTAGAACTACACCACCGTGCTCCCTAACTACACCTTTAGGCATACCAGTTGTTCCAGAAGTAAACATGCATCTTTCTTTATCNCTTATTTGAACATCTACATTTGGATTTTCAGTTGGAAATTCTTGTAATGAATTGAAAGGTTCTGCTGGGATGCTTCCAATTTTATCAGGAACATCAGCTGCATTACCAGTAACATATATAATTTTAAGATTTTCAAGCTTNTCAGCAATATCTTGTATCAAAGGAAGTCCAGAAGGATCAACTACTAAAGCAACCTGATCAGAATAGTTAATGATATAAGCAAGTCTTTCACCTTTCTCATCTTTATTTATTGGTACNTGAATCCCACCAGTTTTATGAATTGCAAGAATTGAAAGTACGAATTCGGAACAATTAAGCATATACATGCCAACTTTATCACCTTTTTTGACTCCAACTTTTGATATAAGACCATTAGCAACTTGATTAGCCTTATCATTAGTTTCTTTGTATGTATATGTTTCTATAACTTTTCCGTCTCCATCAGCAATTTTGAACATAGCTTTGTCAGGATAGTTCTCTGCTCCTGCTTCCAAATATTTGGTCATAGGCTGCCACTCACTTGTGTTATCCAAGCTTCCGTTAGGCAAGCTACCTGGCCCAGTATATTCTGTTGATCGTGTTTTAAATAATAATTCCATTAGACACCTCGTTTAAGTAAAAATAAATATAAATGGTGCCATATTTTTAGCATACTTTAAAGTCTATATTGATTAAGTTTTTAATTCTTTTTGCAAATTTATTTATATTTTGGGCTTTANCTTTTAATAAGTCCTTAATAAATTGTGGACTTTTTGATTTTTTTTGTAAAACTAGCAATTTTTTTGCAAATCATAGGCNTATTTCCTAAATTATCTTCGATAATCTTTATAATTGCGCTTCCTATGATAATTCCATTTGATTGTCTTTTTAATGTTTCAACATGACTTGGTTCTGATATACCAAATCCTACGCAAACAGGCTTTTTTGTTTTTCTCTTAACTTTCTCAATAAATTTTTTTAAATTAACATTTAATTTCTTTCTAGCGCCTGTTACCCCAGTCACAGATACTAGATATATAAATGAATTTGAAAGTTTAGAGATGATATCAATTCTTTCTTTAGTACTAGTGGGAGCAATAAGGTAAACAAGTTCTATTCCAGCTTCATTAACAGCTCTTTGTGTTTCCTCTGCTTCTTCTGGGGGTAGGTCAACAATTAAAACTCCATCCCCACCAGCTTTCTTAATTGATGTCATTATCTTTTTTAATCCATATTGTAGAAAAGGATTGTAATATCCAAAAAGAATTACTGGAGTTTTATATTTAAGTCTGAATTTCCTAATCATGTTCAATGCATCATCAATATTTATTTTATTTTTTAAAGATCTTTCTGTTGCCCTCTGAATAGTAGGCCCGTCTGATATAGGGTCTGAAAATGGAACGCCGAGCTCTATAATATCAACCCCGTTAGCAGCTAAAGTCTCAAGTATTTTTGTGGAATCTTTTAAGCTAGGGTCCCCTGCTGTTATATATGAAATAAAACAAGCTCTATTATCTTTATTGCATTCCTCTACAGTTTTTAATATATTCATTTTTTTCCCTTATTTAAAAAATCTCTTACAGACTGTAAGTCTTTATCNCCCCTACCTGAAAGGTTCACAATAATAGATTGGGTTTTTTTCATTTTTTTTTGCAGCTTTTAATGCAAATGCGAGCGCATGTGCAGTTTCTAGAGCAGGTATAATCCCTTCTTTTTCTGAAAAATATTGTAATGCTTTAATAGCTTCTTTGTCATTAACTGACTTATATGAAACTCGATTAATATCATTTAGAAAAGAATGTTCGGGTCCAACACCTGGATAGTCTAGTCCTGCTGAAACAGAATGAGTTTCATCAATTTGTCCGAATTTATCTTGGAGCAGGTATGTTTTACTACCATGTAAGACACCTTTAGACCCAGCTGATATACTTGCAGAATGCAACCCCGATCTAATTCCATTGCCCCCAGCCTCAACTCCCACCATTTTAACCTTTGAATCATTTAAAAAAGGATAGAATAAGCCTATTGCATTCGAACCGCCTCCAACACATGCTACAAGTAGATCAGGGAGCTTAGATTCAACTTTAATTATCTGTTTTTTGGTCTCCTCTCCAATTATTGATTGAAAATCTCTTACAATCATTGGGTAAGGATGAGGGCCAGCGACACTTCCAATTATATAAAAAGTGGATTCAATATTAGTCACCCAGTCTCTCAGCGCTTCATTGAGAGCGTCTTTTANAGTTTTTGAGCCGGAATTGACCGGTATCACNTTTGCTCCAAGCAGCTCCATTCTTTGAACATTGATGGCCTGTCTTCGAGTATCTAATTCACCCATGTAAACTTCACAATCTAGCCCTAAAAGAGCACAAATTGTGGCTGTTGCTACTCCATGTTGACCTGCTCCGGTCTCTGCAATTATTCTTTTTTTACCCATAGCTTTAGCCAGAATAGCTTGACCAACAGTGTTATTAATTTTATGTGCACCCGTATGTGCTAAATCTTCCCTTTTTAAATAAATTTTTGCTCCTTGTAAATCTTTCGTAGTTCTTTCTGCTAAATATAAAGGGGTTGGCCTTCCGACAAAATTTTTAAGAAGAGAGCTTATTTGATTTTTAAATTTTTTATTTTTTTTAATCTTTTTATATTCTTTTTCTAGCTCATCCAGAGCGGGCATTAAGGTTTCTGAAACAAACTTGCCACCATACTCACCAAATCTACCATCTTTATCAGGAAATATTTTTAAATTTTTTTTCATAATTTTATTAATCTTACTATAGTTTGAAGTTTTTTAATATCCTTTCTACCTGGACTTTTTTCTACCCCTGAGCAAATATCAAAGAAATTAGCCTCAGTCTTTTTTGCAGCGTCAATTATATTATCCTCAGAAAGTCCCCCGGATATAATAATCTTATCCCTATTACTAATGTCAGATAGCAAGCTCCAGTCAAAGGTTCTACCTGTGCCACCATGCAAATTTTTGTCAAAAGTATCAAATAACCAATAATCTACTTTATAATCCAGGTATTTTATTCCACCCTCAGGCTTTACAGAAAAGGCCTTTATTTTTTTAATATTAATCTTGTTTACTAATTCAGGTGTTTCGGCTCCATGAAGTTGAACAAAATCTAAACCTACATAGTCTGCTATTTGATTAATCTTGGAGGGTATTTCATCAACGAAAACGCCAACTTTTTTGATTTTATAGTTCGANAAGTATTCACATATAGTTTTTGCTTCATTAACATCTATAAATCTCGGACTTTTTTTATAAAAAATAAAACCAATAAAATCTACTTCAATTTTTGCACAAGCTAATGCATCATCTAGATTTGTTATTCCACAAATTTTAACTTTATTCATTACAAAATAATCTCAGATAATTTGACTTCATTTCTTTGAAACTAAAATTTTCTTCAATATGAATTTTAGCTGAATCTCCCATTGTTTTTAATTTCTTCTTATCAGAAAAAGCGGTTTTGATTTTTGCGGCTATGTCGTCTATGTTCTCTGGATCGACTAAATATCCATTTATATTATCTTTAATTACCTCCTCAGTACCAGTATTCTTTGATCCTATAACTGGAGTCGACCTAGCCATACTCTCAATTGCTACATTTGGCAATCCTTCAATTTTGGAATTCCATGTTCTATTGCAGAGAATAAATATATCAGCACAATCATAGTATTTATGAATGTCGCTTCTATCAATACCTCCTATAAAAACCACATTATTTTCTAAGTTACTTGATTTAACTAATGATTTATATTTTTNTATATGNCTTCCTTCACCAACACATAAATACTTTATATTTTTATTTTGTATTTTTGATAATGCCTTTATTACATGGTCTTGACCTTTTCTAGGCAGTAGTCTTGATACTGTTAGAACTATAAAAGTCTCCTTGCTTTCTTTAAATTTAGCTATTAGTGATAGATCAATATCTTTATCTAAAAAGTCTTTATCAATTCCATTATAAATAAGTTTGATTTTTTCTTTTGAAAAGAAATCGTTCTCCTGCTCCATTAACTTCTTCGTATTTTTACTAACTGCTATTATATATTGTGAATTTTTATAGAGTCTTTTTAAAAGAAACTTTGGTAATATTTTTTTAATGCTATTACTTTTTATTATGGATTCAATCCCAGAACCAGCAATCCTAACTACCTGGTCGATTTTTTTTTCATTTAAGAGTCCACCAATAATTTCAGCTTCTTCACCTAGATAAAAAATCTTTTCTGGCTTAAATGATTTTATTATTTTTTTAATTTTAAATAAACCATAAATATATTGAGCTAGTGGAATTTTTTTAAAACTTTTACCACCAATAAAATTTATTCTGTGAGTTGTGAATTTTGCATTATTTAATGATGTTTTTTCTCCATAGCTCGGACAACAAACCATTAAATTATTTTCAGAGCTTAGAATATCTGCAATCATTTTAGATGATGTAGCGATACCCCCCTGAAAAGGGGGAAATTCATGAGTATAGATTAGAATATTCATTTTTTAATTATATTGCATTATATAATATATAAAAGGTTTACAATTAACGGTATAATTCTAAAAGATTATTGGAGGATGAAGATGATAGGTGGATTAGGTGTTGGCGAGTTAGTAATAATACTTGTTATTGTTCTTTTAATTTTTGGACCAAATAAATTAGGTGATGTAGGTTCAGCAATTGGAAGGGGAATATCTGGTTTTAAGAAAGCAATGCAAGATAAAGATTCTGATGAAGATAAAGATGAAGATCCTAAAGGATAATCATATTTTCTGAGCTAATTCTATTAGGACCCCATTTAAACTCTTTGGATGAGCAAAAGCTACCAATGTATTGTTTAGCCCCTCACGAGGTTCAAGGTCAATCATTTCAATATTATTTTTAATAAGCGACTCTATNCCATATTTAATATCTTCAACTAAATAGCATACGTGGTGCATCCCTTCGCCACGTTTTTCAAGAAATTTAGATATAGAAGATTCATTAACTACAGGTTCTAGCAACTCTATAGCAGTGGAATNTGAATTCTGTGGTAACAACATAATAGCTCTTACCCCTTGATCCATAACAGTTTCATCATGTGCGATTGTAAGCCCTAATGTTTCTTCGTAAAGCTTTGCAGTTTTCTCAGCATCCTGAACGGCAACCCCAATATGATATAATTCGCCAACTTTAAATATTTCCATAGCTATTTAATTTAATACATTAAATGGAATTCATCAAATAATTTTATAAAACTTATCCATCTTTTTTGGGGTGGTTGTAATTTTAAGTTGTTTAATAGAGTTATTATTTCTATTTTTATTTATAATCTCGTTGAAAGTATCTAGTAAGTTCTCTTGAATTTCAACGACAATTTTCTTTTTTTTATTACCTTTTTCTAATGAAATAATTTCTCTTATTAAATCATATGAAATTATATCTTTTCGTGTTACAACACCGGAGCCATAACATATAGAGCAGCTTTCACTTACTAGACTTGATGTTCGGTTGCCAATTTTCTGTCTAGTCATTTCAATTACACCAAACTTGGACATTGGTAGAATAGTATGCTTAGCTTTATCATTCTTTAAGGAATCTTTTAAGATTTTATACAATTTCTTTTTTTCCTGTGATACTTGTAAATCTATAAAGTCAATAAGAATAATGCCACTGAGATTTCTTAAAACTATCTGATGGCCTATTTCTTTAGCTGCGCNAATATTAATGCTAAGATTATTCTCCTTTTTATTGTTTAAACTTCTACCTGAATTNACATCGATAACTGTGAGTCCTTCTTTTTCTTCGATAAGGAGAAAAGATCCATTCTTCAAGTTAACTTTTTTATGAAATATTTTAGAAATTTCCTTTTCAATATTATTGGCTTTAAATAAATCTTTTTTATTGCTGACTAGGGTAACCTCAGTTTTCATTTTTTTTAATTTTGAGTTAAAAGTCTGTTTTTTAAAATAATTATAAAGTTTTCTCGAATTAACTTGAATCTCTTTTGTATCATTATTAACAAGTTCACGATAGGTGCTTTCGATAATATTATTTTCTTGGTGTAACAGTGAACATTCATCATTTTTATTAAAACCTGAAAGGATCTCTTTCCATCTTAATTTTGTTTTACGAATATCTTCTTTAATATCTTTAATTTTTTGATTTTGAGATGCTGTCCTAAGTATTATCCCAATCGATTTCGTAGTGCTCTTTTTTATAGATTTAAGTCTAAGTCTTTCTTCGTCACTACTAATTTTTTTTGAAATTCCAAAGAATCTTGGTTTTCCTATAATAACACAGTACTTGGAGGGAAGAGCTACAAAATCAGAAACTTTTGGAGCTTTTCTTGGATCATAATCGCTAACACACTGAACTAGTATGAAGTTTTTATTTTCAACTTTGTATGAATCATTGTCTTCTGACTTGAAATCATCTTTTAGAGGGTGAAAGCTAGATAGAAAAGCGCTTTTTTTGTTTTCAATCTCAACAAATGATGCTTCAATACCTTTTGCATTTAGATTTTTTTTTGCTTTATAAATATTTCCTCTTATTGAAGCTTGAAGACTTAAGCTATCTATAAAAAAGTTAGTTAGCTTAGAATTNTCTATAACAGCTACTTTAATCTGATCAAGTGTTTCGCTAACTAAAATTTTTCTCAATTATTTTTTTTTATTAGATTAATAATCTTTTCAACTAATAATTCGGGTTCTAATAATCCATTTTCTAATTTATTCATTAATTCTTTAAATGTAGCAGTTTCTTGGGTTTTTTCCAATTCATTTCTTAATCTCTTGTCAATCATAGCATTCAACTCTGAAACCTTTCTTTTATTCCTTTTTTTTAATAAAAGCCCATTTGATTCCTCATATTCCTTAAAAGCTAATACTTCTTCAATCAAGTCATCTATGCCTATTCCATTTTCTGCTTCAGCAGTTAAAACCTTGGTTTTTCTTATTGAACTATCGTGCTTCAGCGAGCACATGTAATCAATTTCACGGGCAAGTTTATCAGCACCCCCTCTATCGGCTTTATTGACGACGAACAAATCTCCAATTTCCATAAGTCCAGCTTTCATTGCTTGTATTCCATCACCAGCCTCNGGGACAAGCGTTACCAAGACACAGTCAGAAATTTTAATTATATCAAGCTCAGTTTGTCCAACTCCAACCGTTTCAATTATTACTATATCCACACCAAAAATATCAAATAATTTAANTATAGAACTTGTTGAACTCGATAATCCTCCTAAATCTCCTCTACTGCCAACACTCCTTATAAATACTGAGTTATCTAATGAATGCTCTTGCATTCTGACTCTATCACCTAAAACAGCCCCACCAGTAAATGGACTACTTGGATCAATAGCTATAACACCAATTTTTAAATCCATACCTCTAAATTTTTTAATTATTTGGTTTGTTAGGGTACTTTTACCTGCCCCAGGTGGACCAGTTATGCCTAATGTGTAAACTTTATTTGGAATCTTTTTTACAGAGTTTATAACTCTAAAAATATATGAAGAGTTACTCTCTATCTGGCTAATAAGTTTCGATAAGCAAACTCGGTCGTTTGAAACTAGCCCTTTAATTAAATCCTTATGGTTTCTTTTCATTGCTTTTCCTTATTATTATATCGAAATGTGTTTTTTTTATCTCCATTACTGATAGTCTAGATTGCTTTACTAGGGATATCTCACTTAATTTTTGATCTTTTTTGATATCCTCTAAAGAAACTTTATTTTTTAAACTTGATTTAACTTTTAAATCTACAACTACCCATTTTGGGTCCTCAGTGGTTGGGTCTTGATAAAACTCTTTTATAACTGAGGTTATTCCTACTATTTCTTTGCCTACATTGCTATGGTAAAAAAGGACTAAATCTCCCTTCTTCATACTTTTAAGGTTATTTCTAGCTTGATAATTTCTCACACCATCCCAATATGTTGTATTATCTTTTATCATGTCATCCCATGAATATTTATATGGTTCTGATTTAACAAGCCAGTATTTCATAAAAATAAATTTAATTTATTAATTAATTTTTGTAAAATGTAATATGATGATTTTAATTCCTGCAATTGATATAAAAGACAAGAAATGTGTAAGACTTTATAAAGGTGATTACAGTAAGCAAACGGTTTATTCAGATAATCCAATTGATGTTTCGAAAAAATGGATTAGCGAAGGGGCTAGACTAATCCATCTGGTAGATTTGGACGGGGCTCTCGAGGGCAGCACTAAAAATTTCGAAATAATTAAGGAAATAGTTCAGACTAATAATTGCGAATTTCAAGTTGGCGGCGGCATTNGAAGTATACAGACAATTGAAAAATATCTTTCGATTGGGGTCAAAAGAGTAATACTTGGTACAGCTGTTTTTACAGATGAAACTTTTTTAGAAAAGGCTTGCAAGCTTTTTGGTGATAAGATTGCTGTTGGGCTTGACATTAAAGATGGTAAAATCGCAATACGTGGTTGGAATACCAAAATAGATATATCAATGGAATCTGTGCTCTCGAACTTTAATAGAATTGGTGTCTCGATGATAATTTTAACTTCGGTTGATAGAGATGGAACTCTAGAAGGTTTCAATGAAATATTAATAAAAGATTATTTAAAATTTTCGAAAATCCCTATAATTATTTCAGGTGGTATAAGGGATTCCGAAGATTTAAAAAAGATTAAAGACATTAATGCCAGCACTATTTTTGGTGTAATTTTGGGGAAATCTTTATATGAAAAAACACTTAATTTAAGTGAATCTGTTAAGGTGTATCAAGATGTTAGCTAAAAGGATAATCCCATGTTTAGATATAAACAAAGGAAGAGTAGTTAAAGGGGTAAATTTTATAAATCTTATAGATGCGGGAGACCCCGTTGAGATTGCAAAAAAATATAGTGATGAAGGGGCAGATGAAATAACTTTTTTAGATATAACCGCTTCAAATGAAGAAAGGAATATAATAATTAATACAGTTGAAAGGGCCGCCGATAGTGTTTTTGTTCCTCTTACAGTTGGTGGAGGAGTAAGAAAGTTTGAAGACATAAGAGACTTATTAAGAGCTGGAGCTGATAAGGTTTCTATTAATACTGCGGCAATTTTAAATCCCAAGCTTGTTACCGAATCAGCAAAGAAGTTTGGCTCACAATGTATTGTAGTAGCTGTTGATATAAAAAAGAATATTAATGGGTGGGAGGTATACACTCATGGGGGTAGAAATCCCACAGGAATTGAATGCATTTCTTGGGTAAAAAAAATGCAGGATTATGGNGCAGGTGAGATATTGTTAACATCAATGGATAAGGATGGAACTAAAAGTGGATACGATTTAGAAATTCTCTCTTTGCTGTCGGAGACAGTAAATATACCTGTTATCGCCTCAGGTGGAGCAGGTAGCTTGGAACATATTGCAGATGCATTTACTTTAGGGAAAGCTGATGCGGCACTTTGTGCTTCAATATTTCACTTTGGTGAATATTCAATTGATGAAGTAAAAAGATATTTATCGGGGAAAGGGATACTCGTCAGACAATGATAAATTTNAGAAAAAAGTTGGAGATGGATGAAAAAAATATACTCTCCCCGTTCGCATCTTTAAGCTCAAAATCAAGGGGTAGAATTAAAAGGGAAAAGAAATGTAGTTTTAGAACAGACTATCAAAGAGATAGAGATAGAATAATTCATTCTAAATCATTTAGAAGACTTAAAGATAAAACCCAAGTTTTTCTTGCACCCTATGGGGATCATTTTAGGACTAGATTGACCCATGTCCTTGAGGTTTCCCAGATTTCACGGACCATTTCTAGATCCTTGGGTTTAAATGAAGACCTCTCAGAAGCTATAGCCTTAGGACATGATTTAGGTCATACACCATTTGGACACGCTGGGGAACAAGCCTTAGATAAAATTCATAAGACCGGATTTAAGCATTATATGCAAAGTCTAAGGATTGTAGAGCTTTTAGAAAAGAATGGTAGGGGTTTAAATTTAACATTTGAAGTTAGAGACGGTATATCTAAACACTCTAAAGGGAGAGGTCCTATAATTAATAAGAGAATTAAGATTCAAACTTTAGAGGGTCAGGTAGTAAGATTGTCAGATATTTTTGCTTACTTTACCCATGACCTTGATGATGCTATACGCTCCTCTTTAATAAAAAAAAATGATATTCCAATAAAGTTGCTAAGATATTTTGGTGATCGTCATTCTGAAAGGATATCTAAAGTTGTTACCGATACAATCACTGATACTATGGATAAGAATTTTAAATCTATTTCAATATCTAAACAAATGGAAAGTAATTTAGTTGATATGAGAAGTTTTTTATTTAAGAAAGTCTATTACAATAAAGAAATTAAAGTTAATTTTGAAAAGGCTAAAAAAATTCTAATTGATTTATATTCTTTTTTCTTGATTAATAAAAAAGCGCTTAGAGAATACTATAAATACGATAGCGGAAATTATCGTAATGATTGTTGCGATTTTATAGCTGGTATGACAGATGATTTTGCTTTGGAAATGCATAAATCAATTTTTATTCCAAAAAAGTGGTCATTTGTAGATTTTAAAATTTAAGTTTAAATAAAGTTATGATAAAAAAATTAGGTTCAGTTCCTTTTTTGAATTCCAAACCTTTAACTTACTCATTTGATAAGGGCTTATGTTTAAATTATAAAACTCAGTTCTATTATCCTTCTGAGCTATTAGATTCATTGAAGAGTAAAGAAACTTTTTTATCTTTACTATCAATAGCAGATCATTTTTCGGATCCTAATATAATTTCATTAGAAGACTATTGTATAAGTGCAGAGGGAAAAGTAGATAGTGTGATTTTGGCCGCTAATTCAGATATAAATAAACTTGAAACTGTATATCTTGATCCAATATCAAAAAGTGCTAACTTACTTTTTAAAGTTATTCAGGAAAATTTTTTAAATAATAAGGTCAGTTATTCTTTTCTTCAACCTAAGATTAAAAATTCATATATACCAAATTCTGGGCAAGTTATTATTGGGGACTTAGCATTAAAATTTCTTTCCCAAAGACCTAGTGGATTAAGAATCTATGATTTAGCAGAACTATGGAATAAAGAAACATCGTTACCCTTTACTTTTGCAACATTCAATTACGATATCGACCAGCCGAGTAACGAAGAAGTTCAATTGCTAAAAGATTCCTTCGAAAAGGGTTCAGAAAATATTGATGCTTTAATTAAAGATTTCATCATTGAAAATAATTCTCAGGTAAAATTAAAAATATTGGAAACATATCTCAAGGAGAGAATAATATATAAGTTAACTATGAGGCATATTGAGGGTATTAATCTTTTTTATAGGCTTTCAAGTAAATTTGCAAAATGGGAGAAAAGAAGTTTTAATAACTTACTTTAAATATGAAAAAAATTATTACTTTAGGCCATAGTCCAGATGCTGACGATGCTTTCATGTTTTATGGAATATCTAAAGGTATCGTTAAATCAGAAAAATTTATATTTGAACATATTATTCAAGATATCCAGTCTTTGAATGTTTTAGCTATAGAAAATAAAATTGATACTACCGCAGTCTCTGCACATGCATATACGAAAATTCACAATAATTATCGAGTTATGGATTGTGGTGCCAGTATGGGAGATGGATATGGTCCAATATTAGTATCAAAAAAAGTACTTGATTCTGAGAAAGGACTAAAAATTGCCATTCCAGGCAAATTAACCTCAGCTTTTTTATTGCTCCAGCTTTATTCTAAGGAAGCGGTTTTTGTTGAATACGACTTCGATCAAGTAGTGCCAGCTATTTTAAATTCAGAAGTTGATGCTGGTCTAATAATACATGAAGGCCAAATCACTTATAAAGATTTAGGTCTAAATTTATTACTAGATTTGCCTAAGCTTTGGGCTCAAGAATGTCCATACCCTATACCTCTGGGTTTGAATGTTATTAAAAGATCTTTAGATGAAGATGTTCAAATAGAAATATCAAAAATGATAAAGCAAAGCATAGTTTATTCATTATCAAATATTGAAGAGGCGTTAGATTATGCGATGGAATTTGGTAGAGGTGTATCAAGAAAAGTGGNAAGAGAATTTGTTCTAATGTATGTAAATAATGATACGGTTGATTTTAATGCTAGGGGTATACATGGTCTTAGATTTTTATATGATTCTGCATTTAAGAANAAACTTATTAAAGAAAATATCGAGCTTGACCTTATCTTAACTTAATAATCTTCCCATTTATCATAGACATTTTTAAGTTTCTTTTTTTAGAATGTATAATTGACAAATAAGGATTTTTATTGATTAAGTCAAAAGCTATAATGTCTGCTTTTTTCCCTATTTCTATTGTGCCAACCTCATTATCAATGCCTAGTGCTTTTGCTCCACCTATAGTTGCAATACTTAATATTTTTTCCTCGGCTTTATTGATTATTTTTTTTGCNTTAAGNTAAAGAAAGTTAATTTCATCAAGAAAATTTATAGATAAATTACTTGATAGACCATCAGTACCTAAGCCTGTTTTCATATAATTCATAAAGAATTTTATGTTTGGTAATTTTTGATTAAGATATAAATTACTTCTTGGGCAAATTATAACAGGATATTCCCTCTTCATTAATATTTTAAAATCATTTTGACTAAGATTATTCATATGAATCAATGTAATATCTTGTCTATTCCTATTTAGTGTATCTAGATATTCTAAAGGGGTAGTTGGCTTAGTTTCTATAGTAGGTTTATGCGATGTTTTTGAAAAAACTTCGTCTTCAAAATTATTTCTTTTTCTTTTAGAGTATTTAACCTCATCAATACTTTCAGAAAGATGCATACCGAGCTTAATATTATGCTTTTTTGCAAAAGCTAGAATTCCCTTAAGTGATTTTGTATCCAAGGAATATATTGAATGAGGAAAGATTCTAAAGTTTATTAAAGGATTTGGTTTATTTTTTATCAGGCTTTGAAAAAACTTATTTTCTATATTTTTTAATGTTGAATTTGTTAATTCATAAAAATATACAGCTCTAATCTTTTTATCTAGTATAGGCTTATAGTCTAAGCCATCATAAGAGCTAATTTCTCCAATAGTTGTAACACCAGAATTAATACATTCATTTAGCGATTTATTTACCCAGTAAGGTATTTTAGAATTATTAAAATTTTTTTTTAGTTTGATTATTTGATTCAACCATGATGGAAAGGATTTAAAGGGTTCTAATAATTTTTGTACCCAATGAAGTTCGAGATGTATATGAGAATTGATAAATCCTGGAAGTATAACAGAGTTTTTTAAATCAATGATTTTATAATAATTATTTTTAAGTTCAGTACTAGGTATAATTTTTTCTATAATGTTGTTTTTAATAATCACAGCAGAATCCCTAATAGGAGCCTGCCCAGGAGTCACGATTAATTTTGCTTTAATGGCTTGAATCATATTCTATAGTTTTAATTGCCCGTTGCATATTTCTTCAACAGGTCCTTTCATTGTTAATTTATAGTCTTTATCAATTTCTATATATAATTTTCCACCTGGCATTATTACTTCAACTTTTTCACTTAAAAGTCCCAGTTTGTATCCAACAGAAACAACCCCACAGGAGCTGCTCCCTGANGCTAGGGTGTATCCTGCACCTCGTTCCCATATTTCAATTTTAACTTTATTTTTGGATATTATCTGAGCAAATTGGACATTTGTTCTTTTAGGGAAAAGCTTATTTTCTTCTATAAGTCTTCCAAATTTTAAAGCCAGATCCTTAGAGGCTTTTTTAAGAAAAATTACACAGTGTGGATTTCCTACGGTAACGGATGAATAAGTAAAAGATTGATTTTTAACTTTTATTCTTTGATTAATTGAATATTTATTTTTGGTTTTAACAGGAATTTTTTTTGATTCAAATGATGCAACCCCCATATCAACTTTAACATCTTTGATTTTCTTATTCTTCAATATAACTTCACTATGGACTATTCCACCTTTGGTTTCTATTAAAAAATTTCTTTTTTTAGTATATTTATAATCGTACAAATATTTTGAAAAAATTCTTAATCCATTACCACTTTTTTCGGCTTCTGTTCCATCAGGGTTATAAATTTTCAATCCGAAATCAGCTTTTTTTGAATTAACTAGTAAAAGTATTCCATCTGCACCTATCCCATAGTTCCTGTGACAAATTTCTTTTATCCTTTTTTTANCTAATTTGAAATTTATCTTTTTTAAATCCATAACAATATAGTCATTTCCTAAGCCATGAGATTTTACAAAATTATTCATANTAAAGTAATATTAAACCAATAATTACTGATAACCGAGGAAATTTGTAGATAAATATTTCTTTTTTGTATAGAATTAATCAGATATTCAATTAGGGGGGTTTTTAAATGATTGAAGATTTATATAATGTTAAAGATAAAGTTGCTGTTGTTACTGGAAGTTCAAGAGGTATCGGTAAGCAATGTGCNTTAGCTTTTGCCGAAGCTGGAGCAAAATTAGTTCTAAATTATGTTAGCAATAAAGAAGCTGCAGAAATAACTGCTGAAGAAATTGCTGATTTAGGTTCTGAGGCTATTGTAGTACAAGCTGATGTAAAAGATTTTGAAGCTTGCCAAACTTTAGGTGAAGAAGCAATCAAGGCCTATGGGCAAGTTGATTTTTTAGTAAATAATGCTGGAATAAATAGAGATATTACTTTTAGCCGTATGTCTCAGGAAGAGTGGAAAGAAGTTATAGATACTAATTTAGGGGCATTNTTTAATATGTCTAAAGCTGTAGTGCCACATATGAGAGATGCTGGGTCAGGGGTTATCGTATCCATATCATCTATTATTGGTGAAACTGGGAATATTGGCCAGTCTAATTATGCAGCTACAAAAAGTGGTATGTACGGATTTACTCGAAGTCTTGCAAGAGAACTAGCAAAAGATAATATTAGAGTAAATGCCGTTTCCCCAGGCTTTGTTGAAACTGATATGCTTCACACTGTTCCACCAGATTTATTAGCTGGAATTAAAGAAGAAATTCCTTTGGGTAGATTTGGCTATGCAGATGAAGTTGCTTTAGCAGTTTTATATCTTTGTTCACCAGCTGCTTCATGGGTTACAGGTACAAATATGAGCATCAATGGCGGACATAATATGCTTTAAAAGTTTATACAAGAGGGGATATAAGTCCCCTCTTGTAAAATCCTATCCAATAAATGTATGAGAGGGTAAGTCCAGTAGGTACATGAAAACATATCCCGCAATTATAGAAGTAAATCCCAATAAAGATAATATTGAAATTTTAAAACCACTTAGTTTATAAATTATTCTCATTTGAATTATGCAAAAGTATATTAGCCATGAGAATATAGATATTACAGAAACTGTTCCAAACCAATAACTACCAATTTGATTNTTTGAGAGTAAAAAACCCAATGTTAAACCTATTGTCATAAGAGGGAATGAGCAAATAATTAAATTAAAATTGATTTTTTCAATTAAAGATAAACCTGGAAGTCTGGATGTTTTTCTTACCTTTTTATTTTTGAATCTATTGTGCTGGAAAATAAATAGGATAGAAAAAATTGATGATATTAATAATGTTGTATGTGACAATATATTAAGCAGTACATGAATAATTAATATCCTGTTGTTGTACGCAGATCCACCATCTTCAATTCCAATCATAAGCAATGGGACTGTTAATATAAACCCCACTGGTGATATAAAAAAACAATATAGATTTTTAATATTTTGTCTGATAAAAATATATGCGAAAATCGATAATAGCATTGAAGCAACAAATAAACTCGTTTCAATNTTTCTTAATTTAAAATCTATTGTTTGACTGCCAAGTAAGACAATTTGACATAAAACAGCAAATAAAAATAGCCAATTGCTTACTTGTGAGAAACTTAATTTTCCTGAATATATATAATAAATAGAAGAAATAAAGGAAGAAAAATATAGTACTGGAACTAGTATTAACAAATTTTAGCTAACCCCACTTTCTTCATTTATGTAATTTTTATAAAGTTCATTATTAAGCTCATCAAGATCTCCATCAAGAATATAATCTAATTTATGGAGAGTTAAATTAATTCGGTGATCNCTGACTCTACCTTGCGGGAAATTATAAGTTCTTATTTTCTCACTCCTATCTCCACCACCTACTAGAAGTTTCCTTGTCTTGGACATATCTTCTTCTTTTTGGCTTTGTTGTGTTTCAAATAATTTTGCACTTAAAACTCTCATTGCTCTTTGTCTATTTTGGTGCTGAGATTTTCCATCTTGGTTTTGCACAACGATTCCTGATGGTATGTGGGTGATTCTAACTGCTGAATCTGTTTTATTAACATGTTGGCCCCCTGCACCTGAAGCTCTATAAGTATCTATCCTCAAATCTTTTTCATTTATTTCGATTTCTATATCGTCTACCTCAGGTAGAACAACAACTGTTGCTGTTGAGGTATGAACCCTTCCACTAGTTTCTGTCGCGGGTACTCTTTGCACTCTGTGTACACCACTTTCAAATTTCATAAAAGAATAAATATCTTTTCCATTAATAGATGCTATGACTTCCTTAACTCCACCAAGGCCTATTTCGCTTTTATTGATAATTTCCATTGACCATTTTTTACGTTCACAGTATCTTAGATACATTCTCAGTAAGTCGCTTGCAAATAAAGCTGCCTCATCTCCACCTGCACCAGCTCTTATTTCTATTATTACGTCTTTTGAGTCTAAGGGATCCTTTGGACGTACTTCAAATTTTATTTTATCTTCAATAATTAATAATCTTGATTTCAGCTGCTGAAGCTCTTCCTCAGCTAAAGATTTAAATTCTGGGTCAGCTAATAATTCATTATTTTCTTCAATTGATTTTTCAATTTGAATAAGTTCGGTATATAAAATTACAATTTCAATTAGCTGACTTCTTTTTTTTGATAATTCTATGATTTTATCAGCATTAATATCACTAGAGTTCAACATAGAGTCGATATCATCAACTGTATTTTTAGCATTTTCTAGTTCTTTTCTTATTTTCTCTTCAATCATTTAAGAAACATAGCTTGTAAAGCTCTCACTTTTGGATAAGATTATATCATGGATATCATAGATATCCTTGATAAAAAGGTTAAGGATACCGTAGAAGCAAAATTAAGACTAGAGGAAGAATTAGTTAATTTAAATATAAGTTTAGAAAAGTTAAGTAAAGATAACGATGAGTTAAGAGCTAAAAATGATTCCTATTCTGAGGAATTGAAACTTGCACTTGATGAATTGGAACAAATAATTAAAGATTTAGGGATTTAGTGAAAGAGATACATTTAAGTTTTCAAGAAAAAAGTTTAAAAATTGATACTAAATGTAGTGATGAAATAATTGATAAAATCGAAGAATATATAAATATTAATTATTCAAAGCATAATTTAGCTGACCCTACCATATCTAGGTTAACAGTTTCTAACATTCTACTAGTTAATGCAGTATACGAAATTCTTACCTTGCAAAAAGAAAAGGAAGAATGTAGTGAGCGAGTCAGCAAAGTCTTATCAAATTTTTAATAAGCCAGATTTGAGAAAACTCATCTTGAGTTTGAGAAGAGAAATGAGTGCCAATTGTATTGACTCTAAGTCAAATTCTTTGGCTAAAAATTTTTTGAACCACCTTTCTTCTTATGATTCTATAAATTCAGTTGCATTGTATAGTCCTGTTAACAATGAAGTTGATACAAAAGCAATTCATGATGAATTAATTTATCAAGGTAAAGAGATTTTATATCCAAAAATAATTGATAATAAATTAGTATTTATTGAATTTGAAAGTTTTGAAGATTTTACTTATGGGGAGTTCAATATTTTAGAGCCCTCTGGTAAGAAGTGCAGACATCCTAAGTTGATTGACCTCTTTGTGGTACCGAGTATTGCTGTTGGAGTAAAAGGCAAAAGGCTTGGGTATGGTGGTGGTTTCTATGATAGGGCTCTTGAATCTGTCCCAAAAGAAAAAATTTGGTCGATAATTTATGATTTTCAACATGTATATGATTTTTGGGGTGAGGATCATGATATTAAAGTTTCCATGGTATTTACCAATTCAAAACTATTATCAATAAACTAAAGGAGATTACTATGACAACTAATATGATTTTGATTTTGTCTTGCCTAGGGTCTTTTTTGATAGGATTCGTGGCTTTTTGGTTGGCAAATAAGAATAATCTTGTAAAAGATATTACAAAAAAAAGAGATGAANCAGTGAAAATTATCTCTAATGCTAAGAATAAAGCTTTTAAAATCCAAAAAGATATGGAAAAAAAAGCAAAGCAATATAAGGAAAATCAGATAAAAAAGGTAAAAGAAGAAGTTTCACAAATTAGAAAAGAAATTGACTCTAAAGAAAAAGATCTTCTAAACAAAGAGGCATCTATAAAGGAAGCTCAACTAGATATAACCAAATCTGAGGCTAGGTTNGAGGTCCAAGAAAAGAATTGTGAAGAGCTAGAAAAAAAATACTTCCAAAAAGAATCTGAACTTGAAATAATTTTAGAAGATGCCAAAACAAAGATTGAATCAATCTCAGGATTGACAAGGGATGAGGCAAGGGATGAGCTAGTAGCTTCAGTTGAAGATGAAGCTAAAATAATTTCTGCTAGAAAAATAAAGGAGATAGAAAATAATCTACATGTCGATGCTGAGAGAAAATCTAAGAATATTATAGCAATGGCTATACAAAAATATGCAGCTTCTTACACTTCAGAAAAAACTGCTACTGTCGTTGAACTTCCTAGTGATGATATGAAAGGAAGAATTATAGGACGTGAGGGTAGAAATATTAGAACGATAGAGCTAAAAACAGGTGTTGATATTATAATTGATGATACTCCTGGTATCGTTACTGTTTCATCTCATAATCCGTTAAGAAGGGAGATTGCTGGTAGAGCTATTAAAAAGCTACTAGATGATGGTAGAGTCCATCCAGGAAGAATCGAAGAAATTGTTGAAGAAATTGAGGAGAAGCTATCAGAGGAGCTTCAGAAGCTTGGACAAGATGCAATCTTAGAACTAGGATTAAGTAATATGCATCCGGATCTAATTACTTTAGTAGGAAGGATGAAGTATAGGACGTCATATTCTCAGAATATCTTAGACCATTCATTAGAGGTGGCACAACTTTGTGGGGTGTTAGCAGGTGAGCTAGGATTAGACCCTAAGATTGCAAAAAGAGCAGGTCTTCTTCATGATATTGGTAAAGCNGTAGATCATGATATGGAAGGAAGCCATGATGATATCGGAGCAGAGTTAGTTAAGAAATTTAATGAGCCTAAAGAGGTTATAGAGGCTGTGGAACTTTCACATTCTGACAATCCTTCTAGTTTGTATTGCTTGTTGGTGCAAGCCTCTGATGCTATTTCTGCCGCTAGACCTGGTGCAAGAAAAGAGTCGTATGAATCATATGTTAAAAGAGTTAAGGAACTTGAGGATATAGCATCATCCTTTAATGGTGTAGATAAATGTTTCGCAATCCAGGCAGGACGTGAAGTAAGAGTCATGGTTCAGAGTGATAAGGTTAATGATGATGAGGCAACTGTTTTATCTCACGATATTGCAAAGAAAATTGAGGATGAAGTATCATATCCTGGTAATGTCAAAATAACTGTAGTTAGAGAAGTCAGAACTTCAGCAATTGCTAATTAGTCCTTACTTATAGCAATTCTTGCAGCTGCTAACCTTGCGATTGGAACTCTGAAAGGAGAGCAGCTGACATAGTCGAGTCCAATTTCATGACAAAAATCTATAGAGCTTGGATCCCCTCCGTGTTCACCACATATTCCTACTTTAAGATTGTTTCTGGCTGATTTACCTTTTTTGAGACCTAATTTCATTAGCTCTCCAACACCTTGAACATCAATAGATGTAAAAGGGTCCTTTTCAAGAATCTCAACATTTTTTCCATCTAATTCTACCTTTGTTTCTAAATAATGGTTTATAAATTTTCCAGCGTCATCTCTTGAATAAGCAAATACAGTTTGAGTTAAATCATTAGTTCCAAATGAGAAGAATTCAGCCTCTTTAGCAATTTGGTCTGCAACTGTGGTTGCCCTTGGAACTTCAATCATGGTGCCAACAAGATATGTAATTTTCTTCTTCCCCAAAGTCTCTTTAGCTACCTTGTTGATTATATCCTTTTGTATTTTAAATTCGGTCACCATACCAACTAAAGGAATCATAATCTCGGGAACTACTTTAATTCCTTTTTTTGATACTTCAATCGCAGCTTCAAATATTGCTTTTGCTTGCATAGAAGTTATTTCTGGCATTGTTATTCCGAGTCTGCAACCTCTTAGACCCAACATAGGATTAAATTCATGAAGCTCTTCAACTCTTTCTAAAAGATGCCTTTTTTCATCGAGCTTCTTTTTATCATCCTTCAATATTTCCAGTTCTTTTACTTCTAACATTAAATCTTCTCTTCTTGGCAAGAACTCATGTAATGGTGGGTCAAGCAATCTTATTGTGCAAGGAAAACCTTTCATAGCAGTAAAAAGACCTATGAAGTCATCCTTTTGCATTTTTTGAAGTTTATCTAAATGTTTAACTCTATCTTTTATGTCTGTTGAAAGAATCATGTCTTGCATTATTTTGATTCTATCCTGTGCAAAAAACATATGCTCAGTTCTACATAATCCAATCCCCTCGGCACCAAATTTTATTGCTACTTCGGCGTCACTAGGCACGTCTGCATTAGTTCTAATTTTAAGTCTTTTAAAAGAATCAGCCCATTTTAATATTGTTGAAAAAATTAAATATCTTTCAGATGCAAGTTCTTTCATATTACCCTGCATGACTTGTATAACTTCTGACGCTACGACTGGTATATCTCCTTTGTATACTTTACCTTCAAAACCATCTATAGATATGTAATCCCCTTCTTGTATAACCTCATCCAACACAGAAAAAGTCCTGTTATCTAAGTTTACTTTAATTTCCTCAGCCCCAACTACACAAACCTTACCCATTTGCCTTCCTACAACAGCTGCATGACTAGTTCTGCCACCTCTGGCAGTAAGAAGACCGGCTGCAGCGGACATTCCGTGAATATCGTCAGGACTTGTTTCTTTGGTAACTAACACAACTCTTTTTCCTAATTTGCTAAGCTCAACAGCTGTTTGTGCGTCAAGAGCTACTCTCCCTGTAGCAGCTCCAGGCGATGCTCCCAAGCCTTTCGTTAGAACATTAAATTTTTTCTTATCATCTGGNTCAAAAATAGGAAATAAAAATTGTTCTAAATGTTCTGGTTCGACTCTACTTATTGCTTCTTTTTTGGTTATTAAGCTCTCTTTTACCATATCGCAGGCAATTTTTGCCGCTGCAATACCAGACCTTTTTCCTGAACGGGTTTGAAGTAAGTAAAGGATTTCATTTTCAATAGTGAATTCAAAATCTTGCATATCCTTAAAATGTCTTTCCAGAATCTTTGCTGTATTTACAATTTGATTATGAACATTCCCCATTTCTCTTTTCATAGCTTTGATATGTTTTGGAGTTCTTATTCCAGCAACTACATCTTCCCCTTGTGCGTTGAGAAGATATTCTGCAAATAATTCTTTTTCACCTGATAAAGGGTCTCTGGTAAATCCTACACCTGTTCCACAATCATTACCCATATTTCCAAAAACCATGGATTGGACAGTGACAGCAGTGCCGATATCATCAGGTATGTCATATTTTTTTCTGTAAAAGATTGCTCTTTTATTGTTCCAGGACAAAAATACTGCATCGATAGCTTTATCTAGTTGATCTAATGGATCTTGGGGAAAAGCCTTTTTTGTTTTTATCTTTACAAGTTTTTTATATTCTAAAACTAAAGATTTTAAAGCTGATTCATTCAACTCAATATCATGTACTACCTTCTTCTTTTTTTTGTGTGCCTCAAGAATGTTTTCAAATAAATNTTTATCTACATTTAGTACTACATCTGAAAACATTTGAATAAATCTTCTGTAAGCATCCCATGCAAACCTAGGATTTTTAGTTTTTTTCGCTAGTCCTATTACGGTCTTATCATTTAAACCTAGATTAAGTATAGTATCCATCATTCCTGGCATTGAGAACATTGCACCTGATCTTACAGAAACAAGTAACGGATTTTTTGTATCACCTAAACCTTTTTTAGTCATCTTTTCTAGTTTTAATAGGTTTATTTTTATTTCTTTGGAAATATCTAGTGGAGTACGCTTTTTATTTTTATAAAAAANCCCACATACATTGGTTGAGATCGTGAATCCAGGGGGGACATTAATTCCTATTTCAGTCATTTCAGCAAGGCCTGCACCTTTACCTCCAAGTACATCTTTCATTTTACCGCTACCGTCTGACTTCTTATTACCAAAATAAAAAACGTTCTTTTTCATACTAGCACCCTCGCTTAAATTTCTGATAAATTTATGAACTTTGAAATTAAAATTTTAATATTAGTTAAAAGGTTAATTCTATTTTTTTTAACTTTTTCATTTTCAACCATTACAAGGACATTTTCAAAGAAATCAGATAAGTCATCTGCTATATCGAGAATCGAATTTAAAGCGAGGTTAGGTGAATTCTGAATTATCTTTTCTGAGAAAGACTCTTTTATTTTTATATATTTCTTATAAAGCTTTAATTCGTATGGGTCGTTGAAGACTTCTAAGTTTATATTAAGATCNTTATTATCTTTAACTATATTTCTTAATCTTTTATCAGCTTCGATTGCAGATGCGAGTTTATTTGCTTTATTGAATTCCTCTAAGGATTTAATTTTGTTTTTTANAGTCAAAATATCAATTGTTTCATAATTAATATTTAGAACTGAATTAATTATATTTGTTTGATAGCCCATATCTGTTAAATAGTTCCTAACCCTGTCTATAAAAAAATAAACAGCTTTATTTCTACTATCATTGCCTACCTGTTTATCAAAATTTGCTTCATAACATTTAAAAGATAAATTTAATAAATCTATCAAATTTATATGTTTATCAAGACTTTCAGCTATTCTAATTATACCTATACTATTCCTCCTAAGTCCATAAGGGTCAGAACTTCCAGTTGGAATNAATCCTAAACTGAAACAGCAAGTTATTGTATCGATTTTGTCACATATGCTAATAATTTTTGCTGTTTCATTTGTAGGTAGGCTATCACTTCTTCCTTTTGGCAAATAGTGTTGTTCAATAATTTCAGCTATATAAGGGTCCTGGTCTCTATAATAATAATTACCCATTATTCCTTGAAGCTCGGGAAATTCACAAACCATTTGCGATGAAAGATCTGCTTTTAGTATTTTACATGTAGTTTTTAGTTTTTTATCTGTAAGCGAATCTTTGAGTTCAACTTTTTTAATTAGTTCACCCGATAATTCATGAATTCTTTTTGACTTATCTTCATAAGTTCCAGCATTTTCAATAAATGTCGTTGCTGATAGTTTTTTCTGAATGTTAATAAGTCCAAAATTCTTGTCTTCATTGTAAAAAAATTTGGCATCGTCAAGCCTTGCTCTTATAACTTTTTCATTACCTGATATTACTATCTTCTTATTTAGGAACGGTGAGCCAGAAACAAAAACAAATTTTGAATCGAGCTTTAGATGCTTTTTATCTTTAAAAACAGGAAAATATTTTTGATGATTTTTCATTACAGAAATATTTACTTCTTTTGGTACTTCTAAAAATTCTTTATCAAAATTTCCCGACAATACACTAGGGTACTCAGTTAAATTAGCTACGTGATTTAACAAATCCTCATCAATTGGAACATTTACTTTTAATTTTTTTTCAATTTTTTCTATTTGTTTTTTTATTGTATTTTTACGATTAGAAAAGTCTAACTCCACATAGCTTCTTTTCATGAATTCAAAATATTCAGTAGAGGAAAAAATCTTCTCTCCTTTATTACTATAGAATCTATGTCCGTAAACTTTATTTTCGTTTTTTATACCATCCAAATCAATTTTCAAGAATTTAGAATCAAAAAGCATAAAAAGATTTTGAATAGGTCTGATGAATTGAAAGTTTTTAGACCCCCACTTCATGAACTTTCTATTTTTTATCTTAGTGATTGAATCGTAGGTTATTTTGCTTAAAACTTCATGAGTATTCTTACCAACTATTTTGACGTCCGCAGAAATAAAATCACTATTATTTTTTTTAATTATCTTAATATCCTCAATTTTTATATTATTCTTTTCTAAAAAAGCTTGACCGGGTTTCAATAAATTTCCTGCACCGTCTATTGAAATCTTTTTAGGTGGTCCTATGATATGTTTTTCAATGCTTTTCTGCTTTTTGTCGAGGCCTTCTACTGTAATTACAAGTCTTCTTGGAGTAAAATAAGATGTAATCTTATTGTACGGTATCAAGCCTTCATCCATCCCTTTCTGAAAATTATTTTCTAATTGTTTAGATAGTTCGTTAAGTAAACGAGCAGGAATCTCTTCAACAAAAATTTCTAAAAGAAATTGCGATTTTTTACTATCCTGTTTCATAAATTTTTAAATATAAACTAGCAGATTCTTTAGCTAGCTCCCTAATTTCTAAAATATACCGTGCTCTTTCAGTTACGCTAATACTTCCACGCGCATCTAGTAAATTAAAAATATGCGAACATTTTAGGCAATAGTCATATGCAGGCAAAGGTAAATTATTTTTAATTAGACTGATACATTCTTCTTTGGATTTTTTGAAGAAGTCTTTTAGCATATCAATATTGGCTACCTCAAAGTTATATTTTGAAAATTCATATTCTGTTCTGTGGTGAATATCGTGATATTTTATCTCATCTGACCATTGCAAGTCATATACACTGTCAACTTCTTGAAGATACATTGCTATTCTTTCGGTTCCATATGTAATTTCAACAGTTACAGGATTTAAATCAAATCCACCGGCTTGTTGAAAATAGGTAAATTGAGTTATCTCCATTCCATCTAACCAGACCTCCCATCCAAGTCCCCAAGCACCAAGTGTAGGAGATTCCCAATCATCTTCAACAAATCTAATGTCGTGTTTCTTTGTATCAATACCAAGATGATTGAGGCTTTCTAGATAAAGTTCTTGAATATTTTCTATAGATGGTTTTATTACAACCTGAAATTGATAATAATGCTGTAATCTATTTGGATTCTCACCATACCTTCCATCGGTTGGCCTTCTACACGGTTCTACGTACGCCGCAGACCACGGTGTTTTTCCCAAGCACCTAAGGAAGGTTCCAGGATGAAAAGTTCCAGCTCCTTTCTCCAAATCATAGGGCTGAAGAATAACACATCCTTTTTTGGCCCAGAAAGTTTGAAGATTAAGAATCAGATTTTGAAAATTCATAAAAACTAAATAATATCATTAAACCACATCTAATTCTATTTGATTTAATCTGTTTATTTCAATAATACTCTGAATTGATGACTTTTTAATTTTATCGATATTTTTTTTTGGTTTTTCTATATCAAATAGGCCTAGATTTATGTTCATGGGCTGAATTTTTTTATTATTTGAATTAGAGATATATTTCGTAAGACACCCTAGCGCACTTTCTGATGGAAATATAAAGGGCTCCTGTTTTTTAAAAATTCTTGAAGAATTAATTCCAGCAATCAAGCCCATTGCCGAAGATTCGCAGTATCCCTCAACTCCTGTAATTTGACCAGCAAAAATAATCAAAGGGTTCTTTTTGCTTTGTAAAGTTTGCGAGATAACTCCAGGGGAATTTATATATGTGTTTCTATGGATACTTCCAAATCTGAGAAACTCTGCATTTTTTAGAGCTGGTATTATTGACAAAACTTCTTTTTGATCTTTAATTTTCATTTTAGTTTGAAACCCAACTATGTTCCACATGCTTTCATGAAGGTTTTCCTTTCTTAATTGAACAACTGCATAAGGTCGACTGTTGGTTCTGGGATCGGTAAGGCCAACGGGTTTCATTGGGCCAAATCTGAGAGTGTCTATTCCTCTTTCAGCCATTATTTCTATTGGTAAGCAACCTTCAAAGTAGTTTGGCTTTTCGAAATCATGAAATTCGATTTTTTCCGAATTAATTAAGGTTTTATGAAAGAGCTCATATTCATCTTGATTCATTGGACAATTTATATAATCTCCATCGCTTTCTTCATATCTCGAGGCTTTAAAGTAGCAATTAGGGTCAAGACTTTCAAATGAAACTATTGGGGAAATTGAATCATAGAAGGATAGATTTTCCTCACCTATAAATTCTTCAATATTTTGCGATAAAGACTTACTTGTTAGTGGACCACTTGCAATTATTAATGGATAGGATAAATCCTCGGGTATAGATAATATTTCTTCTTCAATGACCTCTATTAGAGAATTATTCCTAATTTTTTCTGAGATAATTCTAGAAAATTCTTNTCTGTCGACTGCTAANGCACCACCTGCAGGTAATTTACATTTATATGCAGTATTAATAATTAATGAATCAAGCTCTAACATTTCCAGTTTTAGTATCCCCGAGGCTTTTTCAGGTGATATTGCCTTAAGCGAATTACTACAAACTAGCTCAGCTAGACCCTTAGATTTATGAGCAGGGCTAAATTTATTTGGTTTCATATCAAAAAGTCTTACATTTATATTTTTTTTACTTATTTGATAAGCAGCTTCACATCCTGCTAGTCCAGCGCCTATAATATTAATTCCAGAAAAATCTTTTAATTTCAGGTTAGTTCACCGATGAAAGAATTTTGAAAGGCTTCTGTTTTTGTTACCTCTACAATCTTTCCTATGTATTTTTCACTTATATTTTTAATATAAACAGCCTTATTCTGTGAGGTTCTACCNAAAAGCTCATTAGGGTTGTTCTTGCTTTGATTTTCAACAAGTACTTTATAGCTCTTTTTTAATTGCTTGATATTGTTCTCTAGTGAAATCTCTCTTTGTCTAGTTTGAAGAAGATGGAGTCTATCTAGAGCAATATCATCATTAACATGATTGCTTATTTTTTCTCCAGGAGTGCCAGGTCTTACCGAATATTTAAAAGAATATATTGTATCAAATTTAACATCCTCAATAAGCCTCATTGTTTCTTCAAAGTCCTTGGTAGATTCATCAGAAAAGCCAACAATTATATCTGTTGAAAGGCTTAAGTCAGGCATTGATTCTTTGAGCTTTAATATGCATTCCCTATACCATTCTATACTATATGTTCTTTTCATCTGCTTAAGAATCCTATTNGATCCGGATTGAACAGGGAGATGAAGCTGTCTGCAAACTTTAGAATTTTTTTCCATCGAATCAATCATTTTAGATGTAATATCTCTTGGAAAAGAAGTTGTAAAGCGAATTCTTTCTAGCCCTTCTAATTCTTCTAGATGATCTAATAGATTGTAAAATCTTTGACCTTCATACTTCCATGAATTTACTGTTTGACCAATATAAGTTAGCTCTTTTGCTCCTTGATTTATAAGCAATCTGGACTCCTCTAGTATTTCTTTTAGTGGTCTGTTTATTTCATTACCTCTAACAGTTGGCACTATACAGTAGGCACATTTTTTATTACATCCTTGTTGAATAGAAACAAATCCATTAACTTTTCCAGGTTTATGATATGGATTTACTTTAAATACTTCCTCAACATCCATAGAGGTGTTAATTTTTCTATGATTTGGAGATTCTTTAATATCAAAAATTAAGTCNCTAAGCTTTGGTATTTCACGGGGACCCACAACGAAATCTAAGTGTGGAATTTGCTTTATTAGTTTTTTCCCATATAACTGTGCTACACAACCTGCCATCCCTATTATAAGGTCAGGGTTTTTAATTTTGAGCTTTTTATACTTTCCTACTGCACTTACGGCTTTATGGTCTGCCTTCTCCCTTATAGCACAAGTATTGACTATTATTATATCTGCATCCTCAGGATTGTTGACTGGATTAGCCATTAATGAATTAATAATCCTATCTGAATCATATTCATTCATTTGGCACCCATAGGTTTCCACAAATATTGATATTTTATCCATTTACCAATTTTAACAATCTTTCCTCTATTATCAATAGAGTCTTATTGTAATTGTTGACTAATAAATTTTAATTTAGTAAGCTTTTTATGCNAAGGAGAATCGTTATTTTATATTGGACAAAAGATATTAACTCTAAACAGTGGAAAACCTTTATCGCTGCTTTTTTTGGGTGGACACTTGATGCCATGGATTTNCTCCTATATGTTTTTGCCTTCAAATTCATCGCTCAAACATTTGATATCTCCGGAACACAAGCAGCACTNTTATTTAGTATTACTTTAGCTTCTTCTGCACTTGGAGGAATTGTTTTTGGAATAATTTCAGATTATATAGGAAGAGTTAAAGCGTTAACTTATTCTATCTTGATTTACTCACTATTTACTATGCTTTCTGCTTTTGCTCCTGATATATGGTTCTTTGTTGTATGTAGATTTCTNCTAGGTCTTGGAATGGGNGGAGAATGGGCCTCTGGGGAAATTTTAGTCGCAGAAAGTTGGCCAAAGCAGCATAGGGGAAAAGTTGTTGGGATGGTTCAAAGTGGATGGGGATTTGGTTTTATATTCGCAGCAATTCTAGCCACTTTTGTTTTACCAATTGATACTTTTAATTTGAATATGCTTCCATTTGTAACTACTGATTTTCCTGTAGAAAGCTGGAGAGTTCTTTTCTTCCTGGGGGTAATCCCTGCATTTTTGGTTTTTTATGTTAGACGAGTATGTGAAGAGCCTGAAATATGGAAGAAGTCTGCCGAAGAAAGAACAAAAACTAAACAAGAATTTACTTTTCTCGAGATTTTTAATTCTGGAGAAATAAGACCAATGCTTATAAAAGCCACACTTTTGACTAGCTTTTGTATGATCTCCTATTGGGGACTTAGTTATTTTGTTCCAAATTATTTAGCCAGTCCGATTTCTGAAGGTGGAGCTGGGCTTGGAATTGTGAAAGGATTTGGTTTTACTATACCTCTNAATATTGGTGCAATTTTAGGCTGTATATCTTTTGGGCTGATCAGTGATAGGATAGGGAGAAAAACCACTTTTGGTGCTTATTTGATAATCGTTGCATTACTAGTTCCAATCTTTGGAAATATTGTAAGTATTCAACAATTTCTAGGTTTCATCTCGCTTGATGCGCTAGTTTTAATAATAGCACCTTTATTAGGATTTTTTGCAACTGGTTTTTACTCGGGTTTTGGTGCAATATTTGCTGAAATATTCCCTACTAGAGCTAGAGGAACTGCGCAGGGTTTTAGTTATAATGTCGGNAGGGGAGCTTCAGCGATAGCGCCACCGCTATTTGCATTTGTTGCTGTAAGTTCTTTTGCTTTCTTGTTCAACGGAGAAATCATTGGTAATGGTAGAGCTTTAATGGTTGCTTCAATATTTGCTATATGCGCTTTTTTTGTTCTTCTTACTCTCCCTGAGACCAAAGGTAAAGATTTATCAGATTAACTATTGATTTCCTGTAAAAATCATTTAAATTCCATATGTTTACAAAATTCTTTGTAATTTACAACATTTGGTATGGCAATTGCCAGTCTCAAAGTATATTTAACGCAGGGGAGGTACAAACATGCGTAATTTATTAATTTTTACAATGGCTTTTATGCTGTCTTTTAGTGCATTAAATGCATTCGCTAAAGAACATGGCGCAGATGAAATACCATTGACTTTTTCAGGCTACGTACACACAGCTACCACCTATAACTTAGGTGACAATGAAGATGAGTCAAATAATTATCATACTTTTAGTGATGATGACTTTACAATGACTCCTTCAGCTCAAATTGGCGTTTCTAACGATTACTTCGTAATAGATGCTTTATTTGGTAGTTTAGCTGAGGATTTGAACGACACTGATGGAGAGTTCTTCCTTCACCAAGCATATGGAATTTTACCTATCGGTCCTTGGACTGCAATGGTTGGACATTTTGACACAATGCTTGGAAACGAAGTTATTAATCCAGGTGATAATCCAAACATTACAAGAAGTTTTCTTTTTGGTTATACAATCAACTTCCAAAATACTGGAATCAGAGCTATGATTGAGCCAGGTATAGAATTCATTGATGAATTTTATATAGGTGTAGGAAATGGTTGGGATACCATTTATGATGAAGGCGAAAACCAAGAAAAAACTTTTGAAGCAGCTTTTGGAACAACTATAGGAACAGCTTCATTGTTTGTCGCCATGAACTATGGTCAAGAAACTGATGATCAAACAAGGCAAACATATACAGCGGTATTTGGTATGCCACTTTCTGATACTCTATCTCTAACTCTTAACGGTGTTATGGGTAAAGGTGAAGAAGAAGGTGCTTATACTTCTGTAGTTACCGGTGTTGCAGATGATGGAACATGGTATGGTGTAGGTTCATATTTAACTTATGAACATGATAGTACTAAATCAGTAACAGTTAGATATGAATATCTTCAAGATCCAGGTGGCTCTAGATTAGGATTTACTAGTACAGATGCAAACACTTGGGCAGAAGTTGACGACGATGCAGTTTTAGAAAGTTTTACAATCACACCTCAATTATTAGTGGGTGATTATGGGACTTTAAGAGCTGAATATAGACTTGACATGGCAAACCACCCAGTTTTTCAAGTTATGGGCGGCGCAGCAGGTGATCAAGCGCAAAATAAATCTCAAGAAACAGTATCACTACAATACATTGTAGCGTTCTAAAGTAACTAAAAATAGAGGCAGGAAAACCTTCTTGCCTCTATAATATTTCCTAGACAAATTATCTCTTTTATTATTTAATTGTATTAATAGTTAACTTAAATGAATTGTTAACGGGAGAATATTGAAATGGAAGTATTGGAAGCTATAGGTAAAAGAAGGAGTATTAGATTTTATAAAAGTTGGAAGAATGTAGAAGACTGGAAGATACAAATAATATTGCAAGCTGCTAGGTATGCATCATGCCAAGGAAATTGTAATTCAACTGAGGCTATAGTGATAGATAAAGCTACATACCCAAAGAAGAAATGGAATGAGATTGTTGGATGTGTCTCTGCATTTAATGAACTACATTTGCAAACTGCTCCTAAGCTAGTAGTATGGCTGACTAATTTAGATGGTTGGTACAAAGATTTGGTAAAGTCTTTTGCTGTCCTCTTTCCGCTCAGAGCAATATCTGCTGCGCAAGGATGGACTTATAAATTATTAACTGAAACAACATATCCTCGATTGATGAGTTTTCCAAAAGATAAAACTGAAGATTTATTTAGAATTGAAGCTGGTCAAGCCATGGCTCAATCGATGCTTGCAGCGACAGAATTAGGATTAGGAACATGCTTGATAGCTACAGGTAGAAATCCAGAAGCCTTTCCTAAAGTTTTAGGATTACCTGAAAACGTAATACCTTTATGGGCTATGACGGTTGGCTATCCTTTAGAAGATCCAGATCAAAGACCTAGGAAAAGATTTGATAGACTATTTCACTCAAATCAATATGGTAAACCTTTAAAGGAAGATAAGGATACTAGGTCCCTCTTAAAAGATTTAGGGATGATAATGGATCCAAATCCTATTGATGAGAGAGAAGCAGAGCTAAGAAATATATGTAAGTCATTGGGTTTAACAGAAGATATGCCAGATATGCCTAAAGAGAAAATTAAAGAATTATATAAAAAGGATTCACCTTATTATGGCGAATTACCAAAAGATTTGATTAAAAAAGGTGTATAGAGAAAAAAAATATTTTAAAATGATTTCCTGATACTTGTTAGAGGCATAAAATAACTATTAATTTTCTTGATTAAGGTTTTTTTCTATATAAACTAAATGCTTATTATAAAATATGCCCCGATAGCTCAGTCGGTAGAGCAGAGGACTGAAAATCCTCGTGTCGGTGGTTCGATTCCGCCTCGGGGCATAGCTTATCTCTATTTGTAATATTTATACAAAATTGTATTATTATTTTTATGAGTATTGTTAATGTATTTGGTTCATTTCTAAAAGAAACTCGTAAGAGCAAAAAGGTTACTCAAGAGCAATTGGCTTTATCTTTGAATGTNTCCACTGTGTATGTTCATCAATTAGAAACTGCAAAAGTTGATGCACCTGATAAGTCNAAATGTANAACTATTGCTAAAACTTTAAAAATAGATTCTGATTTAGTTTGGAACAAGGCTAAAGAACAAAAATTGCTAAGATTCCTCAATAAAGAAAATATTGTAAATAATTTAGATGAACCAATAACTTATTCTGAAAAATTACTGTTAGATTTATTTCGAAATTTATCCGATGAGGTAAGAAAGGATTTTATCGGTATGATATATATGTTATTGAAATCAGATAAGAGAATTTCTGATGAGAAGGTACTTTCTTCCATCGAAAAGCTTTCTAAAACTGCGTGATGTTTTTTTTAAAAAGATTTATTGTAATCGCTTTATTACAACTATTAATATTTTCTTTCATTTTTACTCTATTTGTTTTTAGTTTTAATCAAAGGAGAGAGGTAAGTAAAGTTCAATCTAAAGCTCTAGCCTCAGTGATAGCCGAACAAGCTTCCTACTATTTTGAAGAAAATAATGGGAAATTCTCCTCTAATGACTTTTTTAGCTTCTTAGATAATCGTATTGGAGTTGAAAAGCTTACTAGTGCTTTTAATGTAAATCCACCAGAGCTTTTAACTGTTTACTTCCGTTCTGATATATTAAGAGGTGTTGTNAATGCTGGAACGGATATAAATCTTATAAAAGANGATAATTCCCCATTTAATCAGTCAAATAGGTTCTTNTTTAATAATAAATATGTTGCAATTAAACCTTTTTATATAGAATCATCTGACAAACCATATGGAGTTGTTAGAATAGAAACAAGTAATATCCCCATTCTTACTGAGGTTCTATATAATAATGGGATTTTTTATATGCTGCTTTTTTTGATATTGAATAATCAAGCATTCTTATTTTATTTATGGATGAGAAAAAAGAAATCACTGGACGTAGAAACTGGATATCTAAAAGAAAGTTCCTTAGGGTCTATTAAAATTATGCATAAATTATTAGGCGACGTTATTGAAGATCATAAGGTATCTGATATTCCAAAAAAGAGTTCTAGTAACATATTAAATATTGATGATAAAAAATGAATTTTATTAGGTTTATATTATTTTCAATCATATTGATATTTTCTGTTTCATGTGACACGCTAAAAAATACATCTACGATTAATTTTCTTGGACCTGTTTTAGAAGTTGTAAATAAAGACGGAAAATTAAATTATACTGGAAGAGTTATAAATAATTCAGATAAGAAAATATCGAATGTATTAATTAGATATGTTGCAAGGAACCAGGATGGAAAGATTATAGAAGCAATTACTGTACCTCTAGTTGGAAAGAATGGTTTAGAAATTATTAAAGGAGAAGTTGTTAATTTTGAATTTACATTAAGAATTCAAAGTAAGAATGTTTATGATAANCAACTAACTTTGGATTACCTANAATAAGTAAGTTATGATATTTTAAGGAGCCACTTATGAGTCAATCAAAGATTAGGATATTAATTGCAAAGGCTGGGTTGGATGGACATGATAGAGGTGCAAAAATTATTACTAGAGCCCTTAGAGATGCAGGCTTCGAAGTAATTTATACCGGACTCCATCAAACACCAGAGGAGATAGTTGAGGCTGCTTTACAAGAGGATGTTGATGCAATAGGTGTCAGTTTACTTTCAGGAGCACACAATTTCTTATTTCCTGAAATTATAAAGACCTTAAAAGATAAGGGTCTTGAAGAGTTGGTTGTTTTCGGGGGTGGCATAATACCTGACGAAGATATTAGCGGATTAAAAAAAATAGGNGTTAAAGAGATTTTTGGACCTGGAACTACAACTACAGAAATGATTGAATGGATTAATAAGAATGTCCCTCAAAAATAATAAATTAACTATTTTTCAGGAATTTAGTTAGAAGTCCTACAAGCATACCAGTCAATACAATCCCACCAACTACTTTTAGATAAAAACCTAAATCTGCATGAGATACGTTTGAAATTGCAAGGCCGAATAAAGTAAAAATTATTAGACAAACAAAAGCTGAGCCAATATAATCTATTCTTAACATATTAAAATCCTCAAAAAGAAATATAATATATTTTACAATGAAATTAAAGAAAGTAGTAACAATTTTTGGCGCTGGCAGTTGGGGAACAGCTATCGCTAAAAATATCTCTAGAAATGGATATGTGGTTCATTTGTGGGCTAAAGAAAAAGAAGTAGTAGATTCAATTACTAAGTTTAGAGAAAATAGAGTTTATTTGCCAGGAATAAAGCTACCTAGTTTGATTAATCCTACACTATCTTTAGATAAAGCACTCTTTAAATCTGATTTTTTAATTTTTTCGATTCCAACTCAATTCATCAGAGAATCTCTTTCTGCAATGAAANATATGATTAGTAAAGATTCAATCTTAATAAATACGTCAAAAGGTATTGAACAGTCCAGCATGAAGCCAATTTTTTCTATCTTCAAAGATACATTGCCTAGAGTTAGTAAGAGATATGTCACCATATCTGGTCCTAGTTTTGCATATGATGTAGCAAATGGGTTGCCAACCTCTGTAACTCTGGCAGCATCTAATCCTTTACTTCTACCAGTTGCAATGAAGATATTTGAAAATCAAAATTTTAAGACTTATACGAGTAAAGATATTGTTGGCGTAGAGCTTGGAGGTTCTTTGAAAAATGTTATAGCAATTGGTGCAGGGATTTTAGATGGAATTAAGTCTAGTGAAAGCACTAAGGCAGCTTTTATTACCAGAGGTTTAAATGAAATAAAAATATTATCTAAGTTTTTAGGTGCAAAAAATGATACTTTCATGGGACTTTCAGGAATAGGAGACTTAATGCTTACGGCTTATGGAGAGCAAAGCAGAAATAGATCATTGGGTTTTAATGTTGGTAAAGGTAAAAAAATAAAGACTATATTATCATCAAGTAAAACTGTTGCAGAAGGTTTTTATACATCAAAAGCAATATATGAATTAACTAAAAAATACAAGATTCATTCCCCAATAATTGAATCAATATATAAGATTTTGTATAGAAACTCTAATCCAAGTAATATTGTAAAAAACCTTTTAAAAAATGACGGAATAGTCGATATTTAGGCTTCATTTTTTGCTATTAGAATGTATAATTAAAGCATCCGTTAACTGGGAGTTTTACTATTTCACAAGATAATAATATCAAGCCTACTGAAATTTTTGACGAGCTAAAAGATTCATATTTAAGTTATTCATTGAGTGTTATAATCGGCCGTGCCTTGCCAGATGTCAGAGATGGATTAAAGCCAGTCCATAGAAGACTCTTATATGGAATGAAAGATTTAAGCTTGGATTTTAACAAGTCTTATAAAAAATCAGCAAGAGTTGTCGGGGATGTCATGGGTAAGTTTCACCCTCATGGCGACTCAGCTTTGTATGAAGCACTTGTAAGGATGGCACAAGATTTTTCACTTAGATATCCCCTAGTAGACGGTCAGGGAAATTTTGGCTCAATCGACGGCGATCCTGCAGCTGCAATGAGATACACTGAGGTTAAGCTGACAAAGCTCTCTTCCCAGATACTTGATGACTTGGATAAGGATACAGTTGATTTTGTTGAAAACTATGATGGATCATCCAAGGAACCTAAAATTCTTCCTTCTAAAATNCCCAATCTTCTTTTAAATGGTGCCTCCGGTATTGCTGTTGGAATGTCAACTAATATACCACCTCATAATTGTAAAGAATTAATATCGGCGATTATTGCCCAAATTAAAAATCCTGATATTTCTGTTGATCAAATAATTAAAATTATGCCCNGACCTGATTTTCCAACTGGTGGAATTATTCATGGTTCAAAGGATGTTATTAAGGAAGCTTATTCCAACGGTAAGGGAATAATTAAGTTACGTGGTGTGGCAAATGTTGAAACAGAAACAAATAAGATTGTAATCACTGAAATTCCCTATCAGGTAAATAAAAGTAAACTAATTGAAAAAATTGCTAGTTTAGTAAGAGAAGAAAAAATAAAGGGGATATCTGATATTAGAGATGAGTCTAATAGAGATGGAATAAGAATAGTAATCGACCCTAAAAGAGGCGAAGATTCAAATGTAATATTAAATAACATTTTTTCTCTTACACCTCTCAGTACATCCTTCGGGATTATTTTACTTGCCATTGATGATGGTAAACCTAGGTTGCTAGGCATTAAGGACATTAATAAATGTTTTATAAATCATAGGTTTGAAATTATAACGAAAAGATTACTCTTTGAATTAAATAAATCTAAAGATAGATTGCATATTTTGGATGGATTTAAAATTGCCTTAGATAACTTAGATAAAACAATTAAAATTATTAGACAATCTAAAGAACCCCAAGATGCAAAATTATCTTTAATAAAGAAATTAGAAGTTACAGAAATTCAAGCTTTAGCTATTCTCGACTTAAGGCTGCAAAGATTGACAGGTATGGAGCAATCTAAAATCTTAGATGAAAGAGGCTCTTTAATTAAAAGAATCAAGGAAATAGAGGCTATTCTATCTAATGACAANGAGATTAATAAGATAATGATTACTGAGTTAGATGAAATAAGCGATCAATATGGTGATCTTAGGAAAAGTAAGATTGATGATAGGGATTTAGGCAGTGTCAGCGTTGAAGATTTAATATCTGAGGAGGATATGGTTGTAACCTTGACACACGAAGGATTTATAAAAAGGACTCCATTAAGTTTATATAGGAGCCAGCGTAGGGGTGGTGTAGGTAAAAAAGGCGCAACAAGTAAAAATGATGACTTTGCTCAAACTGTTTTTGTAGCCTCTACTCATGATTATGTTGTGTTCTTTACTAATAAGGGTAAATGTTTCTGGAGAAAAGTTTACGAGCTTCCAGAGGCAAGCTTAATCGCCAGGGGTAGGGGTCTTTCAAATGTTCTTAACCTATCAAATGACGAGACAGTTAAAGCTCATGTCTCATTTAGAGATTTCGATGAAGATAAGTTTCTGATTATGACCACAAAGGACGGAATAATAAAAAAATCAAAGTTAGAAGATTATTCTCGTCCAAGAACAAATGGAATTATTGCAATAAATTTANAAGGACAAGATGAGCTTATATCTGTACAAACTAGTTCGGGAGATGATGAAATATTAATTTCCACTAAAATGGGTCAAGCTGTAAGGTTTATGGAAGAGAAAGTGAGATCAGTTGGAAGAAATAGTATGGGCGTCAAGGGTATTACTTTAAGGGTAGGAGATAGTGTTGTTAGTTCTGAGGTAATAAAAGAGGATAATGTTAAGATTTTGACAGTTACAGAAAATGGCTTTGGTAAAAGAACAGAGGTATCAAAATATAGGTTAACGTCAAGAGGCGGAAAAGGTGTTACTACACTTAAAATTACTGAAAAAACTGGTCTAATTGTTAATGCTTTTCAAACTGGGAATGAAGATGATATAGTCCTTCTATCATCAGCTGGAAAAGCAACCCGATTAAAAACCTCTGATATATCTATAATTGGTAGAGCCACTCAGGGTGTCAGGCTAATGAAGGTTGGTGAAGATATTAAAGTTGTTGCCGTAGCAAAGATTACAGAAAAAGAAAATGAATGATATTTTTAAGAGACTAAAAAAAGTATTTAATACATTTGATAATTATAATTGTTTCGTTTGTTCTAGTTCTAACCCTATTGGCCTAAAATTGGATATAAAATTTAATGATGACACTGCTTATTCAATTTTTAACTTATCAAATCTTTATTCTGGTTTCCCGTCAATCATACATGGAGGAATTCAGGCTTCAATTATCGATGAGATTGGTTTCTGGGCAATGTTTAACTCTAGAAAGCAGATTGGATTTACACAAAAACTAGAAGTTCAGTATATGTCGAAAATTGAGACCGACACGGATTTAAAGGTTGAGGGAAGAGAGACTTTTAATGAAAATAATAATTCTGAAATTGAAGTTGGAATTTATTGTGAATCTGAATTAAAGACAAAAGGATTAGTCTCTTATAAATTGATAAGTGACTCTGCGATAAAAAGGATGTTTGGAGAAGAATTTTACGAAGAATTTATGAGGAGCTTTAGATATGATTAAACTTTATGATCATCCACTTTCGGGAAATTGTTATAAAATTAGGCTTTTTTTNGCTCAAGCACAAATTGAATTTGATACAGAAGTTGTTGATGTTTTTAAAGGTAAAAATAAATCCGATGAGTTCATAAGAATTAATCCAGCTGCAAAAATTCCTGCTATCGAAGATGATGGAGAAATACTTTGGGAATCAAACGCTATTTTGTTCTATTTGTGTGAAAAGTATTCACCTATTCTACTACCATATGATTTGAAAGGAAGAGCTGAAGCTTATAAATGGATGTTTTTTAATAAAACTTCCGTTGACCCTTTTTTGGCTAAAGCAAGGGCTATTTTAAAGTTTTTTCCAAAAGAATCACAAGATTTAGAGGAACTTGCTCTATTACAGAAGCAAGGAATTAATTCATTGAAAATATTAGAGAATCATCTGGTCAACAAATCTTTCTTTGTTGAAAACTATTCTATAGTTGATATCGCATATTATCCTTATATTAAGCTTTGCAGCGAAGGCAATATAAGTCTAGATAGGTTCCCAAGTATTTTAGAATGGATAACTAGAGTAGAGAATACAGAAAATTTTGTGAGCTTTTCTTGATATTTCAATTAGAAGAAAAGCGGGAAACGGGACTCGAACCCGCGACCTTCTGCTTGGCAAGCAGATGCTCTAGCCAACTGAGCTATTCCCGCGCTATGGACATTCTTTAATTATACTTCTATATTTTTTATGTCAAGAGTTAAAAGATTATTATGAATAGAGATAAAATTATAAATAAAATAAGTCGTGTAATTATTAAGATAGGATCAAAGGCATTAGCCAGAGAAGATAAGATAAGCTACGATAGAATAAAATTTNTAGCAGATGANATTCATCTGTTAAGAAAGTCTGGGATTGAATGTTTAGTAGTTTCCTCCGGTGCTATTCTAGCTGGTAACGAATATTTTGATTTTAACTTAAAGAGATTAAATATTTTAAGAAAACAAGCAGTTTCTTCTCTGGGGCAAGTAAAGTTAATGAGCTATTATATAAAAGCTTTTTCAAGAAAAGGNACTAATGTTTCTCAACTTTTGTTAACAAATGATATATTCGATGATAGAAAAAGATTCTTAAATACAAGAGCTATGATATTGGAGCTGCTAAAGATGAAGATTCTTCCAATAATAAATGAAAATGATACTGTTTCAGTTGATGAAATTATGTTTGGTGATAACGATATACTAGCCTCAAAAGTTGCAGCTATGATGGATGCAGATTTGTTAGTCTTATTAACAGATACAGATGGACTATATGATAATAATCCCAAAACAAATACAAAAGCAACTTTGATAAGTAATTTGGATGAAAAAAGTTTTGATAGAGAGTTTATAAATGATACACAGTCTGAGATCTCTTTTGGTGGTATGAGCTCAAAGATAAATGCCGCACTCGATGTATCTAAATTTGGAATACCGACAATAATAGCAAATGGGAAAAATAAAAATGTTTTAAGAGATATATTTAATATGAAAAATATAGGAACCGCTATAATTCCAAGTTCTATAAAGCTTAAAAGTAGAAAAAAATGGATCGGTATGGGTCCACGATCCTCTGGTAAGCTTTTTTTAGATTCTGGAGCAGCTGATGCAATTGTCAATAAGAGAAAAAGCTTACTGCCGTCAGGGGTTTTAAAAATTGAGGGTTCATTTAAAAAGGGCCAGCAAGTTGTTTGTGTTAGAGAAAGCGATAATTCTCCAATAGCTNGAGGATTAATTTCGTATAACTCTGACGAAATAAATTTAATTAAAGGTATGAAGTCTTCAGAGATTGAAAGGATTCTAGGTTATAAATATTCTGATGAGATTATCAACAGAGATAATATGGTCTTAATGTAGACTAGATAAAGTTCAATAAGTCTTCAGTTTGTCTTTCGCTTGATGGCCTATGAAAAGCTATGCTTGATTCTTTTCTTTCAATTCTTATATTTCCATTCTGAGCTCTATAAGCAACAAATTGAGACCCATATGTTTCCTTAGATATGTTGTTCAAAATAATTGGAAAGTTTTTTGACCCTATAAATATGGAATGAATACATATACCTAGCTTCTTAGCTCTTTCTCGCTCTCTTCTTACTTCTGTATCACCAGAAGTAGGGATTCCATCAGTTATAAATAATATATGCTTATTCCTAAGCCCTCTACCTTTAAAGTCAGATATTGCATCTTTAAGTGCTTCTTCATAATTTGTGTTACCTGAGCATTCAGTTTTCATTGATGATTCAAGAATTGTTTCATACTCTTTAGTAAAGAATTTTTCTTCTACTATTGTTTTAAAGGATTTATGGTTAAATTCTATGTAGCCAACACGCATCCTTTTTGTTCTTGCAAGTTCAACAACAGCTTTTACCACAGAAGACGACCATTCACTGTATACACCCATCATAGAGGTACTTATATCTCTAAGAATAGCAATTTCACCACCCATTGTTTCTTTTTCCCTTTGATGTACTCGAGGTAATTGGGGTGAAAGATTTTTAGTCCAAATCGTTGCATCCATTGGATCAACATCTTCAATTTCATAAAAAGAGTTCATTCGTTTGTATCTTCTAGGTAATCCTCCAGGATAAGTCCCACGTTTTGCAATACTCCTTTGAATNTTGCCATCCAGAACTTTCATGACAATCTGAACATTTTGAGCAACCTCTGAATTATCCATAGTACCTACTTTAGAAAGGTCAGTATCCCCGGAATTTTTGGATTTACTTGCATATACCTTCTCTGAAAGAGGTGTTTGATCTGTTGAACCATCTCCATCATCTTGATTTCTATTTGATGGATTAGTTGGGACTTTATCATCAGCGTCAAGTGGCTTCGAACCATCATCAGTTGAAAGGTTATCCTGTAGTTCTTCTAAAGCTTCTGTAAATGAATTTAATGCGTCCTTCAGTTCATCTTCGGACAATTCGGATTCTTTTTCAGCGGAATCACCTGCTTGTTTATTAGGTGAATCTTTCTCAAAGTCATTGCCTTCTCTTTTTTGGTTATTCTCTATTTCTTGGTCTTTTTTTTTGGGCTTGAAGAGATTCAAGCTTTTCTTCAGCCATCTTTAACACTTCCTCAGGAACCCTAAAAGCAAGAATATACTTTAAAGCCTTCAAATCTTCTAGGTTAGCTTCTGACCTTCCATCTAGAACAGCATTAGCTTTAATAATTTTGATAGATTTAACTAGAAAAGTTCTATCGGATATTACTGAATTAGATTCATTTAGTCTCTGGTCATCAATTAGCCAGGAAATAAAACTAACCAACCCTTCTTGAACCTCGGACGAAACAATTACATTTTCTAGCTTTTCATAGCTTTCATCAAGAACATCCTTGCCTATCTTCTCAATANGTCCATTAGAATCATTCTTTGCAGAATAAAGACTTACTATTTTTTTAACATCATCCCATTCCTTACTATAAGAAAGACCATTAGAATTTATTTGTATGACAAACCTGTCGAGATTAGCAGGATCTAAAGGTTCATTGTAATACTCATCAGCTGTTGGGTTACTAGTAGCAATTGCAGTAAGAAGTGGTATTTCTTCGTCACCATATTTTCTCTCATTGAGAATTCTTAACAATACATTTAGAGATTCTCCTGGAGCTCTAGAGATATCATCAAGTAAGCATATTTCAGAGGTTAATATTCCACCTTTTATAATATTTTGCCTTATAATTTCCCCGTTCTTTGTATCTTCTCTTGAGATAACTAAGTCACCAACTAACTCTGAAAGCCTTGTATCTCTGTGCATTTGATAAAAGAAGAAATTAAGTTCTGCAGACTTAGATACTATTTCTGATAACATTGTTTTGGCCGTTCCAGGAGGCCCTTGAATGTATATATGCTCTCTACTGATAATGCCTAATAGAAGGGCTGTTTTAACATCTGAGTGGCCAACTACAAGTTCATCCATCTCCGTTCTTAATAATTCAAAGGGGTTTGGCATTTTAATATTCCTTAAGGGTGAAAAAGCACCAATAAGTAAATTTACATTATCTTGATTTGATTTACAAGCAATAAAAAAGCATATTACTATAGTTTGAATCAAAATGTTATACAATTATTTAGGAGCATAAATATTTGAATATTGAAGATAAAATCGGCTATTTTTTTAAGAATAATGACTATCTGGTAGAAGCACTTACACATAGTTCTTATGCTAACGAATCCTCAAAAAAGGATAACGAAAGACTGGAGTTTTTAGGGGATTCTATTATTAGTTTTGTTGTAACNAAGCATTTATTCTTAATTTTCCCTGATTACAATGAAGGTAAACTCTCAAAAATTAAAAATCAAATTGTTAGTACGAAGTCATTTTATAAGATTGTTAAAAAAAATCGGTTAGAAAAGTATTTATTGTTAGGCAAAGGAGAAAAAAAGTCTGGTGGAAAGAAAAGAGAATCGAATTTGGCAGGGCTTTTTGAGGCATTAGTTGGAGCCATATTTAAAGATTCTGGTATTAAATCTGCAGAGTCTTTTCTTAAAAGATTCTTATTAGATCAAGACTTCTCGAATTTTATCGATGAAGACTACAAATCTATACTTCAAGTTGAATCCCAAAAAAGGTTAGGCATTTTACCTAAGTATGTTGTAGAGAAACAAGAAGGTCCAGCCCACGAAAGAAGATTTCATGTGGCAGTATATATTGCAAAGGTTAGTTACGGAACATCAAAAGGTAAAAGTAAGAAAGAAGCAGAAAATAAATGTGCGAAGAAGGCTTTAAAGAAGATTGCTAGTTCTGTGTAATCTTTTTATCAATATCTAATTTTGTGATTTTACTTAATAACATTTTCTTAGTTAATCCAAGCTGGCTGCATGATAACCCCATATCACCTTTATTNTTAATTAATATTGATTCTATTAAAGTTTTTTCCATTTTATCTATTATCATTTTGTGCAACCCTTCATTTGGTAATTGATTTGATGTAAAAATATTTTCTATAAATTTTTTGTAATTTACCTTATTTTCTTNTTTTTTAATCTTTTTTGATATTTTTGGAAGATAGTCATCAATAGATTGCTTATCCAAGTTAATATCAGGATCCATTAGAACAACTTTTTTTATAGAATTTTCTAGTTCTCGGACATTTCCAGGCCAGTCGTAATCTATAAGTATTTTAATAAATTCTTCAGTCGGTGTTTTTACTATTCCATCTTGACCAGTATATTTTGATAAAAAGAAATCTATTAAGAGAGGTATATCAGATTTCCTTTCTCTTAATGTTGGTAGCTCTATTGATATAGAGTTAAGNCTAAAGTACAAGTCTTCCCTAAAGTTTTTCTTCTTTACTTCATTTTCTAGATCTTTGTTTGTCGATGCAACTATTCTAACTTCAAACTTTATGGGCTTTTGTGACCCAAGTCTGTAAAATTTTTTTTCTTCTAAAACCCTTAAAAGCTTACTTTGTAAGTCGTAGGACATATCGCCAATCTCATCTAAAAGGATTGTCCCTCCATTGGCTTCTTCAAATCTACCAATCTTTTTATTACTAGCGCCAGTGAAAGCACCTTTTTCATAACCAAAAAGCTCACTTTCAATTAGCTCTGTTGGAATCGCAGTAATATTAACTTGAACATATGGTTTCTTTGAATTGGGTCCGCTCAAATGGATCGCTTTCGAAACTAATTCTTTACCTGANCCAGACTCTCCAAGAATTAATACAGTATGGCTACTTTCAGCTATCCTACCTATATCTTTAAAGACTTTCTTCATTTGGTTGGACTTGCCGATTATATTAAAAGAATCCATGTCGTACTTTTTAATATCAGTTTCTAATTTTTCTATTTTAGAATCCTTAATTGAATTCTTTACTGCTTTTTCTATTGTTAGTAAGAAATTATCATTTAAATCAAAAGGTTTTGTTATATAGTCATAGGCGCCATTTTTTATAGCTTGAATTGCATTATTCATTGTATCTTGCGCTGTCATAACTATTATTGAAGAGTTATTGTTTAACTCCTTTATTTTTTTTATATATTCCAGAGAATTACCATCTGGGAGATTTATATCTAATAGTATTAAGCTGAATTTTTTTTTCTTTTAAAAGAGAGTAGGTTTCAGCAAGTTTTGTAGCTGTAGAAATTTTATACCCTTGCTTATCAAGAAAGATTTTTAGAACTTTTCTAATACTTTGTTCGTCATCAACTATTAATATTGAGCTCATTTGCTAAAATTATACCTAATAAAAACTTTAATTATCGGGCAAATATATTATAAATTTAGAGCCTTTCTTCAATGTAGACTCAGCTTCTATAAAGCCTCCAAACTTATTTGCTATCTTTTGACTTAGGAATAACCCGATACCTTGTCCATTTTTCTTAGTTGTATAGAAAGGTTGAAAAATCATCTTAAGATTTTTTTTGCTAATTCCTTTGCCAGTATCTTTAATTTCTATCTGTATTAAGTCCTTATTGCTTAGCTTGAAATCTTTTTTACTCCTTATTGTAATGCTTATTTCACCCTCATTCTTAATAGAATCATATGAATTTTGAATTATATTTTGAATTATTATCCTAAGAAGACCTTCGTCACATAAAACCTTTGAAGAATCATCTTCATAATTAAAAAAAACTTTAATATACTTTTTTGTATCAGTTTTAGATAAAACAGTGATAGCTTCATCAATTACTTTATTAATTTTTATTACTTTATAGTTATTTTCAGAATGTGGCTGTAGATGTTTAAAAGTATCAACTAGATTGTGAAGCCTAGTTGTTTCTTTCTCTATTATATCTAAGCATTCATGGGAAGTTTTATTATCATTTTCGATACTCTTTGCAATTTGCGCTGCCCCTTTAATTCCAGCTAGTGGATTTTTAATTTCATGAGCCAATCCATAGAATAATTGGCTCATTAGTTTTTCTTCATCTTCAAATTTAGTTTTTTTATTTAAAAAACTCATACCTTCAAGATTTGTAAATTGAACTAAAATAAAATTTAAAACAGGTGNTTTTAATTTATAATCAAAAATTGGCTTTAAATATATGGAGGTAATATTTTCTTTACCTAAAGAATTTCTAGTTATAATCTCGCTTACAAACTTAGTTTTATGGTTTTTTTTGACTCCCTTTATTAGCTTAACTATCTCTTTGTCAATATCTTTAAGAGCATTATTTTTTTTGAGTGCCCTAGAAGATTTGCCTAAAATTTCTTCTGCTTCTTGGTTAATAAATAAAAATTTTAATTTATCATCTAGAAGCAAAATTCCTTGACGAATATTATCTAAAATAATAGGTTCATAATTAGTGTTCAATATTTATACTAGGTCCTCCACCGGGATAATTAGAGACTCTTTTTGAATCAACTTCTTTTTCGTGATGTCTTTTAGTGCCTTATTTAGTGTTTTAAGCTCAAGACTTTTTGTAAGTATTATTACAGGTATAGTTCTTGACTTGAGTGCTTTTTTGTTTTGAATTACCTTATCAATATTTATTCTAAATTTGCCNAGTATGCTAGTTACTTTACCGAGATTCCCAGGTGCATCTTTTATCATAATTCTTAAATAAAATTTAGATTTAATATCTTCAAACTTTTTAAGCTCTATTTTGACTCCATCTTTACTAAAGTTATTATCTAAATTTAAATTTGAAGCTCGAATTATATCAGAGACTATAGCGGTAGCGGTAGGCAGCATTCCTGCACCATAGCCGTAACCCATATATGGTCCCAGATTATTTGAGTTTATAAGCACTGCATTAAACTCATTNTTTACATTTGATAAAGGATTTTTCTTAGATATTAAAGTCGGATGAACTCTAGAGTCTAATTTTTTATTTATAATTCTACTTATACCTAGTAATTTGATTTCATATCCAAGATTATTAGCTACGTCAATGTCATAAGAAGAAATATTCTCAATACCTTGTGTATATATTTGGTCAATATCTAAGTTCAAATCAAAACAGGTTTGACATAATACAGAAACCTTATGAGCTGTATCTTTTCCGTTAATATCTAGTGTTGGGTCCGCCTCTGCAAAACCCTCTTTTTGTGCCATATGAAGAGCTTTTTTAAAATCTATACCCTTTGACATAAGCGTTAATATGTAATTACATGTACCATTTAAAATTCCCCAAAAAGAATTTATTTTATTCACTAAAATAGAATCTTTAATTGAGCTAATAATAGGAATCCCCCCACCAACGCTTGCTTCGTAACATATATTCACATTATTCTTAATACTTAATTTTTTTAATTCTTTGCCATGATAGGCCAATAAAGCTTTATTAGCAGTGACAAGATGTTTCTTATTTTTTAAGGTCTCTTTTGAAATTTCGTAAGCAACTTTGGTCCCACCAATTAATTCAATTACTAAATCAATGTCACTTGAATTAGTAACTTCATAGAAGTCCTTAGTGAAAACATCAGAGGGTATTTTTAATTGTTTTTTAATGGCTGTGGAAATATCACAGCATTTATTAATATTTATTTCGATATTATATCTTTTCTTAATTTCACCCCTTCTTTCTTTTAAAATTTTATACACACCAGTTCCAATAGTGCCTAAACCAATTATCCCAATATTAATTTTTTTCATAATACCAAATTGAATTAACAGTAACTTGAATATATTCTAACAAATTATATCTATATATTAAACTTCAAGGGGCCGTAGCTCAGTTGGGAGAGCGCTTGGATGGCATTCAAGAGGTCGAGGGTTCGATCCCCTTCGGCTCCATTATTTGGGTAAAATTTTATAAATTAATTATTAATTTTTGCTAAAGTAAGTCCTGAAGACTTTCTTTTATTCGCTTAGTACCTTCTTTAATATCATTCATTGATGTTGCATAAGAAATTCTAATATGTTTATCTGAACCAAATTCAATTCCTGGGACAACAGCAACTTTTGCATGATCTAGTAAAAAATCTGTAAATTCAATAGAGTTTCTAATTTCCTTTCCTTTAAAGCTTTTTCCAAAATAATATGAAATATCAGGGAAAACATAAAAAGCACCTTTAGGAACAAAACATTCTATACCCTCTATTTCATTAAGAAAAGAGGATATATATTCCTTTCGAATTTCAAACTCACCTAACATTTCCTCCACCTTACTTTGATTACCTGAGAATGCCTCAATTGCAGCTTTTTGAGATATGGAAGTTGGNTTTGATGTAGATTGTCCTGATAAATTATTCATAGCAGATATGACTTCTGAGTTCCCAGCTGCATATCCAATTCTCCATCCTGTCATTGAGTAAGTTTTTGATACACCATTTACTAGGATAGTTCGATTTTTCGCATCTTCACTTAATTGAGGAAAGGAGATATGTTTTTCATTTGAATATATAATTTTGTCATAAATCTCATCAGATATCACAATTAGATTTTTTTCTTTACAAATTTCAGCAATCTGACACAACTCATCATAGTTATATGTCGAACCAGTTGGATTTGAGGGATAGTNTAATACCAGTATTTTTGTATTTTCATTACATCTACTCGCAATTTGATTTTTTGTTATTTTAAAACCATCTTTTTGTATAGTTTGGATTATGATTGGTACTCCACCAGAAATTTTAACTTGTTCAGGATATGAAACCCAATATGGTGCAGGGATTAAAACCTCATCTCCCTTATCAATCAATACGTTAAAAAGATTATATAAAACATGTTTTGCACCAGATCCAACAAGAATCTCTTTATTNTCATAACTTAGACCATAGTCGATAGATATTCTTTCACGGATTGCTTCTTTTAACTCTATTATTCCACTTGCCGCAGTATATTTAGTGAAACCAGAATCAATCGAATCTTTAGCCGCAGATTTTATATTATTCGGTGTGTCGAAGTCAGGCTCACCAGCACCAAATCCTATAATATCTATCCCCTTAGATTTTAAATCTTTAGCTTTCGCAGTAATGGCAAGAGTAGCGGAAGGCTTTAGATTTTTTGCTAGTTTTGAAAGTTTCATATCTACCTCTTTCTCAATAATTTTCTTCTTAATTCAGCTTCTACAATCTTAGGTATAAAATTACTTGCATCACCATTTAAACGAACTATATCTTTTATTAGGGATGAGCTTATATGAGAAAAATTCCCATCCGCCACCATGAATATAGTCTCAATTTTATTATTAAGCTTATTATTGGAGGTAGCCATTTGAAGCTCATATTCAAAGTCTTGAACAGTTCGCATTCCTCTTAGGATAGTATAAATTTTCATTTTATCTACATAATGAGCCAATAAACCATCAAACTGGTCAACCTTAATTTTTTTCTTATTTTTGAAGACTTTTTTTAATAATTTTACTCTTTCATCAGATGTGAGTATTGAGTTTTTGGAAGAATTTTTAGCAACACNAATGATTACTTCATCAAAGCATTTTGAGGCTCTTTCTATAATATTAACGTGACCATTTGTTAGGGGGTCAAAACTTCCAGGATATATAACGGATTTTTTCATTTTTAATTTTGCCAACAAAAAGTTATAAATTTATCCTTATATTTCTTTACTTTATTCTCTACATTCAAAACAATATTTTCCTCCTTAGGATGCTCACAAATAATAATTCCACCAGGAGGAGATAATTTCAATGCAGTTCTAATAATACCATTAAGTGTTTTGTCATCAAAGTATGAATAGGGCGGATCTATAAAAATTAAATCATACTTTTTTTTATTTTTAATCAACATTCTTGTTCCAGAAGAAAAATCTTTATTAATAACATGAGATTTATCAGTAAACTCACATTTAGACAAATTATCCTTTATGCAATTAATTGAAGCAGTACTCCTATCCATAAAAGTTACAAAAGATGCTCCCATACTTAATGCCTCAATACCTAATGAGCCGCTTCCAGCAAAAATATCCAATATTTCCATTCCTTCTACGGATTGTAAAATGTCAAAAATCATTTTCCTTATTTTGCTTGTTTTAGGTCTTACTAAGTCATTATTTGGTACTTTTAATTTGAATCCTTTTTTAGTTCCGTTTGATATTTTAATCATATTTATAGATTCATTGCTTTTTATAGTAAATACTCTCAGCTTCTTTTAAAAGGCCGCTCATAAGATACATACTTTTTTCCCAGAAGTCATTCTTAGTGATATCTAAACCTGTTTTTTTGATAAGAGATTCGGGAGAGGATGTGCTCCCTGAAGAAAGAAGATCTATATATTTTGTAACAAACCCTTTTTTATTTTCATTATATTTAGCAAATAAACCATGAACAAGCAATTCCCCAAATGAGTATGAATAGCAATAGAAAGGAGAATGAATAAAGTGTGGAATATACATCCACCAGCATTTGTAATATTCAGAAATCTTAATAGAATCTCCAAACATTTTAGAATTAGCCTTAACCCAGGAGGCATCTAAATCGCTAGATGAAAGCTCACCAGTTTTTTTAGCTTTATTATGAACATCGAGTTCAAAGTTGGTCATGACAATTTGACGAAAAACAGTTGCAAAAATATCTTCTAATTTAGAACAAATCAGGTGAAGCTTTTCTTTATTATNTGATTCATTTTCAATTAGTTTTGTAAAAACTAGCATTTCGGCAAAAACACTTGCAGTTTCAGCGGTAGTAAGAGGGGTGTTTTGTTGAAAATACCCATTTTTTCTCGATAGGTATTGATGGATTCCATGACCAAGCTCATGTGCTAAAGTCATTACATCTCTAATTTTACCTGTAAAATTCATCAATATATAAGGATGAACAGAAGGGACACATGAGTGACTAAAAGCTCCACCTCTTTTTCCTTTTCTTAATTTGTAGTCAATCCAATTATTATCAAAAAATAATTTAGCTACTTTTCCCATTTGAGGTGAGAATTCATTAAAGGAGTCTAAAACAATATTTTTTGCTTGGTTGAAGGTAAACTTTTTGGAAGACTGACCCAATGGAGTATATCTATCATAGTCCATGAATTTTTTTATCTTTAACATTTTACTCTTTAATTTGTAATATCTAATTGGAAACTTATTATATTTATTACAGGTTTGTATTAACGCGTCTACCGTTTTTTGGCTAATTTCATTAGAAAGATTCCTGGAGTCCATCGGGGATGTATGTCCTCTAATTTCATTAGTTATTTTTGAATCAGTAAGGATTTGATTGAATATAAAAGTTAAGAGTTTCCTTTCAGATTTTAAACCTTCCGTTAAAGATTTTGCAGCTTCTGTTCTAACTTTCCTTTCTTTGTCATACAATAGGGCTAAGACCTCAGTCTCAGTAAGAGTATGTTTTTTTCCTTTTAATTTTATATCAAATTTAAGATTATTTAATGTTTGATCAAAGAGCCTATTAAAAGCNCTGGAAGAAGTAATTGATTTTTTATCTAATATTTTTTCTTCTGGCTCGCTAAGCATATACTTTTTATATTTCCTTTCGGATTTTAGGAGATGAGAATATTTTACTAAAATTGGGTTTGAATATATTTTTTTAGCTTTTCTCTCTGATATTTTATTCCAAGATAGAAAGTAAAATATAANATTTTTTCTTATATTAGAAATTTTTTCCGAGGAATCTTGATAAAACTTTGAGTATTTTTCATTATTAGTGTCAGCAGCAAAAAGCAAGGAAGAATAAGATGATATTTTTCCTAAACCCTCATANATTTTTTCAAGCTCTACAATTGATTCTAGAACTGTCTTTGCTGAGGAGTTCTCAGAGATTTTATTTCTNTATTTTTTATTAAATTTCAAAGATCTTTTTTCTAATTTAACGAAATCATATTTGATTTCCTTTGACTCAATGCTCGAATATAAATCTTTTAAATTCCAGTCCATAATATCCACCTATAAGTTGACTAAGTCTTTTGCTATTTTACTAATCATAGAGTTATCTGCACTTGACGAAAATTTTTTGATAGTTGCCTTAATAAGTTCACCAATATTTAGTTTATTTACTTTTAATAGCTCATCTTTAATTTTTATCATCTCCACTTTTAACTCTNCTTCTGTCATTTGTTCTGGAATATAAGATTGAAGAATAAAAAGTTCTGCTTGTTCAATTTTTGATAAATCTTCTCTATTNTTACCTTCATAAAGCTTGATAGCCTCTTTTCTTTTTTTAATCTCTTTTTTAACAATACTAACTATGTCGTCTTCAGTAGCTGAATCTTTAAGTCCATCGTTTGTTATAGTTGAAAGAATAGATCTAACAACATTTGATGCAACTTTATTTTTTGTTAAAATAAAATTTTTTAAATCACTTTTCAATTTGGACAACATANATTAAATCTAACTTATTTTCTTACAATCTCCATTAATAATAGAAAAAACAGTAAAGTCTAGCTTCTTATTTATATCAAGTATGCTTTTGTTATTTGCCGTAATAAAGCTTTGAGTATCTAAGCTAGCAATAAAATTATAAAAAAAATTGAACCTTTCTTTGTCAAACTCACTTCCAATTTCATCAACGAGTATTATTGGAAATTCATCATTAATTTTNTTTAAGAGTAATATCTCGGAAATCTTTAAGGCCATTGAAACACTCTTTTTTTCACCTTCAGAGCCAAATTCAAAAACATCATAGTTATTTAAAGTAAATGATATTTTATCTTTATGAGAGCCAATAATAGATTTTCCGATAATACTCTCTTTTTCTAAATTTGAATCTAATATTTCTTTAAGCTTATCAAGAACTAAGCACTCACTTTCAATATCGCATTTTAGAGAACTAGCAGGTATGAGTTTTTTTAATACTTTGTCCGCAATAGTATTTATTCTAGCAAGCCAAAGCTTCCTTTCAGACGATGTATCATGAGCTAAATTAACAATTCTATCATTGATGAATTTTAAAACCTCACCACTACCTTTATTTGCTAAAACTTCATTTTTTCTTTTTAGTTCTCTTGAATAAAGTTTTAATTTTTTACTAAAATTAGGACTGATATTAGAAATAATTGAATCTAGGGATATTCTTCTAGGTCTAAAAGAGTCCTCTAAGCTATGTTTAAATTCTTTATCTATAAGTACGGTTGATAGGATTTTTTTTAACTCAGCACGATTTTTAATTTTCTTGTCATTGACTAAAATTTTTTTCTTATTTTCTTCAATTAATATTTTAATCTCATTTATCGAATTTCTATAACTAGTTCTTATTCTTAATTCAGCACTTTTTTTTGAAAAACTTATAATATTTTTTGCGTTTGGAGTTCTATATGACTTTCCATTTATAGAAAACCAAATAGCTTCTAAGAGGCTAGTTTTTCCTTGTCCGTTTGCGCCTAAAAATAAATTTATTCTAGAATTTAGTGGAACCTCACATTGATTATAATTTCTAAAATTTTTTAAAGAAATAGTATTTATTTTCATTTTTCCAAATAATTTACCACAAGTTGCTTGAAGTATTATAACCCATTGGTAATCTATTGAAATATGAGCATTAATTTAGTAATAGAGGATATTGGTGTTAGAGACGCTGGTAAAGGCATTGCAAGAATTACAGAAAAGAAAATGCAAGAGCTAGGCCTAGAGCCTTATGATGTCGTTGAAATATGTGGCCAAAGAAAGTCGGCTATTAGAGTTATGCCAATAATTGATAAAGATTCTGGAAAAGATAANTCAATTAGGATTGATGGGATTACAAGACAAAATATAAAATCCTCNATAAAAGAAAAAGTAATTATTAAAAAAGCAGATTTTCTAACAACTAAAAAGATTGTATTGAGCCCTATAAACTCTAAGTCACTATTATTTTTGAATGACACTAAAATTTTACTNACTCAATTAAATAGTATAGTTGTGACTGCTGGTGACAGGCTTCTCTTGAAATTACCTGGAAATAAGTCTGAGGAATTTAAAGTAATTTCAACTAATCCCTCATCTGCTTCTGTCATAGATAAAAAAACCAAAATTGATATTAAGAGGTTAAGCGTTAGTGAGCAAGAAAAAAAAATTACAACGTACAGTGATATTGGTGGCCTGCAGGAACAATTAAAGAAAATAAAAGATTTGGTGGAATTACCTTTAATGCATCCAGAAATTTTTTCAAGACTTGGGATTGATCCACCTAAAGGTTTACTATTGGTAGGACCTCCAGGTACTGGTAAAACGTTGCTTGCAAGAGCAATAGCTCAAGAATGTGGAGTTAATTTTATTTTAGTAAATGGCCCCGAGATAGTTAGAAAATTTTATGGAGAAAGTGAAGCTTTATTAAGAGAAATCTTTCAAAACGCTTCTGATAAGCAGCCTTCTATATTATTCATCGATGAAATTGATGCTGTTGCTCCAAAAAGGGATAGGGTTCATGGAGAAGTAGAGAAAAGAATAGTAGGTCAGCTACTTGCATTAATGGATGGATTAAAAGATAGAGGTAAAGTCATTGTCTTGGCTGCCACTAATATGCCTAATTCTATTGATCCTGCTTTAAGAAGACCTGGAAGATTTGATAAGGAAATTGTTCTAAATCCTCCAAATTTACCTGCTAGAAAAGAAATATTAGACATTCATACGAGAGGTATGCCTCTTGATAGCGATGTTGATTTAGATGAAATAGCTAATATTACTTCTGGTTTTGTTGGTGCAGATCTTGAGATGCTTTGTAAAGATGCTGCTTTAATTTCGGTTCAAAAGTTAACCAGTAAGGAATCGGTAGATTACAACCTCCTAGATACTATTACAATTTCAAATGCAAATTTTGTAGAAGCAGTTAATGGTATAGAGCCTTCTGCAATTAGAGAGATATTTGTTGAAACTCCTAAGGTTAGGTGGGATGATATTGGCGGTTTAGAAGAAATAAAGGAGATACTTACGAAAGTTGTTATTAACCCAATAAAAAATAATGAATTTAGGGAAAAAATGCCTAAAGGTATTATGCTTTATGGTCCACCTGGAAGTGGAAAGACCATGCTTGCCAAAGCACTTGCTAACATTAGCGGAATGAATTTTATTTCAATAAAAGGTCCAGAGCTGGTTTCTAAGTATCTAGGTGAATCAGAAGAAAAAATTAAAGATTTCTTTAATAAAGCACGTCAAGTATCACCCTCAATATTATTTATAGATGAAATAGACTCAATCTGTCGAGCTGGAATTGAATCAGAAAAATCAAATACACATAGAATAGTAAGCCAACTACTATTAGAAATGGATGGTTTTAAAGATTTAAATAATGTGATTGTGCTTGCTGCGACCAACAAGATTGAATATATAGATAAATCTCTCTTAAGATCTGGAAGATTTGATCTACTTTTAGAAACTATTAATCCACATATTGACGATATATTAAGGATTTTTCATTTAAAAAAAGAGTCTAAAGCGCTCAATGTTGAAGTAACTGATAAGCAATTAAAGACATTATTGTTAGATTTTAATGGAGCNGATATCGACACTCTTTTTAATTTAGCGTTTCAATTTAGCGAGACTAATAAAATTAACCATCAGTCTATACAAAAGGCCGTTTATGAAATACAAAAAAGAAAGAAAATTTAACTCATTTATTCTAATTATTTTTTTAATATTATCATCGCCATTCTATTCATTCTCTGAGACTTTTTATTCTGATGAATTAAAGAGTCAATATTACAAGACAGAAGTAGATAAACTCATTCTCTCGAGACCTAATAGTATATCAAAAAGATACGAATACTATTCCTCTGCTTTTTTGGGCCGACTATATAAATCTAATACTTTATCTGGAGATTTAAAAAATAAAGAAGTTTTAATTCTTAACTTAAAGGAAATGGATTGTTTCACATATCTAGATTATGTACACTCGTTAATTAATGCGGAAAATTATTATGATTTTATAAATCAACTTAAGGAAGTTAGATATAAAGATGGAATCGTAAGTTTTAAAAATAGAAATCATTTTTTTTATGATTGGGCCAAAAATATAAAAAACATTGATGATATAACAGATGAAATATTTCTTGGTAAGTCAATTAAAGTATCTAAAAATCTTAATTTAAAAAGTGATGGTAAATTATTTTTAAATGGCATAGATATTAGAAAAGTTTCAATTGTTTATCTAGAACCAAAATTTATCAATAATCAAAATATCAACTTATTAGAATCAGGAGATTATGTGGGGATTTATTCACCAATTGATGGCCTAGATGTTTCTCATGTTGGAATTTTTATTAAAAAAGCTGGTANATATTTATTTAGACATGCTTCAAGTGTNTCGGGGGTTAATAAGGTGGTAGATGTTAATTTTTTAGAATATATAAAAAACAAGCCAGGTATAATAATNTATAGAAATAAAATTTAGGAGTTATAAGTTATGTCAGAATTATCTAAACAGAAAGAAATTGGAGAAAACATGTCAGATTCGAGGCAATTAACTACATTAGTCAAAGAACTTGATAATACTCTTCGAACTGTGAAGTCTGTCGATGAATATCTATCTAGGATTGCAAAGGCTAAAGAAGTTTTGGGCAAAGAATCAGTTGAGCTTTCCGAAACAATAGAAAAGAATAAAGATAATTTAGAACAATCACTTTTAGAAATTGGTAAGCTTGTTCAAACTGCTCTAGATCATATTCAAATAAGCGATGAAGAATTAGAGTCTGCATCTCAACAACTAAAACTTTTCACAAACGGAACTAATGAAGCAATTGAATATGCTGAAAAAGAACTAAAAGGGTTAGAAGAGGGTACTTACTGGGCTCGTTATTGGTCGGGTTTACTTAGTCGATTAAAAAGTTAATTAAAGCTCTGGCATAACTTTTTTACTTAGTGTTGACATTGTCTCTAGTATTTCATCCTTATCTGGTGTTATAAAATCCAAAACTATCTCTGAGATTCCAAGTCTTTTATAGGACAATATTTTATCAAAAACTTCATTTTCTTCACCAATTAAAGCTGTAGGGGGATTATCACTATCTTTTGAATTTTTAGAAGTAATTCTAATTCTATTTCTTAATGATACATTGAAGTCTTTAAGGTTCTTTGATTTCTTTTCTGCATATTGATATAAATATTTTAATTTTATTTCTAGCTCATCAGAACTAAACCAAATAGGTTGCCAGCCATCTGCAAAATCAATGGAACGCTCTATTGCTTTCTCGTGATTCCCNCCCATCAATACAGGCAATTCTTTTTGTATAGGTTTTGGTTGAAAAGAAACATTATTATAAGAGAAATATTCTCCATCAAAATCGCTTGGATCGGTATTCCACAATGACTTTAATATTTGAATGTATTCAATAGTCTTACTTATTCTGCCTTCGAAAGGGACATTTAAAACATCAAATTCTTCCTGCATCCAGCCTGGGGCCACAGTACATATGAGCCTTCCATTGCAGAATTGATCTAAGGTCGAACACATTTTAGCAATAATGAGAGGATTTCTATAAGGTAAAATTATAGCACTCGTACCGATTTTTATTTTTGAGGTATTCTGAGATATAGCAGTAAGTATTATAAAAGGGTCTGGAAAAATATCCGAAAATCTTCCTTTCCATTCTTGAGGAATTACTATATGATCACTCGCCCATACAGATTTAAAACCCAACTCTTCAGCTTTGATAGCAATTTTTAATTGATCCTTTACATCAATATTAGCTAAAATTGGTAATGCTATTCCTAAATTCATATTATTAACTCTAGAGAACTTTAACAAATTTTTCCTTTATAATCTATGATATAGTTTTTTCTTTAAAATATTATGAAAAGCAAATCAATTGTATCTTTATTTAAGAGTCATAAAAAACAAATAATTTTTGGATTATTAGGGCTAACAGCTGTAGATGCCTTTCAGCTTTTGGTGCCTAGAATTATTGGTAGCGTTATTACGCATTTAAGTGAAGAAAATAATTATTCTGAAGCTTTTATAAATAAGTCTGGACTATATTTGGTTATTTGTGGTCTATTAATGGCAATTTTTAGATTTGTTTGGAGATTTTTTTTATTGGGTACATCAAGGAAAATAGAAAAAGAACTTAGAGATAATTATTTTTTCAAACTTCAAAGTTTACCTATGAACTTTTTTAACAATAATAAAGCAGGAGATTTGATGGCGAGGGGTGTTAATGATATAGAGCAAATAAAGATGGCTTGTGGATTTGGGATAGTTGTAGCTTATGATGGAATTTTATTACTTCTTTTTATTTTATTATCTATGCTTTCTATATCAGTCGAATTTACACTTTATGCAGGAATTCCTTTTGTATTAGTATCCTTTTTAATATTAGGATATGGTGAAAAGATTGAAAAACTTTTCTTGGGTGTCCAGAAGTCTTTTTCCGAATTAACGGAAGAGGTAAGGAAAATAATCTATTCAATTAAAGCAATAAAGGCATTAAACGATGAAAATAATCAAGTCCATAAGTTTTATAAAAAAAGTAAAGACTATGAATTCCACAATATGAATTTAATCAAAATATGGGCAGGATATCAACCCTTAGTAACATTTTTTACAAGCATTTCCATATTCATTCTTATATTATTTGGAAGTGAGTTGGTGTTGGCTGACAAAATTAGCTTAGGGGATTTTTCAGCTTTAATGCTCTATTTGACAATGTTAAGTTGGCCTGTAATTGCAATGGGGCTTGCTGTTGATTGGTTAAAAAGGGGGAACGTTTCATTAAAAAGAGTCCAAGAGGTTNTGTCAAACATAGAAGAGTTAGATGAATCGTCATTGATGAATATTGAATCCATAGAAAGTATCAAATTTAATAATGTGAATTTTTCATACACTAAAAAGCCTTTATTAANAGATATTAATTTTGAAGTTTCAAAAGGAGTAAGTCTTGGTTTAACTGGTAAAACTGCTTCTGGTAAGTCAGCTTTAGCAAGTTTAATGCTCAAATTTAACCGTGCAGAAAACATATATATAAATGAAGTTGATATTAATTTGATTAATAAGAATTCACTTAGATCAAAAATATTATATGTACCCCAAGAACCTATAATTTTTTNCGGTTCCATAAGAGATAATTTGACCTTTTTCAGTAAAAATTTTAATAACAAAAAAGCTCAAGAATCATTATATATATCTAAATTTTCAAAAGATGTAGAGTTAATGCCTGAGGGTTTAGATACGATAGTTGGGGAGCGAGGTTTATCTCTCTCAGGTGGTCAACGTCAAAGACTATCTATTGCAAGAGCAATATATCAGAACCCTGAGGTATTAATTATAGATGATACTCTTTCATCTCTAGATGTAGACACAGAGCTAAGCTTAATTGAGAATCTAAAAAATCATTTTAGTAAGAAAATTTTGATAATTGTATCTTCTAGAATATCAACTATTTATGGTTTTGATAACATTATTGTATTAGATAAGGGCTCAATAATTGAAGAAGGTAATTCGAAAACCTTAACTAAAAATAATGGACTATTCTCAGAATTATTAAAAGTACAAAAAATCCTACCAAAAGAAAAGGTGAGAAATTGAATAGAGATAGAAATATCCTCTTCTGGTTAATTGGATTCGCTAAACCATATATTTTCTGGCTTATTATTGCTTTTAGCTCAATGATCCTTGTAGCATACTTCGAATTATTAATTCCGTATAAAATCAAAGAAGTCATTGATGGGATTTTAACAGGTGAAATGACACGCGAATTAATAAAACTAAGCGCGTATTCAATTCTTTCATTTATAGCTACAATTTTTATTTTCAGCTCNTTATTTAGTTATATATTGAATATTTCTGGGCAGAAAATAATGTTTAGTATTAGAGAGTCACTTTTCAGGCACATAGTCAAATTACCTCAGTCATATTTTGATTCAAATGATGTAGGAAGGATAACAACCAGGGTTACAAATGATATAAATGCCTTAAATGAATTTTATACTAATGTCTTAGTTCAACTTGTAAAAGATTTTCTTGTTGTCATAGGAGTAATTTTTTTAATTATATCATTTAATTCTTTATTAGGCTTAATAATCTTGGGCATTAATATCGTTGTTATAATTCTTGCTTTACTATATAAAGAAAGATTAAGGAGAGTCTACTCAAACCTTAGGAGAACAATTTCCCAACTTAATTCCTTTATCAATGAATCAATTCGNTCTATTTCATTATTAAAAATGTATAACAAGGAGCAGCTAAATTATAGAAGGTTCTTATNCTATAGCGAAAATAATTACCAGGCAAATCTTGACCAGATGTATACATTTGCTATGTTTAGACCTTTCATTGAATTTACAACAGTATTTACTGCTGGGGTAATTATATGGGTAGGTTCTCATCAAGTAATTCAAAAATCAATGTCAATCGGGGAGCTACTTGCAGTTCTGTTTTACCTTAGAATGATGTTTAAACCTATATTGGATTTGGCAGATAAATATAACATTCTACAATCTGCTTTAGCTGCAAGCGAAAACTTATTTAGCATTATCAATACTTCATCTGAAAAAAATGGTAAAAAACTTTTTAATAAAAATTTTAAATCCATAGTTTTTAAAGATATCTGGTTTTCTTACGCTAATGATAATTGGATATTGAAAAATTTTAATCTAGAGATTATGAATGGAGATTCTTTTGTCCTTATTGGCTCCACAGGTTCAGGGAAGACAACAATTTTAAATTTAATATTAGGTTTTTATAAACCTCAAAAAGGAGAAATATTGATTGATGGCACTCCTTTAGACTCCTATGATATGGAAAGCATTAGAAGTAATTTCTCAGTAATAATGCAGGATACTCCATTATTTAATAATGTTCCTAATGAAGATGATTTTCATAATATTGACGTAATTCGGTCAATTGGAGAGAAACAAATACAGAATATTAAAACGATGATGGATAGGACTTTTCAGGTAATAGTTCTAGATGAGGCAACATCAAATTTAGACCTGGATTTGGAAAAAGATGTAAAAAATTACCTTGAAAAAATTGAAAATAAAACCTCAATAGTGATAGCTCATAGGTTAAATTTGATTAAAGATAATGATATAATCATTTTATTACAAAATGGGGAAATAATAGAAAAGGGGACTCATTCTGATTTGATTCAAGAAAAAGGCAGCTATTTTGATATTTTTCGGTTAAATCAGAATTTTTTTAAAAATTAGTTTCCTTGTTGTTTTTATATTTCATCGTATAATCTATTTCTTAAATCGGGGTGTGGCGCAGTTGGTAGCGCACCTGTTTTGGGAACAGGGGGTCGGAGGTTCGAGCCCTCTCACCCCGATTTAATTTGAGCGCCAGTAGCTCAGCTGGATAGAGCAAAGCACTTCTAATGCTTAGGTCGGGGGTTCGAATCCCTCCTGGCGTAATTTATATGGTGGATGTAGCTCAGTTGGTTAGAGCATCGGTTTGTGGTTCCGAGGGTCGCGGGTTCGAATCCCGTCTTCCACCCTTAAATTTGNACAAGTTTTTTCGATAAAAAATCAAGTAGTGTAAGAAGAATTAAATTTTACATAATTGATTCCAATATCATTGGTAAGCATATAAGAGGAATGATTTCCAGAATTTAGATTAATATTTAATTCAATATTTTTATTTTTCATTAGCTTAGAGGCAATTTTGGATTTTTTATATTCAATTCCATTTTTTACTATTAAATGAGTTCCAATGCTTATATCAATTTTATTTTGATTTAAAAAATNTATTTCTGATGAGCCTATAGCAGCTATTATCCTTCCCCAATTAGGGTCTGAGCCAAATAAAGCGGTTTTGAACAATAAAGAATTAGACACTTTTCTCGCAACTATTTTGGCAGTCTTTTCTGATCTTGCTCCATCTACATTAATTCTACAAAATTTTGTAGCGCCTTCTGCATCCTTAACAATCAATGAAGCTAACTCATAAAATATTTCATTGANTACATTTGATATATTTTTTAGATTTTTGCTTTTTTTAGTGACCTTAGCTTTCCCACCTAAACCATTTGATAAGCCAAGGACTGTATCATTGGTCGACATATCCCCATCGACACTTATCGAATTGAATGATTTATCTGTTGCTTCATGGATTAATTTTTTGAAAACTTTAGATTCGAAATTCAAATCAGTTAAAAAGTAGCATAGCATTGTAGNCATATTTGGATGAATCATACCAGCACCCTTTGCGATTCCTAAAAAGTTATACTTGGTTTTCCCTATTTTAAGCACTTTATGTGATATTTTTGTGAATTTATCCGTTGTAGTAATAGCTTTTGCAAAGTCATTATAAGAATTTTTTTTTAATGAATGGAACAATTTCGGAATATTTTTTTTAATAACCTCGTAATTTAATTTTTCACCAATAATACCTGTGGAAGAAGGAAAGAAATTGTAAGTTTTCATTTTAGCATAGGATGCAATACATTTTAGTATCTCTTTTGTAGCTAAGATTCCATCATTTCCTGTACAAGCATTTGCATTACCGCTATTAACAATAATTGATTGTATAGAGTCTTTTTTGATTATACTCTTTCCCACAATTAGAGGGGCAGCTACTACTTTATTTTTTGTGAATATTGCATGAGCAACACATGGAGCTTCAGAATAGATTAGGCCTAAATCCTTTTTACCTGATTTTTTAAGACCAGCTGAAATACCTGAGAATTTGAATCCTTTAACTTCAATCATAATAAGTCTAAGTATTGAATAGAATTTAACTCTTTTCCAGAGTGAAATTGACTAAATTTTGCAATTATTTTGATAAATTTAATTCTTGAAGCTATATTTGCTTTGATTTTTACTTTAGATAGCTCCACTTTTTGTTTATTAATTTTAGTCAGTTCTTTGGAAGTTGGCTTTAATCCCAGTGTTTGTAGGTAGGTTATCTGAAATTCTAATACTGCATCTAGAGCACTTACTAAATTAAGCGAAGAAATTTTACTAAAGAAAATTTCAACTATATTAAATGTTTCATGATTTTGAATTTCATTAATTTCAAAAGAATCAATGTATTCATTAATTAAAGAGCATAATATAATCAGTTCTTTATTGAGATTAGTATTATTAAAATCAGAATTTAATTGAATATCATTTATAATTTTCCCTGACTGAACAATGCCATTATGCTTAAAATTTATATTTACTAAATTAAAAGGCTCAAGCTTACCTGCAAATCTTTTTTTACTTTTCCTTGCGTTTTTAATTATAAAAGAAGCCTTGCCAGTTTTTTTTGTATAAATCGTTGCTATAAAATCATAATCACCATANTCTATTTTTTTTAATATAAATCCAGTGTCATTGATATTCATTTTATATAATTAATAAGGCTATAAATAGATATGAAATTGCTGAGAACATATCATTTGCCATTGTGACAAAAGGGCCGGAGCCATTAGCAGGATCCATTTTAAGTTTATTTAATATTAAGGGGAAGGCTGCCCCAAAAATAGCTGACATAACTGATGCTAAAGACAGTGAGAAGAAAATAACCGTAAAGAATTTTTCTCCTTCTTCTGAGTCTCCATTAATAAAAAAACCTGATAATCCTGCAATTAATCCGCAAATTGCCCCCAGTACTAAAGAAAGTTTTAGTTCAGAAAATATANCTTTTACAGCTTGCGAGGTATTTATAGTTCCCATCCCTAAAGCTCTAATGACTATAGCTGACGTTTGAATTCCTACACTTCCTCCTGTAGCCATAACNGCAGGCATAAAAGCTGCAAGCAAAATAAAATCTTCAAGTGTACCACGAAAATACATAGATATTACAAAAGCTATTATGATTTCACCAAGTAGAGTTATTAAGAGCCATGGCAATCTAGATNTTGTTTTAGATATAAAACTTGAATATATTGGGTGGTTATATTCTCCAACACCAGCTAAAGAAAATATGTCTTCTTCTGCTTCTTCAGTTATAACATCAATAATATCATCAGAAGTTATTCTTCCTAAAAGTTTTTGATTTTCATCTACTACGGGAAGTGAAACAATATTATAATTTGCAAAGATAATACTTACCTCTTCTTGGTCGAGATTTGGTTGAACAGATACTTCAATATCTTCCATAATAGAGCTTATTTTAGAGCCTGGATCTGCAAGTATTAAATTTCTTAAGGATACGAAGCCAACAAGCTTATCGTTTTCATTGGTAACATATATTAAATAAAAATCTGGTACATCATCAGCAATTAATCTTATCCAATTAATTGCATCCTTAATTACGGAAGAGTCCTTAACCTCCACGAGTTCCGTTTGCATTATTCCACCAGCTGTGTCTTCCGCATATTGAAGTAGTGTTTGAACCTCACTCGAATCCTGAGGATTCATATTTTCGAGAATTTCCTTTGATTTTTNCTCGTCTAAATCGGATATTAAATCTGTAGCATCATCAGATTCTAACTCTTCAACCACATTTAATATCGATTTACTGTCTAGAACCTTTAATATCTGAGTTCTTATATCTTCAGGCAATTCTAAAATAATTTCTGATGATATATTTGCATCCATTGACGATAAGATTTGGCTTATTTCTTCATCATTGAATCTGATAAGAATATTTGATATTTCAGCAGGATTTAACCCTTTCAGAGTGTTCTGAATAGANGAAAAGTTCTCATTTTCTAATAGTTCTAATATTTTTTTGTGCATTTCAAGATTCATAATTCACCAAAATGATTTAACTATAGGTTAATATATTTTTATGTCACTTAAAAGAAATTACTTGCTGGCTTTAGAATTAGTTACTTTTTCGCATACACTTTTTATTNTACCATTGATTCTCTCGGGTTATTTCATCGCATATAAAAACATTTTACTCTTGGATATATTTCTCATTATCCTTGCGGCTATTTCTGCAAGAACGATTGGAATGCTCTTTAACCGTATTATAGATAATGAAATTGATTTCCAAAACCCAAGAACTTCTTCAAGGCCACTCCCCTCTGGCAGAGCATCAAAGAACTTTGTTCTTCTTTTACTTTTTTTAAGTATCTCAATCTATCTACTAAGTTGTTGGTTAATTTGTGATTTTGTTTTTATTTTATCACCAATTCCATTACTACTCTTTATTGTATATCCCTACACGAAAAGGTTCACGGCATTCTGCCATTTTTTTCTAGGATTGGCTTTATCTATCGGCCCTATAGCTGGAGGTGTTGCTGCAACATGCGATCTTACGGGTTTATACTTAACTTTACCAATAGGAATATTTACTTTTTTTTGGATTTCTGGCTTTGATATCTTGTATGCTCTTCAAGACTATCAACATGATATTNGAAATGACATCTTTTCTGTACCTTCTATTTATGGAATCAATAACGCTATAAAAATCTCATCAGTATGTTTTATAATTTCATTAATTGCTATATGCTATTATTCTTTTATATATACTTTTAATTTTCTCAGTATTCTTATAATTCTCATAATACTTATGAATTATATTTTTCAAATAATACATTCATTGAGGAACAACTATTCTTTCTTTAAATATAATTCTTATATTGGAATATTGATTTTAATATTAGTTATTTCAGATATATTATTTATATGAGAACTGTTATAGCCATAACCGGAGCTTCTGGCTCTAACTTTGCTGTTAATTTTATTACTAAATGTCCCAGCGAAAAATATTTAGTTGCTTCGAAATGGGGCAAAAGGGTCGTTCATGAAGAGCTAGGTCTAAAATTTGAGGAGCTTGAGTCGATGGTTGATAACACTTATTCTGACTCTGATTTAGCATCTCCATTTGCTTCTGGGAGTAATTATTTTGATTCACTTGTAATTGTTCCATGCTCCGTATCTACTTTAAATAAAATTGCTTCAGGAATATCTGATACTTTAATTACAAGGATGGCTCAAGTTGCATTAAAAGAAAGGAGAAGATTAGTGATTGCATTAAGAGAAACTCCTTTAGATTCTATAACTCTGGAAAATGCGTTAAAATTATCAAAATCTGGAGCTATTATAGCCCCCGTATCTCCTGGCTTATATCTTGAAGAATCATCCATTTCGGATTTAGCTGATACGTTCTCTGATAAGTTATTAAGTTTAGTCGGCTTGCATAAGGATAATGGGTGGAGAAATGAGGAAATATAGTTTTGTTGGGACAAAATTTTAATGACTTAAGTTCTTACATTGACTTCCTTGATAAAATTGGTGATTTGAAAAGGATTTCAACTGAAGTAGATCCTGAACTAGAGATAAGTGAGATTAGTTCCAAAACAATCGAGGATAATGGCCCTGCTCTTCTTTTTGAAAATGTTAAAGGCTCCTCATTTCCAGTTGCTACAAATCTATTTGGATCAGAGGAAAGACTTAGGGTTTCTCTGGGGTGTAATCCAAAAGAATTGGGTGAGGAGATACTATCTTTTGCTGAAAAAGCCATGCCCCCAAAGTTAGATAATTTATTCAAATCTTTTCCATTTATTAAAAGACTTACTAACTTTAGATCTAAGGAGCAAGCTTTTAATTCACCCTGTCAACAAATACAAGATGAGATTACCTTGGAAGACTTACCTATAATAAANTGTTGGCCTGAAGATGGAGGAAAGTTTATTACAATGGGGCTCACTATAACCGAGAGCCCAATTTCTAAAAAGCCTAATATGGGAATGTATAGACTTCAAATGCATGATAAAGAAAAATTGGGCATGCATTGGCACCCACATAAAGGAGGTGCTACTCACTACCATGAGGCTAGGCAATTGGGACAGGATTTTCCTGCAGCTATTGTGCTAGGTGGAGACCCTTCACTAATATTTGCTGCTATTGCACCGCTACCAGAAAATATTAATGAACTTTTATTTTCTGCATTTTTAAAAAGGAAACCCATAACTATGTGTAAAGCAATTTGCTCAAATTTAAGAGTCCCCGCTAATGCAGAATTTGTTATAGAAGGAACAGTCCCTCTTGATAAAACAATGTTAGAAGGCCCTTTCGGGGATCATTTTGGATATTATTCGATGGAAGGTTATTTCCCATATATGGATGTGAAAACAATAACCAGAAAGCATAATGCAATTTTTCCAGCAACAGTCGTAGGAAGGCCACCTAAGGAAGATATGTACTTAGGAATGGCAGCAACAAATATTTTTGCGCCATTATTAAAATTAGTAACTCCTGAAATAACAGATCTATGGGCTTNTTACGAATCAGGTTTTCATAACTTACTTGTTCTATCTATTGATGAGAGATATCCCAAGAATTCTGTTAAAGCAATGATGTCTGTATGGGGTACCGGACAATTATCATTAACTAAATGTATAATCTCTGTCCCTAGTTTTGTGAATCCTAGAGATATTAAAAAGGTTTTTGGCTATTTAGGTGCTAACTTTAACCCTGAAAAGGACTTAATGTTACTTCAAACTACTCCCTTAGATACTTTAGATTTTACAAGTGGAAAAATAAATGTAGGAAGTAAGATTGGTTTAAATGCTGTTGGGGATGGCAAAATCATATCTGAAGATAACTTTGAAGAAATTCATATCTTAGATCCTAGAAAAAAATACAATAAAATCAAAGAGTTTAGAGTAATTAATAAGAATATTATTGTTATAAATTCTGACTTTGATCCCAAGCTAATATCAAAAGAGGTCTTAGAATCTGGTATTTTAGATAATTTTAAAATAGTTTTTATTGNAGGAACGGACATAAGGATTAATGATAATGTTGATTTATTGTGGGGAATTTTTACAAGATTCGACCCAACTTTGGACATTAATTTTAAAAATCGAAGTATTAGCAATTCATGCGTCCAATTCTCTGGAACGATGGTTGTCGATGCCACTCAAAAAGACTGGTATCCTAAAGTTTTAGAGATGAGTCCAGATATAGTAGATAAGGTTAAACAGAATTGGAAAAAATATTAGAAAATTTTGAAACACTGTGTTCTGATGAGAATTTGCTTTCTATTAAAGAAAAAGTTCTTAATGACGAAAGAATTAGTTTTGATGATGCAAAGAACATTATGGATACATCTGACTTAAATTCTTTAGGCCTATTGGCTAAGTTCGTAAAACATTCTAGAGACGGGAAGAAGATATATTTTGTAGTAAATAGACATATAAATCCTACTAATATATGTGCAATATCCTGCAGATTTTGTGCTTTTGGTAAGAGTAAAAAATCATCTGAAGCCTATGAGATGAGCATTGACCATATCCTTTCTCTTTTGAATGAAGAACTCAGGGAGATTCATATAGTTGGTGGTTTGCATCCAGATTGGAAATTTGATAAATATTTAGAAATTGTAAAAGAGGTTAAAAAATCAATGCCTTCAGCTCATGTTAAAGCTTATACGGCGGTTGAAATTGATTGGTTTAGTCAAATTTCTGGTTACAAAGTAGAAAAAGTTATAACAAAATTNATGGAAGCTGGTGTTGATGCATTGCCCGGTGGTGGAGCAGAAGTTTTCGCGCCCGAGGTTAGAAAAAAAATATGCTCCCCTAAAACAACAGGGGATTCGTGGCTAAGCGTGCATAGAGCTGCACACCGCTTAGGCCTTCCATCTAATGCAACAATATTGTATGGACACTTAGAATCAAAAAATGATGTGATTGATCATTTAGAAAAATTAAGAGATTTACAGGATGAAACCAATGGGTTTCTTGCTTTTATTCCTGTACTTTTTCAACCTTACAATACAAGTCTAAAGCACATTAAACCGTTTCCTTTTTCTTATGATCTAAAGGTACATGCATTAGCCAGGTTATTCTTAGATAATTTTCCACATATAAAAGCTTATTGGATTACCCTGGGGGAGAAAGCTGCTCCAGTAACTTTTCATTATGGTGTATCAGATGCTGATGGTACGATAATATCAGAGAAAATTATTCATGATGCAGGAGCGAAATCCGAAATTGGCCATACAAGAGATTTTTTTGTTAACATGATAAAAGATTCAGGTTATATTCCAGTTGAAAGAGATGCATTGTATAATGAGTTGAAAATATATGACTAGTAGAAATGTTTTTTTTTATCAGTTTTTAATAAAGAAAGTTATTTAGGGAACCCTGCAGCAGTTTGTTTGTTAGATAATGAAGAATTTAATAATGAAGTTTTATTACAAAAGATTGCAAAAAAAATAAATATTTCTGAAATTACTTTTATAANTATAGATCAAGGCAATTTTTTTATTCGTTGGTTTTCACCATCAATAGAAGTCGATATTTGTGGGCATGGTACCATTGCAGGTTTTGAGATATTAGTCTTTATAGGTATTTGCGAACCCGATCAATGGAGAACTATTAAATCTGATAAATATACTTTTAAACTTAAAAAAATCTCCAAGAATGANAAAATACTTCTTAAAATCCCCTTTTTTAATCTTATAAAAACTGAAAAAAAAACCTTTATTGATATAATGAATATAAATCTTATNAAGAATTTTTCTTCTAGTAATTTAGATTATATTGTTGAAACCTACTCGCTAAGTAATCTAATTAATGTAAAAATTAATTTTGATAAACTAATTAAGAAAGAAAAAAGAGGACTGATTTTGTGTTATATAGATTCATCTAATAATAAAATTCATTATAGATACTTTTGTCCTAAATTAGGCTTTAAAGAAGATTTTGGAACTGGAAGCGCTCATTCTTCACTGTATCCCTTTTTAAAAGATAGGCTTGATTTTTCTGATAAAATTTATTTTTCCCAAGAATCCCAAAGAAAAAGTATGGGATTGATAAGCAAACTAAAAGAAGATAATCACATAGTCATTGAAACCGATGTTTCAGAATGCAGCGTTAAGGCTTTAGAGATAGACTAAGTGTTTATTTTATTGTATAAATATTCCTTTATTAAATTCTAAAATGGCGGTGTAGCCAAGCGGTAAGGCGATGGTCTGCAAAACCATTATACCCCGGTTCGAATCCGGGCACCGCCTTTTGACATTTATCTTAATTATTTAAGAATTTGTTATTAATCCTTGTATTAATTTTTGGCATAGATATTGCATGAATAATAATTAATCCAATTTGATTAAGATTTTTCTATGTTTAATGAGATGTACAACAACAATAACTCGATTAGAAAGCCCTATAAAAGAGTAGTCAAATGGATTGATTCCGTATCTGAAAANAACTTAAAAAATAAACATAATGAAGCAGAAAAAATGTTTAAGAGAATTGGAATAACTTTTTCAATTTATAAAAAGAAGTTCGCAGCTGAGAGAATGATTCCATTTGATATGATGCCAAGAATTTTCACTTCCAATGAATGGAATACGATTCAATCAGGTGTTATGCAGCGAGCNAAAGCTTTAAACCTTTTTCTGGCAGATGTTTATAACGAAGGAAAGATAATTAAAGATAAGGTTATTCCAGCTAAGCTGATTTATGGAAATACAGCTTATGATCACAATATGATTGGATTTATGCCACCGGGAAAAATTTTTTCACATGTTCTTGGAATTGATATAGTAAGAACTTCTTTAAATAAATTTATTGTTTTGGAAGACAATTGTAGGACTCCCTCGGGTGTTTCTTATATGATTCAAAATAGAGAGATAATGATGACCATGTTCCCAGATTTATTTAAAGAAAATAAAATAGAACCAATTGATGAATATCCAGTTGATTTAAGGGAGATGCTAGCAAGCATGGCACCCCCTAAGTGCAAAAAAGATCCAATAATAGTTGTTTTAACTCCGGGATCACTGANCAGCGCATACTATGAACATAGCTTTCTTGCAGATTTAATGGGAGTTGAATTGGTTGAGAGTGGAGATCTCTTCACAGAAAATGACAAAGTCTATATGAGAACAGTGACTGGACCTGAAAAAATTGATGTTATTTATAGAAGGTTAGATGATGAATTTTTAGACCCACTGTGCTTTAATCAAGATTCATTGATTGGAGTGCCAGGAATTATGAATTCTTATCGGACTGGAAATGTAACAATATGTTCTGCCCCAGGTTCTGGAATCGCTGATGACAAAGCAATCTATTCTTATGTTCCAGAAATTATAAAATTTTATCTATCTGAGAAGCCAATACTAGAAAATGTTAAGACTTGGAATTGTTCTCGAGAGAGAGATTTGAAGTATGTTTTATCAAACTTAAAAGAACTCGTTGTAAAGGAGGTCCATGGGTCAGGGGGCTACGGAATGTTAGTTGGTCCAAACGCAACAAAAAATCAGATTAAAATTTTTTCAAAGAAAATTAAAAATAATCCGTCTAACTATATTGCACAGCCTACCTTAGCATTGTCTACATGCCCAACATTTACAAGTAATGGGATTGCTCCTAGACATGTTGATTTTAGGCCTTTTTGTTTGATGGGAAAAGATGTAAAAGTCTGTAAGGGCGGACTCACCAGAGTTGCTCTTAAAGAAAATTCTTTAATNGTTAATTCGTCACAAGGTGGAGGAGTAAAGGATACATGGGTTTTGCAAAAATAGGGGATTACTTTGTTAAGTAGGACAGCAGAAAAATTGTATTGGGCATGTAGGTACATGGAAAGAGCCGAGATGACGTCAAGATTATTTGATGTAGCTTATAGAATTAGCATTACTCAGAAAAATCTTAATCAAAAGAGTGAATGGGAATCTATATTATTATCTACTGCTGTAAAAGAAGAATATTTAGAGAAGTATTTAAAAATTAATCAAAGAAATGTGTTTAAATATTTATTTTTTGAGGAGCAAAATGAATCATCAATTAAAAATTGTATTAAATTTACAAGAGAGAATTTAAGAATGGTTCGTAATAGAATAACAGCCGAAGTATGGGATGTTGTTAATTCAACTTATCAGGAAATGCAGGATCTTAAATCAAGTAAATTTAAGTCTTCAGAATTACCAAATTTATGCGCTTGGACAAAGCAGAAGGCAAGTATGTTAAAGGGTGCAATAGTAAGTACTCAATTATCAAACGACTCTTATGATTTCATGAATTTAGGTTATTCAATTGAAAGAGCTGATAACACAATTAGACTGATTGATGTTAAAAATTATATATCTCATAGCGAAGAGGAAGGAGTTGAAAGTGAGTTTGATAATTTTCAATGGGCTATTCTTTTGAGAACAATTGCAGCATATTCTCAATATAGAGTTGCATATGGAGTTAATATGACACCACAAAAAATTTTTCATTTTTTAATTTTTAATAATACAAATCCGCGATCTTTACTGTTCTCTTTAGAAAAAATTTGTGATCACTTGAACAACTTATGTAAATTTTATAATAAACAAAGCAGAGCATTTTCTACTGCTAGAAGAATGTTGGCAAATTTATCGGATTTAAGAGTATCCGAAATATTTAAGCCTAACCTTAGTGATTTTTTATTAAAAAGTACTGAAGAGATTAATAATCTTCATATNTTAATGAGAAGTTCTTATTTTGATGGAGGATACAATGTTTCTAAAAATCAATCATAGAACGAGGTATACCTATAAGAATCCTATTCATAGCTTAACTCAATGTATAAAATTATTTCCCTCGAAACATAAAGGTATTAAAATTATCAATTGGAATGTAACTGTGAAGGATGCTGTTATGGGGGCTAAAGTTATAGAATCAAATGGAGACCAAAGTCTTGTATCGCATATAAGTAAAATAAAAAAAAGCTCAATTGTTAATGTTAAAGGTGAAATTAAAACAATAGATACGGGTGGAATTTTAGANGGATATAAAGAAAGTGCAAATCCCGAGATATATTTGAGAAATACAAAATTAACCAGACCGAATAATGAAATTAAGGAATTTGTAAAAATGATAGAAATCNAAAATAAAAATAAAAATAAGTTAAGTTTGGCGCATTTACTAAAGGAAGAGGTCCATCAACATATTGAATATTCAAAAGGCTCAACAGAAATTGATACACCAGCTACTCAAAGTTTTAAAAATAAAAANGGGGTTTGCCAGGACTTTGCGCATCTCTTTATATCATCTTCAATCTGTGTGGGTATCCCAGCAAGATATGTTGTAGGATATTTAGAGTCGTCTAATAATAATGATGAAGCAACCCATGCATGGGCTGAGCTTTATTTCAAAAATGTTGGTTGGATTGCTTTTGATCCAACACATAATTGCTGTACAAATGAGAAGTATGTAAGAATTTGTTCAGGTTTTGATTCCTTAAGTGCTGCCCCAATAAGAGGAGTTGCTATTGGTAGCAGTGAAGAAAAATTAAATATTAAGGTTTCAGTTGAACAAGTTCTTCAGCAGTAAATTTTTTTTAATTTTTAATATTAGAAATAATTTTATTTATAAATTCTTTTGTTTTCAATTTTCCACCCATATCGCGCATTCTATTCTCAGGAAATGATAGTGTATAAAGGACTGCCTTATTTAATTTTATAGCGCTTTCTTTCATATCAATGTGATTCAGCATCATAATTGAAGATAGTATAGTAGCCAGAGGGTTTGCAATACCTTTTCCAGCGATATCTGGGGCAGTACCATGGACCGGTTCAAAAACGGCATAGTTTGAACCGATATTTGCACCTGATGCTGCACCTAGTCCTCCAACTAGTCCAGCGCATAAATCTGAAACAATATCACCAAAAAGATTTCCAGTAAGTATGATATCAAATTTATTTGGAGTCATTACAAGCTGCATGCAAGCATTGTCAATAATTAACTCCTCATATTCGATATCTTTGTAAATTTTCCTTCTGGAGATTCTTCTTACTCGATCTAAAAATAATCCATCAGTTAATTTCATTATATTAGCTTTATGTAAAACTGTTATTTTCTTTCTTTTATTCTCTAAAGCATATTGAAACGCAAATTTTGCCACTCTATCTGAGGCAGCAGTCGTTATAATTTTCATGGATTGAGTAACCCCTTTTGCAATTTCGAGCTCTTTACCTGCATATAAATCCTCGGTATTTTCTCTTATAATTATCATATCCAAATCTTTATAATTAGTTTTAAATCCTTGTAGGGTTTTTATTGGTCTGAAATTTGCAAATAATTCAAATCTTTTTCTGATCTCTACATTAATGCTTCTAAAACCTTCCCCTACAGGCGTAGTCAAAGGACCCTTTAGTCCAACTTTAGTAATTGATAAAGATTTTTCAAGCTCTGATGAAATTTTTTTGGTTTTATCATCCATAGGAGTTGATATGATATCCCATTCAATTTCTAGATTAAGACTATCTATTATATCTTTTGTTCCTAGAACAACCTCTTGTCCAATACCATCACCAGGTATTAATGTTATTTTTCTCAATATATTTGGTTAAAGGCAAGAACCACACCATATTAAATTTATATTTTTTTTAATAGAATAAAATTATTTAACATATTCCCTAAAACCCTCTATTGATGTACTATTCATAAAATATTATGGTTAGCCCGGGTGGCGAAATAGGTAGACGCAAGGGACTTAAAATCCCTCGGTAGCAATACCGTGCCGGTTCGAGTCCGGCCCTGGGCAATCTAATTAACTAGGTTTACTTCTTCTGAAATACAATTGATAACCATGGAGAATCTTTAAATGTTTTGAGAGTCTTTAGACCGTTTTCAAAAGCTAATGAAGAGTATTTATGCTCTTTGTTAATATTGAATCCGGAAATAATTAAATAACCATCAGTATTAATTATCTTGCAAATTTTATTAAAATTATTGGGTAAATATGAACCAGATATATTTGCCGCAATAAGGTCATAGGAATAATCAGCCTCTAGTGGGTTTTGAATAAACGTAGGATGATGAGACTCATTAGTAAAATTAGATTTAAAATTTAATATAGATTCTTTTTTGGCATATTCATCAATTTCACACGAAAATACTTTATTAGTTCCTAACTTTTTCATTAAAATTGATAATATCCCTGATCCAGAGCCTAAATCTAAGGAGGTGTAAACACTACCAAACTCTTTTTTTAAATATGATATAGCCTGTAGTGATAAAGAAGTGGTTGAATGATTTGAGCCGAAGGAACTTCCTTTGTTTAGAAAAATTTCTATATTTGTATTGTTTGAATCAATCTTTATTATTTGATTTTGTAATCTTTCCTCAATATAAACTTCCAAAGTTGTCATGATTTTATAATATTGAATAATTTTAAAAACACAAAAACATTTTGTTATAATAGACATATGTTTCAGTATGTTTTGAAATTTATAATTTCGGCATTGGTTATAGTATTGGCTTCTGAGATTGCAAAAAGAAGTACAGTTTTGTCTGCTATTATTATAGCTCTTCCTCTTGTGTCACTTTTAACTTTTATTTGGATATACAATGAGAGTAAAGATGTTGTTAGGATAGCAAAATTAAGTGAAGAGATTTTATATTTTGGTCTAGCTACAGTTCCGCTTTTTTTAATACTTCCTTACATGTTAAGAAATGGATATTCTTTTTTGATAGCTATGATTTTTTCATGTGCTGCATCAGCTTTGTCTATGCTTGTGGTCAAGTATTTTTTTCTTAAAATTTAAAAAATTTTTATGAACTCAAATTTTCTCAGATTCAATGACTGATTTCCAGTAAATCATATCACCAGTTTCACAAATAAATTGTTTTTTTATTTCTTTATTCTTAGGGTTAAGGACAACTTGCTTGGGTTTACCAATCTGCGAAATCACACCATCACTAATTACAGCCAGCTTATCAGCACATGCAAGAGCATCATTGAAATCATGCGAAACTATTAAGGCTGTTGTATTATTTTTTTTTAGAATCTCTTTGGTATCTACTCTCAACGAGAATTTAAGCGCTCTATCAAGACCATTAAAAGGTTCATCCATTAAAATAATTTTTGGGTTTGGAGCTAAGGCTCTAGCCAGAGCCACTCTTTGTTGTTCTCCACCAGATAGACTATGAGGATAAGAGTTTTTATACTTTGTAATTTTAAATAGATTTAAGAGTTCATCACATCGATCATTTTTTTCTTTTAAAGAGGCTCTCATTCCAAAGGTAACATTTTTAAAAACATCAAGATGCGGAAATAAAGCTCTTTCTTGAAGCACTAATCCAATATTTCTTTTGTGAGTTTCAAGATTGTAGTCATTGTTGGAGATAACTTTACCATCCAATAGGACTGAGCCCTTATCTTGTATCTCTAGCCCTGCAATTATTCTTAGCAAGGTTGTTTTTCCTGTTCCCGATTCACCAATTAGGCATACTATTTCACCTTCGATAATTTCTAGATTAAGACCATTTATTATTTTATTCTTAGAGTACGAATATGTTATTTGGTCTAGTTTAAGCCTATTCATTTTTGTCCTTGTCTAATATTTTAATTAATAATAGTATAGGTATAAGGCTTATTAATACAATACCAATAGAGGGAGCTGCAGCTTCGACCATCCTCTCATCTGATGCGTATATATAGGCTGAAATGGATAAAGTATCAAAATTAAACGGTCTTAATACCAACGTTGCAGGTAATTCCTTTATAACTTCAATACTTATTAGTAATAAGGCAACTAGTCCACTGTTCCTCAACATTGGCAAGTGAATTTTTCTCAAGATTTCAATTTTTTTTGCACCTAAAGTTTTTGCAGCCTCATCAATATTAGCATTTATTTTTCTGTAGCCCGATTCAATACTTGAATTAGGTAAAGCATAAAATTTAATTGTATAAACTAAAATTAAACCAGCAACTGATCCAATTAAAAGAATTTCTGAAAATATATTAATTATTGAAAATAGTTCTAAAACACCCAAGGCTAATATGACACCCGGAACACCATATCCTGATGATATTATCTTATTCGAGTATGAAAAAAAATTATTTTTCTTAACTCTAATCAGATAATTAAATGAAACTGATATTGCAACACAGAATACTCCACTTACAATTGCTAGGTATATTGTATTAATTGCAGATGAAATAAAGTAATAATCGAAATATTCCATATTATAAGATATTGCCCAATAGCATAGTTGTGATATGGGAATTATAAATCCAATAATTATAGGTATGCTGCACAATATAGTTGCACTAAAGCCTTTCAAACCTGTTAATTTTACTGGTACAAGTTCTCTATTTGAGGTTAAAGACTGATTAAATTTAATTTTTTTTCTGGAATATTTCTCAATTATTAAGAAAAACAAGAATAATATAAATAATAGTGCCGCCAGTTGCTTAGCTGTTGTTATATCATTCATCCCAAACCAAGCTCTAAAAATTCCTGTAGTAAAAGTAGGAATTGCAAAATGTTCTACAGCACCAAAATCAGAGATTGTTTCCATTGCAACAATCATTAGTCCAGCAATAATTGCTGGCCTAGCAAGCGGTAGAGCCAGCTGGAGAAAAGTTTCTTTTTTTGATAACCCTAGGGTTCTAGCTGTATCAAAAACATCTCTAGATAAATTTACAAATGCTGTTTGTGAAATTAAATAAACATAAGGGTAAAGAGTGAATGAAAAAATAATTATTGCGCCGGGAACGTTTCTAACTGAGGGAAAAAAAATATATGATGAATCTAGATTAAAAATTGATTGTATAATCGTATTCATTGATCCGCTGGAATCAAATAGCCCTGTAAATGCATATGCCATAATATATGGTGGAATTGATAGAGGTAAAATCAGTGACCACTTGAAAAAACCCTTTCCTTTAAAATCACAAGCAGTTACAAGCCATGCTGTTGAAACACCTAAAATAAAAACACCAAATGAAACCCCGCAAACTAAAAGTAAAGAATTAGAAATATACTCCGCAAGTACTGTTTGTANTAGATGTTCCCATGTTGCGGAATATCCATCAAAAAGACTAGCTAATATGAGGAAGATAGGAACTAGGAAAATTATCGAAATTATCGAGAAAAAAAACTTAGTCAGATTTAAATAATTCTTAACAGATTTTAAATTTTTACTAATACCATTTAAGTTCATCCATTATCTTAACAGCTTTTGGATTATTTTTGCCAAGAATTTTTATAGAAATATCATCTTGTTTAAAATTAGTTCCAAATTGTTTTAATAGTGGATGAGGATCAATATTTTTTAAAACAGAATATTCAAATGTATTGTTTATTATGTGTTTTTGAGCTTCTTCGGTTAGTAGAAATTCCAAAAATTTAACTGCATTATCATAGTTAGGTGAGTTTTTTAGAATCCCAGCCCCACTTATGTTCATATGGGTTCCACGATTATCTTGATTTGGGAAGTGAATTTTAACTCTTTTTGCAGCATTTTTTTGATCTTCCCCTTTTTTCCCCGACAACATTAAACCAATGTAATAACTGTTTGCTATAGCAATTTCAGCTTCACCATAAGATACAGCAATTATCTGAGCCCTATCATTACCTTGCGGTTTTCTTGAAAAATTTGAAATAAAATTATTCATCCATATTTTAGTAGATCTCATTCCATTATGGTGAATTAGCGAGGCAACTAATGATTGATTGTAAATGTTATTAGAGCTTCTAATAGCAATTTTGTTCTTCCATTTGGGTAAAGATAAATCCTCGTAACTTAATGACTCAATATCTTTTTTATCTGTTATGTTGGGATTATAGAATATGACACGAGCCCTTTTTGTTATAGCAATCCATTTATTGTCCCCTCCAATTAAATTTTCAGGCAATACGCTATTTATCTTTTTAGATTTTATCTTTTGAAAAAGCCCAGATTCTTGAACTTTCCAAAGATTACCAGCATCGACAACAAATAAAATATCTGCAGGAGAATCTTCACCTTCGGACTTAATTCTTTCAATTAAAACTTTTCCCTTAGAAGAGATATAGTTTACTTTTATTCCATATTTTTTTTCAAATTTTTCATAAAGTTCTTTATCGGATTTATAGTGCCTTGCAGTATATAAATTGATTTCTTGGGCGGAAAATACAGATATATTGGGGAATAATATTAAAGATAAAAGTAAAAGGATTTTAATCATTGTTTGCACCTCGAATAAATATTATGGATATAATACATCCAAGATAGTGATATTCAATTGTGCTTTACAAAAAATTAATTTTCTTCTTCAATATCAGCAAGATCATCATCTTCGAATTCATCAAGCTCTTCCAGGTCACCCAAATCGTCTAAATCATCAATTTCTTCTAAGTCTTCAAATTCATCTTCATCTTCAGTATCATCATGAGTGTCAATTTCTTCTTCAATTTCCTCTTCATCGTCATCTGATTCTTCCCAGATATCATCATCATAATCTATCTCTTCCTCTAAATCTTCAAGTATTTCTTCCTCGAATTCTCGAAATTCTTCGCCACCACCTAACAAAAATGCTAAAAATAATGGTTTATTTGATGGGAATTTTTGCTCTTTCAATTAATACCTCCAGAACTAAAGACTACAATTTAAAATATATAGACCTGTAAAAAAGTCAATAGGATTTTTTAACAATTTTTATGCTTGGTTTATTTTTTAAAATGTATATCATTTAGTGGTAAGAGTTTTTAATTAAAGAGGTGTGTTTTGCCAATATCTAAAATAGAAGATGCAATAAAAGATATAAAGAAAGGGAAAATGGTTATCTTAGTTGATGATCAAGATAGGGAGAACGAAGGTGATTTAATAATTTCAGCCGAGTTTGCTACACCTGAAGCTATAAATTTTATGGCAACTCATGGTAGAGGCCTAATATGCCTTTCTGTTGATAATAATAAAGCTAAAAAGCTAGACTTGTCTCCAGTGAAAAGTCCCTCTGATGATAATTTAGATTCAACCGCTTTTACAGTTTCTATTGATGCAAAAAAAGATGTAACGACAGGAATATCTGCTCATGATAGGTCCAAAACAGCTATGATGGTTGCTAGTGATTCATCGGTTGCAGATGATTTCGATAGACCGGGTCACATGTTCCCATTAATTGCTAGAGACGGCGGTATATTGGTTCGCGCAGGCCATACTGAAGCCTCTGTTGATATATCAAGAATTGCAGGATTAAAACCTTGTGCTGTAATTTGTGAAATTATGAACGATGATGGTTCAATGGCAAGATTAAAAGATTGCGAAAAATTTGCTAAAAAACATAAGATTAAAATCGCAACCATTGCTGATTTGATTAGTTACAGATTAAAAAAAGAATCATTTGTATCACTTTATGCTAAATGTAATTTGCCAACCGATTATGGAGAATTCACTTGCTATTCTTTTGACAGCGAGATTGATAATAAGACTCATCTAGCTTTTGTAATGGGTAATATTAAAGCTAATAAAGAATATTTAGTAAGAGTTCATTCAGAATGCCTGACGGGCGACTTATTTGGTTCTAAAAGGTGTGATTGTGGATCCCAACTTCATAAAGCAATGGAGATTATCCAGAAAGAGGGAGAAGGAGTCTTACTCTATCTTCGACAAGAAGGTAGAGGTATAGGTATTAGCAAAAAGATTAAATCCTATTCTTTACAAGAAGAGGGATTAGATACAGTTGAGGCTAATCATGCACTTGGATTTAGTGAAGATTTAAGAGAGTACGGAACTGGTGCACAAATATTGAGAGACCTTGGCCTAAAGAAAATTAAGCTTTTAACTAACAATCCTAGAAAAGTTGCAGGCTTAGACGGCTACGGAATTAGAATTACAAAAACTGTACCAATTGAAGTTGTTCCCGTTAAAGAGAATTTGAAATATCTAAAAACCAAGAAGAATAAGTTAGGACATAAGCTCAGCTTGGTAGAATAGAAATGAAGGACGAAGTTAGAATAGTCTCCGAAGAAGAGCTTCATATATGCATAGTTATAAGTACTTTTTATAAAAATATTTCAGAGAGACAGTTGGAAAATGCAAGTACTATCTTGATTGATAAGTTGGGGGTTAAGAAGAGTCAACTTCGAGTAGTTGAATGCCTTGGCTCATTAGAGTTACCCTACTTAATAAATTCAGTTTGCAAGAAGTTTAAGCCTGATGGAGTTGTAGCTTTAGGTTGTATAATTGAAGGAGAGACATCTCATTATGAGGTGATTTCAAACGCAATATTTGATAAACTGATACAAATTAGTATAAATCATGATACTCCAATTACTTCGGCTGTTTTAACTGTTAAGAATCAGTCTCAAGCAGAAGAGAGATCAAATGGGGGAGTAAAGGACAGAGCAATTGAGGCTGCTTTAAGTTTAGTGAATTTAATCAATTTGAAAAAGGAATTTTAAATTATGAGATATTGGATAGATAGACGAGCTAGGGAGTTGTCATTAAGATTTATGTATAGTTTAGATGTAAAATCAGCAGATTTTTCTTATGATTTTGATGATTTCACTTCTAATGTCTCAAATTTCTGGGATACCAATCCCATAAATAATTATTATATGCTTAAGGTTATGCGAATCAAGGATGAAGATATGATTGTTATTGGTTCAGCTGCACTTAGCAATAATAAGATTTTTTTGAGAATAATTAGTAAGGATAAATTTGATAAACTAACAACTAAAGTATCTAATCCTGAGAAATTCAAAGTTTTTTTGAAAACATATAATTTAAATGAAAAAATCGAAGGACACGACGCGGATTTTTACAAACTTTTAAGAGATATCTTTTCAAATTCTAAAAAGGTTGTTACAAAAAATGTTATAAAGAATAAAGCCGATGAAATAATCCACGGTTGCGTCAAGAATATTAAGCCCATTGATGACCAAATTGACCAAAGCATTAAAAATTGGAGATTTGATAGGATTAATTCAGTTGATTTAAATATTTTGAGAATCGCAGTTTTTGAGATTTTATTTTCAAAAGGAATTCCTGTGCCAGTTAGCATTAAAGAGGCAATTGTTCTTGCATTAAAATATAGCTCAGATGAATCTTGCAGCTTTATAAATGGAATATTAGATACTATATCCAAAAGAGCACTTCAATGATTAGTCCTATTTTAGAAAAGCTATGTGAAGGCCAGAATTTATCTGAGGAAGAAATAGAATTAATTTTTTCTTCTATGATGAAAGGAGAGCTGAGTGACATACAATCCTCATCATTCCTGACTGCTTTAAAAATAAAAAAACCTTCGGCAGATGAAATTTTTTTCGCATCAAATGTACTTTTGAAGAACCTTGATGATGTTCCGAATCATAGCATGGAACTTTTAGATCTTTGCGGAACAGGTGGAGATTCTAAGTCAACCTTGAATGTCTCAACTATAAGCTCTCTTTTACTAGCTTCATTAGGAATAAAAATCGCCAAACATGGTAATAGATCCGTTTCGAGTAAAGTTGGTAGCGCAGATTTAATAGAAAAGCTTGGATTATCTATGGATGTCGATTTAAATGAATCATTAAGCTCAATTAAAAATACAAATTTTTCTTTTCTTTTCGCCCCCAATTTTCATAAATCAATGAAAAATGTTTCTCATATAAGAAAAGATTTAAAAATGAGGACAATCTTTAATATTTTAGGTCCATTGGTGAATCCACTAAGGCCAAAATCTCAAATAATGGGAGTATATGATATCGAATTAGTCCCTATTATGGCAAAAGTTCTTCAAAAACAGGGAGTAAAAAATGCATTGGTGGTTCATGGGCTTGATGGTATGGACGAGATATCTATTTGTAGTAAAACTTTTATAGCAGAGGTAAATGGTAAAGAAATATTAGAATATGAATTTAATCCTGAGGATTATGGTTTCAAGCTGTCATCTAGTGAATCATTAGTTATTGAATCTTCAGATCAATCAAAAGAAATCACTGATGGAATATTTAATAATAAAATAAAAGATTCTCGAAGAGATATATGTATATTAAATGCGGGTGCGGGTTTATACATCTCTGGAAATGCAGAATCATTAGAGGATGCTTTTGTCTTAGTTGAATCAAAATTAGACTCTGGTGAAATAAACGCTTCTTTCCAAGAGATTTTAGCGAAATAATGGATATTTTAGAGGAAATAATTTTAAATAAAGAGAAAGAGGTTTCTTTATTAAAAAAAAGTTTTCCTGTTGAAGATTTATTGACTGGCATAAAGAATAAGAAATATATTAAAAGAAATTTCCATGAATCACTTTTGGAAAAAAAAAACTACAAATATTATCGCAGAGATAAAAAAAGCATCCCCATCAAAAGGGATAATACTAGAAGATTTTCAACCTTTAAAAATTGCTTTAGAATATGAACTAGGAGGAGCATCTGCCATTTCAATACTAACAGATGAACCTTTTTTTAAGGGTAAGATTGATTATATTCCCTCCGTGCGTATGATAACTAAAATTCCACTATTAAGAAAAGATTTTATTATTGATGAGTACCAGATAATACAAAGTAGATTCTATGAGGCAGATGCAATACTTCTAATTGGCCGTGTTCTTTCACAATCTAAATTAAATAAACTATTTAAACTTGCGACGGAATATAACCTTGATGTTCTATATGAGGCTCATAATGAAGAGGATTTAGACAAAGGTGTTAGTGCAGGAGTAAAAATCTTTGGTATTAATAATAGAGATTTATCAACTTTTAAGGTTAGTAATAAAAATATATTAGATCTTCATAATAAAATTCCTGTTGATAGTATTTTAGTTAGTGAGAGTGGAATTACTAAATCTGAGGATATCGCTGATTTAAAAAAAGAGGGTATTAATAATTTCTTAATTGGAGAAAGTATTATGAAAGCATCTGACAGGGTAGAATTTATTCAAGAATTAATTAAATCTTAAGCTTCTCTATTGTTCCTTTTAAGGATTCTATACCTGAATTATTCTTACAACTAATTGCTATTATCTTGCAATCCTCTATTGGTTTAAATTCTGGAATCTCATTTGTGAAACAGCATAGATCGATTTTATTAAGTAAAATTAGTTTTACCTTTCCTGGTAGATTTTTATTATATGAACTAAGCTCATTCATCAAGGTTAGATGTTGTTTTTTTAGCTCTACAATACTCCCACATGATAAATCTAGTACCTCAATAAGAAATTTAGATCTTTCAATATGTTTTAAAAATTTATATCCTAGGCCTTTACCCAAAGATGACCCTTTGATTAAGCCAGGGATGTCAGCTATAAGATAGTCTTTAATATCACCCTTGAGAACACCGATGTTAGGATTCAGGGTTGTAAACTCATAATTACCAATTTCTGCTTTTGAATTTGTAATTTTAGAAATAATTGAAGACTTTCCAACATTAGGAAAACCCACAAGACTTAAATCAGATATTGTTTTAAGATTTAAAGCAATCTTTAATTTCTGACCTTTTTTTCCTTCTTTATATTTTGTTGGAGCCCTATTAGTAGAAGATTTAAAAAAAGTATTTCCAAGACCTCCTTTACCTCCATTAAGTAAAATGATAGATTTACTATCTGCAGTGATATCAGCAATTTTCTTATCATTCTCTAAATCGTAAATTTCTGTCCCCAATGGAACATATATTGTCGTATCTTCAGCATTCTTACCATTTCTTTTATTAGAGCCACCGTTTCCTCCATTCTTAGCTCTGAATACTCTTTTATTTCTAAAGTCTCTTAAAGAGTTTATATTCTTGTTTCCAACAACTACAATATTCCCACCACTTCCACCGTTCCCTCCATCAGGACCACCAAACGGTATAAATTTCTCCCTTCTGAAAGATGATATACCGTTTCCCCCATTGCCTGAGATTATGCTGATTTCTGTGTAATCTAAGAAGTTTTTCATTTTCTCTGCCTTGACTTTAAAATCACTCGCAAATATTATAGCATCTATGTTCAATCGGTTATTAAAACTTTTCCTAGTTACCATTATTTTAATATCTTGTTCAAGTAGAGAAGATTCTCTAACGGGTTCAGATGAAGAAATATATAATTTAATACTAAAGGAGATTAATAAGGAAAAAAAATATATTATCCTTAATCATACAGATTTTGAACTAGTAGAGGATATGATTACTACACTACAAATTAGATTTCCTTATTCCCCTTATACTAGAGAAGCATATCTATTAAGCGCTGATGTAGCTTTCAAAAAAAAGAGATATGAGTTGGCAATTAATGAATATAGAGAATTTATAAATAATCAGGTAAATCACCCAAAAACCGAATATGCAACTTTTAAAATCTTAAAGGCATATTCCCTTTTAATGTCTGCTAAAGATAAGAATGAAGATCCTGCAAAGGCAATTTTACAGATATATGATTCATTAACGGCAGTTTATAAAAGTACGGAATATATGAAAGAAACAAAAAAGATTTATTTAAAAGCTAAAAGATATATTCTAAAAAGAGCAATATATGTTGCAAATTATTATAAAGAAAAAGATGAATATTCCTCTGCCTTAGCAAGATTAAGAAATACTGAGGAAATAATCCCCGGGTTAATAAAAAATAGCGCAGAAGCACAATACTTAATAGTTTTATCCCAAATTAAGACTTTAAAGGACGTGGATAAATTGACATTGTATAATAATTATAAGAAAAAATTTCCAAGTTCAGATTTTTTAGAAGAACTTGAAAGCCAATTGTAAATTTAATGTACTACATTGAGTTATTATCAAAGCACGAAATTCAAGACAAAGATTTTCTTGTTTTTTATGATAATTTTGATTGTGTCTTTACTCAATATAAAGAAAATAATATGTACAATATCGAGGTGCTCTTTAAATACCATAAAGATATAGAGCTGTTTGTAGACTTTTGTAGTAATAAAAAGAATTTAAGTCAAAACCCTATACATTCCTTGGTTGATAAGCCTAAAATTAAAACATTTAGATACGAAGAAGCAGATAATTGGATTAATTATTTAGGCCCAATTAATATTACAGAAGATTTTAGAATTGTACCCCCATGGCATTCATTAAGTGAGAGTAATGATATAATTATAAATCCCTCGCTAGCTTTTGGAACAGGACATCATGAGACAACCCGTTCTTGTTTAGATTTATTACTAAAAACAAAGGATAGCTTTTTTTTAACAAAACCTATTAACTCAATTCTAGATGTTGGAACTGGAAGTGGAATTCTAAGTATTTTTTCCTCTTTAATTTTTCAATGTAAGGTTAATGGAATTGATATTGATCTGGAAGCAATAAACCAATCATTAAGTAATTTAAAATTAAATTCCAAAGTTTCTAATGTTGACTTTAAACTTAAAAATTTAGAGGAGGTTGATGGTAATTTTGACTTAATTATCATTAATATTTCATTGGATTACTTATTATCAAAGTTAGTATTAGTTGAAGAAAAGCTTAATAAAAGTGGAGTTCTAATTATATCCGGTTTCTTATTCATTGATATTAAAGATTTAAACTTGTTGTTGAAAGATGCAAAATTCGTCATAATCAACATTATCCATCTTAATGACTGGGTTTCTATGGTTTTAAAGAAGAAATGAAAGAAATAATTTATTTTTCAAAATCACAAAGTGTCTTTATTTTAGATCAAACTTTACTTCCATTTAAAGTCAAATACGTAGAATCTAAAAATTATAAATCAATCATTAAATTAATAAAAAAATTGAGCATAAGAGGAGCTCCGGCTATTGGGGTAGCTGGATCTTTTGCCGCTTATTTGGCAATAAAAGATTTAAAAAGTAAATCAAAAATTAACCTCATAAAAGATGTAACTAAAAGGTTGAATGAAATAGGGTCCTCTAGGCCTACCGCTGTAAATTTAATGTGGTCAATGAAGAGATTTCACAATTTACTTTTATCTAATTCAACGAAGGACCATATAGATTTAACTAATTTATTTTTAAAAGAGGCCAAATACATATTTAATCATGAAAAAAAAGTATCAACACTAATTTCAAAGATTGGGTCAAGTATTTTTTTTAAAAATTGCAAAGTTATAACCCATTGTAATACCGGTTCTTTGGCAACAACAGGGCCTGGTACTGCCTTGGGTGTTATTAAAATTGCAAATAAAAGATATAAAGGTATACAGGTTTTTGCAACGGAAACTAGGCCATTGATGCAAGGCTCTCGTCTAACAGTATGGGAGTGTGAGCAGAACAATATTGATTGCACATTAATAACCGATTCAATGGTATCACACGTTATAAAAGAGAATCAAATCAATCTAGTTATTGTTGGAGCAGATAGGGTAGCAATTAACGGAGATATTGCAAATAAAATAGGAACTTATCAACTAGCAATTGCATGCAATTATCATAAAATTCCTTTTTATGTTGCAGCGCCATTATCAACATTTGATTTTAATTCTAAAAATGGTGAGGATATTGTGATAGAGCAGCGATCTAGTGACGAAGTTACAAAAATCATGGGTTATCAAATTTCCAAAGCAAAAAAAATTGCAAACCCAGCCTTTGATGTAACGCCTAGGGAACTAGTTTCAGGGATAATTACTGAAAAAGGAATTATCAAAAATCCAAATAAAAAAATAATTAGTAAGCTTAAAGATTATTGCTGTTAAATTCCTCTTCTTCCATACAAGATAAGCAGTACCTGGTGAATGGCATCACCCTTAACCTATTTTCATCTATTGGTTCTTTGCAAGGCGGACACATCCCATAAGTCCCACTATCAATTCTTTTTAGTGCATCTTCAATCATAGCAAGTTTTTGTCTGTCCCTTTGATTTAGCGATAATGACAAATCCCTCTCTCTATCATTAGATGCATTATCATAAAAGTCTCCAACATCATGCTTTAAATGATTAGACTCTGTTTTGATTACTTTGGATATATCTTTTAAAATTCCATCTTTCATACCACTTAGAATTTTTTTTATTTCATTTTTAAATTTAGTAGGTAACTTATATTTGGTCTTGGCTTTAGGTGCTGATTTTTTCGAAACCTTTTCGCCAGCACTCTCAATAGCTTTAACTTTTGCAGATGATGACTTTTTAGATACTTTTGGTTTTTTAATAGCTCTCTTTGAATTTTTTGTAGGTACCATTGTGAAACTCCAAGCATAATAAGTTAAGCTAAATAAATAATTTGTCAAGATTCTTAATNTAGGTTTAATTATATTAGTTGGTATGAAACAAAGAGATTTTTGGTTAACTAAATATGGACTTATACTAGCAATGGCAGGTAACGCCGTAGGNTTGGGAAATTTCTTGAGGTTCCCTGTTCAAGCCGCAGAAAATGGTGGCGGGGCTTTTCTTTTGCCTTATATTATATGTTTCTTAATTATAGGAATCCCTTTAATGTGGATTGAATGGGGCATCGGTAGATATGGTGGATCAATAGGTAAAGGTACAACTTTTGGAATTTCCAATAAACTAAAGATAAAGAGGCCTATACAAATTCTATCTTTGTTTGGAATTTGGATTCCATTCGTAATATCAATCTATTATGTTTACATTGAGTCTTGGACTCTAGGCTATTCTATTAACTCTTTACTCGGGAATTTACAGTCCAATTTAAGTAATCCAACCGATCAGATGAATTTTTATGGTGAAACATTTAAAAATTACATAGGTGTAAATAACGATTCAATTTTCATGAAACCCTCCTTTTATGCATATTCATGTTTTTTGCTTACTATTTTTATAAATTACAAAATTTTATCTAGGGGTATTGTTAATGGAATAGAGAGATTTGTTAGAATAGCAATGCCCACATTATTTATAATGAGCATTTTTTTAGTTATTTATACCTTCACTATTGAAACCTCAGTATCGTCTTCAGTTGAAGGGCTAAATTTTCTTTGGTCTCCCGATTTATCTTATCTTTCTAATCCCAGAGTTTGGATTGCAGCAGCAGGACAAGTTTTCTTTACCCTTAGCCTAGGCTTTGGTGCAATAGTGACATATGCTTCATTTATTAAAAAAGATCAAGATATTGCTTTGTCAGGCTTAACTTCAGCTTCAATTAATGAATTAGTTGAAGTAGTATTTGGGGGCTCAATTGTTATTCCAGCAGCTGTAGCATTTTTAGGTATTTCAGGAGCAGTCCTTGTTGCACAATCAGGAGCTTTTACGATTGGTTTTATCGCTATGCCAGTGATATTTGATGGTATAGCTTATGGAAATTTCATTGGTTTCATATGGTTCTTTCTTCTTTTTATAGCAGGTCTAACATCATCAATTGGCATTTTACAACCCGTTATAACTTTCGTTGTAGAAGAGTTCAATTATACTCAACAAAAAGCGTCTTTATTAGTTGTGTGCATAATACTTATTCTTTCTCAATGCGTAATATTTTTACCTGAATTTTTAGATGAGTTTGACTTTTGGGCAGGCACAATCTTCTTAATTATTTTAGCATTGGTTGAAATAATTATTTTCGTTTTTTATATATCACCTAAAAACCCTGTCGAAGAAATAAATAGGGGAGGGTTGATAANAGTTCCCACTTTCTTTAATAAAATCTTCACTATATATTTGCCCGTATTACTTGTTGCACTATTCATATCATGGCTACTTCAAGATTTAAATAGTCCAGATTCCATTGTATTTAAAGATAGTATTTGGTCTATATTGTCCAAGATTGTTCTTCTAGGTATTTTTGCATTTTTATTAGCTATTGTTTTCAGGAAGGTATACAAAAAATGAATCNAGACTCCTTAATTTTTATGANAACTTCATGGACTTTGATATTCTCATTGGTACTTATTTGTATAATTAAACTTAATAAGTAATATCAATTTTTTTCCTTAATTCCATAAAATCTGATAATTGATGNATTAACCCCCCAATTAGTAATATCGAGGCTAAAACTGTTGCAATCTCATAACCGAGAAGCGATATCAAAATCATTCCTGGTGAAAAGTACTCTCTTTTTAACAGGAATCTAAATTTAGTCATAATTCTGTAAGGAAATGATCTATCTTTTACTGGAACTATTTTATCAACCTCACTCGGGTAGTAAGCCAAGCTACCATTTTGGGTTCTCCTAAGCATAAAAAATAATATAGTTGTCAGGAATATTAGGTATAAGAGAATATTTAGTATTGATAGCTGTTTAAAGATTATGTGTTCCGGGGTAAAGAAGAAAAATTTTGGGTTATTAAGACATATACTAATTCCTAGAAACATTGAGAAGTAAGATATCTGGTCTAAGGCAGTGTCGAACCATTGGCCAAATTTAGATTCTCTTAATCTAATCCTTGCTACTTCTCCATCACATCTGTCTAGAATAGTAGCGCATTGTAAAACCAAAGCTCCGATTAATGGCATATTTGCAGCATAAAAGGCTCCACAAGAAATACCAATCATGCCAACAATAAATGTAATAAGATTTGGGTGAATTGATGTTTTTATTAAAAGCTTACTAATAGGAATTGAAATTTTGCTATTGATATTCTTTGAAAACCAACCACTTACATTTTTACTTATATGTTCAAATAGGAAGTCCCTTCCTGTTTTAGTTCCTATTTGGCTAATATTTAGTTTCATTGGACAATCTTCAGGCTTAAGCCTCTTAAATGAATCTGATATTTCTCTTAGTGTTTGATTTTTATTATTGTTTATTTCTTTTTTGTACTCTTTTATGAATAATATTCCGCTATAATTATCTCCAATTATCATTGATTNATTATTATCTTTGATGATTTCAAGAGTTGATTGTAATTGTTTTTTATTAAGAACAATATTATTTTGAAATAACAGTAGGTCCGTTTCATTNTTAAAATCTGGAAATTTACTAGATTGTATTACTTGGAAGTTTGGGAATTTCTTTTTGAGCCTTTTTAATCCTATATCCTGAATTTCACTTACTATTTGAGCCTTATCAAATCCCTCATTTGCTAGTATTAATAATATTCTTTCTGTAAGCTTTAATCCACCAATTTCCTCATCATTAAATAGGCTTAGGTCTTCTGAGTCAAGGCCTTGACCACTAGATATAATTATTGGTAACATTCTAGACTATCTTTAATTTAGTTGACGTTTTCTTAGAAGCAATTTTATTTATATTTAATTTGGCATTATCCAAATCATTAGGATAATCAACATCATGCCAATATAAATCTCCAATATCTAAAGTCTTAATTTTGTGGCCACGTTGAAGTATTCTTTCGATACTTGAAGCGTACCATTTTAAATTGAAATTCTCGGTTCTTATTTCTTTTTCAAGAGATCTTTTTAAAATTTCTACCCCTTCATTTCGGAATACTCTAACCCCAACTGATTCACCCGATGCATTTTTCAGATTTTTTCCAATAGATGAAAGTAAGCCATCTTTAATTTTTATTTTCATGTCTTCAGCAGCATAACTTTTTTTAACTTTATATGGGACGCATATATCATCTTTATTTGAGAGAATCTGAGTTATAACCTCAAGTTCAAAAACATCGTCACCATTTAAAAGAACAACATCAGAATTTAATTGGAATCTCGCTGCCCATAAGGAAAAAAGACTATTAGTAGTTTCCCAGAAAGGATTATAAATTGTATTAATTTTCATTCCTAANGAATCATAATTTCCAAGAAATTCCTCAACCTTGTTCTTGGCAAATCCTACTACTACATTTACTTCTTCAACATCACAAGACTTTAAATGATTTATCTGGTGCTCTAAGATTGTTTGGTTATCTAAAGTAAGAAGACACTTTGGAATTTCGTTTGTATACGGTTGTAATCTTTGTCCTTTTCCAGCTGCTAAAATTATTGCTTTCATTTTTGTCCCTGTGTCTTATGTTGAATTATTTATAACTCTTTAAAAAAATTAAGTCAATAAAATATGCAAGAAATTATGAATTATATAACCTTATTATCCTCTTGTACTTAATTTTTGATTTTTATTTAAGTAAATTAGTTAATTTTTATCCAAGAAGNTTTACAAGCTTCCCATCTATCAACTCTGCATCAACTTGTTTATTCTTTGCATTTACATAGACAAGTTTAGGCTTAAATTTTGATGCTTCTTCAGAGAGCATTTGNGCAAAAGAAACTATTATTAATGTATCTCCTTTTCTGGCGCAATGAGCTGCGGCTCCATTAGTACAGATTACACCAGTGTCCTTCTCACCTTCAATAACATAGGTAATGAATCTTTCAGCATTTGTAAGATTAAATATATGAACCTGCTCATAAGGAAGTATGTTTGCAGCATCCATCAATGATCTATCGATAGTTATACTTCCTTCATAGTATAGATTAGCTTCAGTAACTGTAGCTCTATGAATTTTTGATTTCAATATTGTAAGATTCACAACAAATATATTAAATTAAAATTTTAGATTGTCTATTAATCTTATTTTTCCGATTTTTATTGCTGTTAATATGTAATCCCCACTTCTTGGAATAAGAGGATATGACATATCTCTAGGGTTTATCACCTCTATATAATCTATATGTTTTATATTATTAATTGCATAGTATTTTTTTAGATTATTGATAATCTTTTTTACTGTGATTTTATTATTTCTTTTAAATTCTTTTTTGGCCTCAACTAAGCCTCTATATATAAAAGGAGCAATTTTTTTTCCATTAGCAGTTAATCTTAAGTTTCTTGAACTCATCGCAAGTCCACTTTTTTCTCGAACTATTGGATGAGATATGACCTTAATAGGTAGATTTAAGTCATTTACCATTTGTTTAATAATAACTAACTGCTGTAAATCCTTTTCTCCAAAAAAAGCTTTGTGAGGAAGAGTTATATTAAAAATTTTTAATACAACTGAAGTTACTCCATCAAAATGGCCAGGTCTTTTTAGCCCACATAAATGATTCTTTAGATTTTCAACAACAACTTTAGTTTTATATCCTTCTGGATATATATCTTTAATATTTGGAGTAAATAGATAGTTGACACCAATACTTTTTAATTTATGAATATCATTTTTTAAATTACTGGGATAATTCGTTAAATCCTTTTTATCATCAAATTGTATAGGATTTACAAAAATTGTAACAATGGTGATAATTTTTTTTTTCTTGAGCTTTTTTAATTAGACTTAAGTGCCCTTCATGAAGTGCACCCATTGTGGGAATTACAGAAATTTTATGGGTATCCTTCTTTCTAATATTCAAAGAGATTTTCTGCATCTCTTTAATAGAGCTAATTATTTTAAGGGAACTTATTTTTTTTGANTTCATTTTTATATTTACTTACGGATTTTTTTATTAACCCTCTCATATTAGAATAATTTTTTACAAAAGATGGGTAGGGCGGTGGGGTTAATCCTAACATATCTTCTGTAACAAGTATTTGCCCATCACATTTATTTCCAGCTCCAATACCTATAGTTGGGATTTTCAAGGCTCTGGTTATTTTTAATCCTAAATTGTCTGGGACTCCTTCGATGACGACAATAGATGCTCCATTTTTCTCTGCTTCTTTTGAAAGCATTAATATGTAATCTTGATCTGATTTATTTTTACCTTGCTTCTTATATCCACCATATAGATTGAAAGACTGAGGGCAAAGACCAACATGTGCAACTACAGGTATCCCTGCATTAGAAAGTCTTTGGATTGTCGGAATAGTATCAATGTTGATTTCAAGTTTAATAGATTGAGCTTTTGTGGATTTGATTATATCCCCAGCATTCTTTAGGGCCTCTGAAACTGATGATTGATATGACATGAAAGGCATATCAATACACAAATGGGCATTTTTAACAGCTTTAGACACTATAGACCCATGGTATATCATCTGGTCAACTGTTACACCCAGAGTGGTTTCTTCACCTTGGAATACATTCCCTAGTGAATCCCCAACTAAAACAAAGTCGCAATAATTATCGACAATAATTGCTGTTTGATAGTCGTATGCAGTTAATGCTACAATGCATTCTTTGTTAACTTTCATTAACTGTAAATCTTGTATAGATTTTCTCAATTNTGCTCCTTTATCATTTACAATTTTATATATAGCTTTATTATATTTAAAAATCATGTCTATTAATAGTGAAAACTTCTCTCTGCTATCGAAATTACCCCAATACGTTTTTTCCTCTGTTAATGAATTGAAATACCAAGCTAGATCAAGAGGAGAGGATATTATTGATTTTGGGATGGGAAACCCCGATCAGCCAACCCCTCGGCATATAATTGAGAAATTATTAGAGTCATCTCTACAAGGAAGAAATCATAGATACTCGGTTTCAGCTGGCTTGCCTAAGTTAAGGCTCGCAATTAGCAGTTGGTACAAAAGGAATTATAATGTTGATCTTGATCCAGAAAAAGAAACTATTGTAACTATTGGTTCTAAGGAAGGCTTGTCACATTTGATGATTTCATTATTAGCTCCAGGTGAAACAGTCTTAGTTCCTGACCCATGCTACCCAATCCATAGTTTTTCTGTTCTAATTGCAAGGGGGAATATTAAAGAATATGATTCAATTAAGGATGATAAGTTATTAGAAAATATTGAAAAGGGTTTAAAATCAGAACCAAAACCAAAAGCCTTAATTATTTCTTTCCCAAGTAATCCTACAACCCAAACTGTTGATTTAGATTTCTTTAGAGAGATTGTTAGTCTAGGGAAGAAATATTCTGTAATTGTTATTCATGATTTTGCATATGCTGATATTTGTTTCGATGACTTTAAGGCACCTAGTTTCTTACAAGCCACTGGAGCGATAGATGTGGGTGTTGAATCTTTCTCGTTATCAAAAAGTTATAATATGGCTGGATGGCGTGTAGGATTTATGTGTGGAAATAAAGAGGTAATATCAGCCCTAAAAAGAGTTAAAAGTTATTTAGATTATGGAATTTTTCAACCTATTCAAATATCNGCTATAACTGCTTTAAATGAAACACAAGATTGTGTTAATCAAATTAGAGATAGGTATAAAATGAGAAGAAATAGGCTGGTAGATGGTTTAAATAAAATTGGGTGGGAAATTGAAAAACCTAAAGCAACCATGTTCGTTTGGGCAAAAATACCAGGTAAATATTTAGATTTAGGATCATTAGAATTTTCAAAGAAATTAATTAAAGAATGTAGTGTTGCAGTGTCTCCTGGTATAGGGTTTGGTTCAAGAGGAGATGAATACGTTCGATTCGCTCTTATAGAGAACGAACAACGTATTCAGCAAGCAGCAAAGTCGATGAAGAAGTTATTCAAATGATTAAATGTTTTTGGCTTTTTTTAGTACTTTTTTTCTGTCCAATATTATATAGCTATTCACAAAATTATAATTTTAATAATAGTATAGTTGCTCTATCTTCAGTAAATAATTCTGCGTTTAAGAAGAGTAAAATAAATAAATATATTAATTATTTTACTAAGACTGAGAAAGGAAGAGTTTTTTNTAAGCAAACTTATAGAAGGCAAGGTTTTTTTAAAAATAGAATTCAAGAGATTTTCAAAGAATATGATATACCTGATGAATTAATTTATCTATCTATGATTGAGAGTGGGTTTCAAGTTGATGTAGTATCAAGTGCAGGGGCTGTCGGGTTATGGCAGTTTATGCCTTCAACAGGAAGAATTTTTGGCTTAAGAGTTGATGATTGGATAGATGAAAGAAGAGATTTTGAGAAATCAACATATGCCGCAGTCAAATATTTCAGAAGTTTAAAAAAGAAGTTTGGTTCCTGGGAACTAGCTATGGCTGGGTATAATTCAGGAGATTTAACTGTTAAGAAAGCTATCAAGGAATATAAGTCTAGAGATTTTTGGTATTTGTCGCAATATACATTTCCTAAGCAAACAAAGGATTATGTTCCGCAGATACTTGCGGTCATACATATCTCAAAAAATTTGGAAAAATTTGGTTTTAGCGACAAGATTGTACAGCCTATAGAAAATTTTGATAAAATTGAACTACAACCGCAAACTACCCTGGAATATATTGCTAAAATCTCTGATATAAAATTTAGTACATTAAAAAAAATTAACCCATCCTTACTTAGGGGTATAACGCCACCTGATGGACCTTATTCTATCTATGTTCCTTATGGCTCTAAAGATATAATATCGAGGATACTTGCATCTAAAAATGTAAANGACGGTATAATTAAATATAAAGTTAAAAAGGGTGATACTTTAAGTTCGATTGCTAAAATATATTTCAATTCAGTATCAGAGGTTATGAACCTTAATAGATTAGATTCTACTCTGATTTTTGCTGGGCAAGAATTACTTATTCATAAGAAACTTTATAAGGGGCATATACAAGAAAATTCATCATTTGTTTATTATGTAAAGAAGGGTGATAGTTTAAGCTTAATTGCCAAGAAATTTAAAACTACTACTAAGGATTTAAAGAAAATTAATAATCTTATTTCAAACAAGATTGTAATTGGTCAGAAGCTTAAGATTATTAAATCAAATGAGTAGCANAGAAATAGACAAGTTAATTGATAGTGTACTTCAAGAAAAAGAGTATGAAATTAAAACAAAGACAGAATCCTTTTCAATGATTAAGTTGTCGGATTATAAGCAAACATTTATGGAATTAGTGTTTGTTATATTAGCCGCTGGTACAAGTGCTAAATTAGCATTGAAAACAGTAAATATTTTAGCGAAAGATGACTTTNTTATTAATGCAAGTTTATCTCAGATAATATCCAAGTTAAAAGAATGCTATAGATTTTATAACGTTCGGGGAAAGTATATATTTAATTCAAGAAACTATATTAAAGAAGAATATGACAATAACTTCGAGAAGATTTTTAGTCTTAATCGTGCTCATTATAAAAGAAGAAATTTTTTCTCATCAAATACCAATATACAAGGTGTAGGAATGAAGGCCGCAAGCCATTTTCTCCGAAATATAGGTTTTGAAGATTATGCGATTTTAGACAAGCACATAATTCAAATAATGAAAGAAAACGGCCTTATAAGTAAAAAATTTTCTGTTCTTAATGAAAAGAACTATATTAAGATTGAAGAAATTTTAAGGAAAATAGCATTAAAGCATAACATATCTCTTTCAACTCTAGATTTGGTTCTCTGGTATTCTAAGACAGGAAAAATTATTAAATAATATTCTTGATTAGTGTGTAATATATTTAATAATTCTTTTAAAGGAGTTCTTATGAAATTTGAGGCAGTTATTGGTTTAGAAGTCCACTCTCAATTAAAGACAAAAACAAAATTATTTTCATCATCAAATAATGAATTTGGGGAAAACCCTAATGCTAATGTTTCTGTTGTAGACTTAGGTNTGCCAGGAGCTTTACCAGTTATAAACGATAAAGCAGTAGATTTAGCAATATTGGCTGGCTTATCAACAGATTGCAAGATTAATAAAAAATCTACATTTGCTAGAAAACATTATTTTTACCCTGATTTACCGAAAGGGTATCAAATTAGCCAGTACGATGAACCATTAGCCTCTGATGGNGTTATTATAATTCCAGATATTCAAGGCATAGATAAAAAAATAAGAATCAATAGAATTCATATGGAGGAAGATGCTGGAAAATTGATTCACGATATTTCTGATAGTTATTCTATGGTTGATTTGAACAGAGCAGGCGTACCTTTAATAGAGATTGTATCAGAGCCTGATATATCCTCAGCGGATGAGGCTGTTAGTTATCTAAAGAAGCTCAGAAGCATTTTGATATATGCAAATGTTTCAGATTGCAATATGGAAGAGGGAAATTTTCGATGCGATGCAAATATTTCAATCAGGCAGGTAGGCGAAAAAGAATTAGGAGTCAAGGCTGAAATTAAAAATATAAATTCTTTCAAGTTTGTAAAAAAAGCAATAGAATATGAAATTGAGAGGCAATCAAAAATTTTAAGTAAAGGTGATAAAGTTGTCCAAGAAACAAGACTTTTTAATTCTAATTTAAATAAAACTTTTTCTATGAGATCTAAAGAAGATGCGCACGATTATAGATACTTCCCTGACCCAGATTTAAAACCATTAATACTTAGTGATGAGAGGATCGATGTACTAAGGAATCAGTCACTTCAGTCATATAATAATAAAATAGAGTTATATACTAAGGATTACAAATTATCAAAAGACGATTCTGAAGTATTACTATCAAGTAAAGAGCTTTCAAAATATTTCGAAGACACATTAGAAGCAATATTTGAACCTAAGCTTGCTTCCAAATGGATTATTACTGAAATTATAAAATATATAGGGTTAAGTTCTTTCGTCCTTGAAGTTGAAAATTTTGCACAATTTTTGAAGGTTATGAAAGACGGAAAAATTAATAATAATTCTGGTAAAGATTTGCTCGCGAAACTAGCAAGTTCAAATGATGATGTAAATTCTTTAATTGAATCTATGGATTTGGTTCAAGAAAGTTCAGAAGATTTATTGAGTAGTATAATAGATCAAGTTTTAGATGATAATCCAGATGAAGCAAAAAGACTTCTTAATGGAGAAGTTAAACTTGTCAGTTTTTTTATGGGACAAGTAATGAAAGAGACAAAAGGAAAAGGGAATCCAGGAGTTGTTAGTAGTATTATCAAAAAGAAATTTAAGATTAGTTAATTTCATCATATAGTTTTTGTATTCTACTCATTATTTCATCCCTAACTTCATTTATCCTTTCTTTCGAGGGTTTTTTCTCAACTGCATATTGAAGAGGGTCGCCAAATTTTAAGATAACGTTGGCGGGTTTAATAAACTTTGTTTTTCTTGGAAAAGCTTCAAAGGTACCTTTAATAGCTAAGGGTACAATTGGTGATCCAGATTTAAGTGCCATGATTGCAACACCCAGCTTAGCTTGGCCAATTNTTCCATCCCTCGAGCGCTGACCTTCAGGAAACAAGCCACATAAGTTCTCTTTTTTTAATAGCTTTATAACTTTTAAAAGCGCAACTCTATCGCTAGTAGCTCTTTTTACAGGTATACAATTTCCTAAATCACATAGAAATCTAAAAAGAAAATTTTTATTATATACATCCTCTGCGGCTAGAAAATTTATTTTTCTTCTTGTATAAAAAGCTGTTATAGAATTTATTATTATCCCATCTAAGTGTGATAAATGATTCGAAGCAATAACTCCACCACCACTTTTTGGAATATTTTCAGGATTAATTACACGAACTCTGTGGTAGATTTTAAGGTAGATATTTACAATGAAAGTGAGCCAATATTTGAGCTGATANGATTTTAAATCGCCTGAAGGATAGAATCCTTTATAGAAAAAATCATTACTGATATTTACTAACAAATTTCTAACTCGTTGAAGCCTCATGTTAATATTACTTATTCTAATTGACTAAAACTATTAAAGGAAGTATTTTTAGTATTTTAATGGATAAAGATTGTATTTTATATTTAGAAAACGGTGAAGTTTTTAGTGGCTTTAGCTTTGGTTTTGAAGGAGAAGTCTTAGGTGAGATAGTCTTCAATACATCAATGACTGGTTATCAGGAAATATTAACAGATCCATCTTATCATTCTCAAATTGTATTGATGACATATCCTCAAATTGGAAATTATGGTATTAACAATGAAGATAATGAATCAGGTTCCTGTTATGCAAAAGGTTTAATTGTTCGAGAGCATTGTAAATATCCCTCTAATTTTGAATCTAAAGAATCATTAGATTCTTATTTAAAAAAAAATAAGGTAGTTGGAATATCTGGAATAGATACAAGAAAACTTGCTAGAATAATTAGAGGAGATGGAGCTCAGAAATGTATAATCACTAAAGAAAATGATCTTAAAAAGATAAAAGAAAAAGTAAAAAAATTTCCTGTGATGAAGGGAAATGATTTAACTTTTAAAGCTACATGTAAGGGTATTTATAATATATTAGGTGACAAAAATGGGAAAAAAGTTTTTGTTTATGATTTTGGATGNAAGAACAATATTCTTAAAATTTTGAGTGAAAAATTCAAATTAAATCTTATAGTAGGTCCTTGTGATACACCCCCTGAAGAAGTAAAAAAAATTAATCCTGACGGGATTCTTTTATCCAACGGACCTGGAGATCCTGCGGCCGCTACATATGCAATAAATAATATAAAGGAACTTTTATCTTTTAAACCAATCTTTGGAATTTGCCTAGGCCATCAAATTTTATCATTAGCCTTGGGTATGGAAACTTTTAAATTAAAGTTTGGCCATAGGGGAGGTAATCATCCAGTAATGGATACTAAAAGTGGTAAAGTTGAAATTACTTCTCAAAATCACGGCTTCGCAGTAAAGAATCAAAAAGTAAAAGGCGTTTNTATTACTCATATTAATCTTAATGATAAAACTGTGGAAGGGATTGAGTCTTTAGCCAACAAATGCTTCTCTGTTCAGCATCACCCCGAAGCATCTCCCGGACCTCATGATTCTATGAAGTATTTTGAAAAGTTCGTAGAGATGATTTGATGAATAAAATAGCTCTTTTCATTTTGAGTACTGAAAATTATATTGATCCTGATAAAGATACTAGTTACCTGTTAATGCTAGAAGCCCAAAGGAGAGGATTAAAAATTTTAATATGTGACCATAGATCTATTCGATATACCTATGATAAAGAAGCAAAAAAAATTAATATAGTTGAATCAACAAAAGCTAACGTTGTTGAGGTTTTAGAAAGAAAATTTGTAAAAGATTCTGTTTTTGCTAATTCAAGATGGGCTGATGAATCAAGAATTAAAGTAAAAAGTAAATCTGAATATTTTATAATTGAAAATTTTAATTTAACTGATGCATCCGTGATATTTATGAGATCGGACCCACCTGTAGATAATAATTATCTCGAAGCCTGTTCATGTCTTGAATNTATTAAAGATGAGGTCTTAATAGTTAATAATCCCACTGCTCTGATAAACTTTAATGAAAAACTTTGCACACTTAATTTTCCTAAAATAATCCCTCGGACTTTTATTTTNGATAATCCAAATAAAAGTGAAATTGCTAAATTGGCAACTGAGTTTAATAATGGAGTGGTAATTAAGCCTCTTAATTTATGTGGGGGTGAAGGTATTCAGAGATATGATGGAATTGATTTTACAGATCTACTGTTAAACGACAATCGTTATATTATTCAAGAGTTTATAAAGGAAGTAAGTCAGGGTGATAAGCGTATTATTATTTTAAATGGCGAGCCTTTAGGGGCAATATTGAGAATAGCAAAAGAAGGCAGCTTTATTTGTAATTTTCATTCAGGAGGTACACCTAGAGCTACAACTATTTCGGAACAAGATGCTTACATATGTAGAATAATTAAGGACTTTTTAGTTGATAATGAAATATTTTTTGCTGGTATTGATATAATTGGTGGAAAATTGACTGAGATTAATATTACAAGTCCAACTTGCGTTCAAGAAATTAATTTTGCCAATGGGGTAAAATTAGAGGAAAATGTGTTAGATTTTATTTTAAATAAGATTAACTGATAGGACTTTTAAATGATAGATAAAAAGGAAGTTTTAAAAATATCAAAATTATCAAGGTTATCAATCGAGGATGAAAAAATAGATAGCTTTATAAAAAATTTTTCTNAAATTATCGACTATATAAATCTTTTAGATAATGCAGATGATACTAATATTTCAAATGAAGATGAGATGCAAGAATATTCTGTTAGAGATGATTCAAAAATAGAAAAACTTTCGGTAGATGAGGTTGTTAAAAATTCTGGGAAAGTCGAGAACAATTTTTTTGCGGTAACCAAAGTTATAGATGATGAATAAGAAAATGCTTACAATAGAGTCGCTTGCGAATGGATATAGAAATCAAGAGTTTTTGCCGTCTGAAATATTAGAATTATATTTAAATAATATTGATGAACAAAGTAAAATTAATGCATATATTTCTCTTTATGATGAAAAGGCAAGGGAAATTGCTGCTGGACACGATAAGCTATTTAAAGATGGAAAAGATTTAAATATTCTGCATGGCATTCCTATTAGTCTTAAAGATATATTTTTAGTTAAAGATGAATTATGCACTTGTGGTTCAAAAATGTTAAGTAATTATATCTCAAATTATGATTCTACGGTTAAGGACAACTTAACTTCTAAGGGTGCAATNATTATTGGAAAAACAAATATGGATGAATTTGCTATGGGCTCTTCAACAGAAACATCTTTCTTTGGTCCTACATTGAATCCATGGGATTATGAAAGGGTCCCTGGTGGCTCTAGTGGTGGTTCAGCTGCCTCAGTTGCGGGAAAACTAGCAGTTGCATCTATTGGAACTGATACAGGCGGCTCAATAAGACAGCCTGCATCTTTTTGTGGTATTGTGGGATTAAAGCCTACTTATGGTAGGGTTAGTCGATTTGGTATGATTGCCTTTGCATCCTCCCTTGATCAAGCTGGACCTCTTACGTTGACTGTCAACGATTCTGCTATTTTATTAGATGCTATGTCAGGATTTGACGAAAGAGATACTACTTCTCTTAAGTTACCGCCTACAGATTGTTATAAGTCATTAATGGACAATAAGTATGAGCCCAAAGAATTCAATATTGGTATACCATACGATTTATTAAACGAAGGTCTTGATCCCGAAATTGAAGAGAATTTTAATAATTTAATCATAAAGTTAGAAAGAATGGGTTTTGGTATCAAGAATATAGAGCTACCAAGCTCCAAGTTTGCAGTTGCAATTTATTATATAATTGCTCCTTCTGAAGCTAGCTCAAATCTATCAAGATATGATGGTATTAGATATGGATTTTCTAAGAATCTTAAATCCGGATCTTTAGATGACTTTTATGTTTCGAATAGATCCCTAGGTTTTGGTGAAGAAGTAAAAAGGAGGATAATGCTTGGCACATATGCTCTTTCTTCAGGTTATTATGATGCCTACTATCTTAAAGCAGTTANGGTAAAAAAAATGATTGAAAAAGATTTTATAAAAGCATTCAGTAAAGTTGATTGCATACTATCCCCAACTTCACCAGAGTTACCATTTAAATTGGGTGAGAAGAAAAACAATCCATTGAGTATGTATCTCTCAGATATTTTGACAATACCCGCTAACCTTGCTGGTCTTCCATCAATATCTATTCCTTTTTCAACATCGAAGTCCAATCTTCCTATAGGTTTGCAATTAACTAGTGATAAATTATGTGAGGAGTCACTGCTAAAGGTGTCATCGATGATTGAAAAAGAGGTCAAATTTAAAAACAAATTTTAGCTATTTTTCATTCCAGACTTTTAATGCTTGATTGTAAATAATTTTTTTGCTTATTTTGCAATATTCCTTGACGATATTGACACTTTGCTTAAGAGTTAAACCTTCTTTTTTTAGAGATTTTAGTAAAGTTTCTANTCCCTCCAAGTCTGAATCCAAATCTTTTTTTACTAAATTTTCTACAACTATTATAAATTCTCCTTTCTTAAAGAAATCATGCTCTTTGTATTGAATTATGTCTATAATTTTGCCACGCCTTGTACCTTCATTTATTTTAGATATTTCTTTGCTTATTGATAAAAAAGTTTCCTTATAGCTTGCGTCTAAAATATCTAATAATCTTATTAATTCCCTAGAGCTCGCCAATATGACAATTGGAATACCTAAGTATAGTTTTTTATCTAAAATTTTTTGAATTTTTTGAGGATTCTTAGGAAGAAAACCTAAATATAAGAAATTACTTATATCTAATGATGATAAAGTGAGTGCTGAGATGATAGAGCAGGGGCCAGGAATTGAAATCGGTTCAATTTGATTTTCAATCAGAATTTTAACAATTTTATGTCCAGGGTCAGAAATTAACGGTGTTCCGGCATCAGATATTAGAGATACATTCATATTATTTTGAAGCTCTTTAATTACTCTTGGAGCAATCTTGTCACATTTATCATCATGATAAGATATTAAAAGACTTGGTTTGATTTCGAAATAGTTTAAAAGCTTTAAGGCTCTTATTTTTTTTTCACATAGAATTATATGAGAACTTTTTAAGACCTCTATTGATCTATTTGAAAAATCATTTAGGTTTCCAATTGGTGTCGGAACAATATAAAAACTCATAGCACACCGGAGGGCCAGGGACTCGAACCCTGAAGTCCGTGAGGACGCCGGTTTTCAAGACCGGTGCATTGCCAATTCTGCCAGCCCTCCATTGTTGAACATTATATACTATATTAATAATAGTTTTTTTCCACCATCCAATTAATTATTACCATTTGATTTTGATAATAAATGTGTTAAATTTTCTGCTTATATTATGAGTAATGAAGAACAAAGAACAGATCAAGTANAAAAAGATCAAGACTCTGTTATCACGATGAAGCAGCTTCTTGAAGCAGGNGTTCATTTTGGTCACCAGTCTAGNCAATGGAACCCAGCTATGAAAGAATATATTTATGGGTCTAGAAATGGTATTCATATAATTGATTTACAAAAAACTTTAAAATCTTTTCTAGNGGCTTATGACTTTGTTAGAGACTTAACTTCTACAGGTAAAGATATACTTTTTGTTGGAACAAAGAAGCAAGCTCAAGAAATTATCGGCGTGGAAGCTATAAAATGTGACATGCCGTTTGTAAATTCTAGATGGTTAGGTGGAACATTAACTAATTTCAATACAATTAGGTCTCGTGTTGATTATATGCTGCAATTGAAGAGATTGAAAGATGAAGGTGAGTTTGACAATCTACCTAAAAAAGAGCAAATAAGTTTAAATAGAGAATTAGCAAAATTAGAATATTTACTTAATGGAATAGTTAATATGAAGAAAATGCCATCTGCATTATTTGTTGTAGATACTAAGAAAGAAGATATAGCTATAAAAGAAGCAAAGAAAATTGGTATACCGATTGTTGGAGTTGTTGATACAAACTCTAACCCTAATGATGCGGATTACATAATACCTAGTAATGATGATGCCATTAGGGCTGTAAAGCTATGCGTAGAAAAGATTGCTGCTGCTATAAATGAAGGAAGGTTAATTTATTCTCAGAAAGTTAACTCTGGACAGCTTCAACCAGAAGAAGATTCACTAGACGGTCCTATAGTTGAAAGAAAGGCCTTCGTTTTTAAAACCAATACAGCAGAAAATGAGCAAGAAGCAGTGGTTTATTCTGAAGATAACCCCGAAGAAAAAGTGTAAAAATGGCAAATGAAATACTACCAGAACATGTTCGCGATGTAAGAGATAAGACAAGCGCACCATTACTTGACTGCAAGAAAGCTCTACAAGAGTCAGAAGGTGATATTGAAAAAGCAATAGAAATTCTCAAGATAAAAGGTTTATCAAAAGTAGAGAAGAAGAGCGGAAGGAATACGCCAGAAGGACAAATCTTTTCTTATATTCACGCAGGTGGTAAAATAGGAATTATTGTTGAAATTAATTGCGAGACAGATTTTGTCGCAAGAAACAGTGAGTTCCAAGATTTTGCAAAAGAGATTGCAATGCAAATAGCTGCATCCGATCCTAAATTTGTTTCCAAAGAAAATATGCCCGAATCGTATATAGAAGACGAGAAAAAAATAATTCTAGCTCAATTAGCTGATTCTGGTAAGAAGCCNGAAATAGTAGAAAAAATGGTAGAAGGTAAACTCAATAAGATATTAGAAGAGTCTTGTTTGTTAAATCAAGTTTATATTAGAGATTCAAAGCTTAAAGTTGAAGATCTTTTGAATGAGTTAGTATCTAAGCTTGGTGAAAACGTTAAAATATCAAGATTTGTAAGATATCAAATTGGTGAAACTTCAGGTAATGAGTAGTAAAAAAAAGCTTTCTTATTCTAAAATTCTTTTAAAACTTAGCGGTGAGGCCTTACAAGGGAGTCAAGGTTATGGAATTGATAATATTACATTGGAAAGAATTGCAAAAGAGATTAATGAAGTTTCTAAGCTNGGCGTTCAAGTTTCTATAGTAATAGGTGGAGGAAATATATATAGAGGAGTTTCTGCTTCCGCNCAAGGTATGGATAGAACTACTGCCGACTATATGGGTATGCTTGCAACAGCAATTAACTCTCTTGCCCTGCAACATTTTTTGGAAAAGGAAGGTTCAATAACCAGAGTAATGTCAGCCCTAGAACTTAACAGAGTTGCTGAACCATACATTCAAAGAAGAGCAATGAGGCATTTAGAAAAAGGCAGAATAGTAATATTCGCTGCAGGGACTGGNAATCCTTATTTTACAACCGATACTGCCGCATCACTAAGAGCTTTAGAGATTAATGCAGAAATTATTTTAAAAGCTACANAAGTAAATGGAGTTTACGATAAAGACCCTGTGAAATACAAGGGAGCTAAAATGTTTAAGAAACTTAAGTTTATGCAAGTTTTGGAAAAAGAATTAGAAATAATGGACTCCACAGCAATATCCTTATGTAAAGATAATAGTATTCCAATATGTGTATTTAATTTATTTCAAAAAAATAATATAAAAAGTATTGTGCTGGGAAAAAATATTGGAACTGTCGTTTCTTAAGAGGGTTAATTATGAATAACATTATTTCAGAATGTGAATCAAAAATGAAAAAAGGAGTAGAATCATTTAAAAAAGAACTGTCTAAGATTAGGGGAGGTAGTGTTAGCAAAGCGATGTTTGATGATATAAGAGTTGAATATTATGGAGCACCTGTTCCATTGAACCAAGTGTGTAATATAAACATGAATGAAGATTCCTCTGTGATCATATCGCCATACGACGAAAATTCAATTGATGACATAGTTAAGGGAATACAAAAATCCGATCTAGGATTTAATCCTAGTGTAGATAAATCTGTAATTATTATTAATGTTCCACCTTTAACTCAGGAGAGAAGAGCAGAGTTGGTTAAATTTTTAGGTAAACAAACTGAAAACTACAGAGTATCACTAAGAAATATCAGAAAAGAGTCCAATGAAGGAATAAAGAAGCTACATAAATCTAAAGAAATTACTGAGGATGAGTCTAAAAACGGCCAATCCCAGATACAGGAATTGACCGATAAATATATTGCTACTATAAATTCTGAAAGCGCATCAAAAGAAGAAGAAATTACTAAAATTTAAGTAATTATTTGACATGCCATCTTGTCTGAATTCCTTTTAGACCAATTATTTGATAAACAGCAGCAAGCCCAACTAGGCTATAAACTAAATTTTCAATTGTAGGCATTGAGGAGAAAAGGTAAGTAACTAAGTTAAAATCCATAATCCCTACAAGCCCCCAATTTAATCCTCCGACAACTAACAAAACGGCGGCTAAAACATCTAAATTTCTCATAAATAGAACTCCTTTAAGCTTTTAAGAATAAACTAACTAAAATTGTGGAAAGAGCAAATTTATTACGAAATAGTATGTAAATTATTTAAATAAGGTCTTAAAACCTTGGGAATTGTAATTGTTCCGTCAGAATTTTGAAAGTTCTCTAGTATAGATACAAACGTTCTACCGACTGCAAGTCCAGATCCATTAAGAGTATGAGCAAAACTGGATTTATTACCTACTTTATANTTGATGTTGGACCTTCTAGATTGAAATGAGCCAAAGTTACTACATGATGAAATTTCTCTATATTTATTTTCAGAAGGGATCCATACTTCTATATCATATGTTTTTGCTGAGGAGAAACTCATATCTCCAGATGACAATGCTACAACTCTATATGGAAGCTCTAGTTTGTCCAGTATTAAACACGCATCTTCTGTTAATTTTTCTAATTCATNAGAGGATGAAAATTCATCAGTGATTTTGACCAGTTCTATTTTATTAAATTGGTGTTGTCTAATTAAACCCTTCACATCTTTTCCATACGAACCAGCTTCAGATCTAAAACAAGCGCTATATGCAACATATTTAATAGGTAAGTCAGAAGTATTTATAATCTGATTTGAATGAATATTTGTTAGTGGAACTTCAGCTGTTGGTATGAGATAGTTTTCGGTACCACTAATTTTAAATAAATCTTCTTCAAACTTGGGCAAATTACCTGTTCCTATAAAACTTTGCTTATTACATATAAAAGGTGGGAAGATTTCCATATAATTATTCTTAGAATGCTCATCAAGCATAAAATTAATTAGCGCCCGTTCTAATTTAGCACCAAGTCCTGTATAAAGATTAAATCTAGCCCCAGTAATTTTAGCTGCAACCTCTAAATCAAAGAGTTTGAGATTTGTTCCTAGAGTTACATGATCAAGAATTTTAAAATCAAAGTNCCTTATTTTACCCTTTCTACTTATTTCTTTGTTAAAAGATGCATCTTCACCAATTGGGACCGAATCGTCATGTAAGTTAGGGATTTCTAATAATAATTCATTAAGTTTTAATTCTATATCCTTTCTAGCTTTCTCAGTATCTTTACTTTCATTAGAAAACTTTTTTATTTCTGATAATTCATCCTTGGTTGGTTTTCTTTTTTCTTTGGTTATTTTCTTATTGAAATCATTTAATTTTGCCTTTAAATCTTCCTCTTTTTGAATAGATTCTTTTCGAGACATATATAAATCTGAAAACTTTGCGAAATTTAAATCATAATTTTTATTAGCAAGCTTCTCTAAANCAACCTTTTTATTATTAATAATGTAATTGATATCAATCATTAAAATTTGAACTCACTTTTTTTTTGGTATATCATAACATGGATTTAATTATAATTTTAATTCATTAGAGGTATATTATGAAAAATAAAGAAGTTGATATTCAATTTGTGGGACATTCGACATTTATACTTGATGATAAGCAAGGAACAAGAATTCTTATTGACCCGTGGTTAAAGAATAATCCAGCATGTCCAGAAGATCTTCAAGAACCCAAAGACATTGATTATATATTAATAACACATGGACATTTTGATCATATTGGTGATTTGTTTGCTGCTATTGATATTAATAAGGAAGCAAAGATAGTCACTAGTTTAGAAGTGTCTTCATGGCTTAATGCAAAGGGAATATCTAATACCTTGCCGATGGGAATAGGTGGCTCACAACCTCTAGATAATGATATCAAGGTTGTAATGGTAAATGCTGTACATGCATCAGGTATAGCTGATGACAAATCTGAATCTATGCTTTATGGTGGTGTCGCTAATGGTTATGTGGTTGAATTTAGAAATGGTTTTAGCATTTATTTTGCTGGAGATACAGCAATTTTCTCAGATATGAACTTGATTAGAGAAATTTATTCTCCAGATTTAGCTGTTTTACCAATTGGAGACCACTTCACCATGGGCCCCAAGGAAGCATCCTATGCAACCAAGCTTCTTGGAGCTAAGCATGTTATTCCTTTTCATTATGGAACTTTCCCTGTTTTAATTGGAACTCCAGAAGAATACATTGAACTAGTTAAAGATTTAGATGTTAGTGTATATGTAATGAACCCTGGAGATGTATTATAAAGTTGAGAAAGCCTAGTGGTAGACAATATATTAATTATTCTTTTTTTAAGTTTCTGCCTTCCTGGTATAGCTTAAAGAAAAAAGAGAGATTATCTATATCAGAAAAAATTAACCGCATTTTTATTAAATATGAGAAAAAAATAACGCTGAATTTTTATTCAACCTATGGTGTAAGAGCGGAAACAGACTTTATGTTCTGGAGAGTATCAGAGAGGTTNGAAGATTTTGAAGATATGACCCTGGAGCTACTTCATACCGGCCTAGGCGCCTATATTGAAAACAAATATTCNTTTTTATCAATGACAAAGCATTCACAGTATGTAAGCAAAAACAAGAATCTCAAACAAGAAGGTACGCGAATCAAAATCTCCCCTAAAAAAAGAAAATACTTAATTGTTTATCCTTTTATTAAGAAAGTTGAATGGTACTTGTTGTCAAAGAAGAAAAGACAAGATATGATGACAGAGCACATTTCTACCGGACATAAATATCCCTCTGTTAGTATCAACACTTCTTACTCATTTGGTCTAGATGATCAAGAGCAAATGGTTTCCTTTGAAACTGATTATCCCGAGGATTTTTTGGATTTAGTTGAAGAAATGAGATCACAAAAAGCAAGAGCTTATACTGAAAAAGATACCCCTATAATCACATGTATTCATAAAGAAATCTCAGAATTAAAAAATATTTTTTAAAAATTAATAATGTCATTATAAATTGCAAATAACATTAGAGATATTAGGATAGCAAAACCTATTTTATTAATGAAGTTTTGGACTTTATGATTTATTTTTTTCCTAGTAATCATTTCAACAGAAGTGAATAATATATGCCCACCATCTAAAAGGGGAATAGGAAGTAGATTTATTATTCCNAGATTAATACTAATAATAACTATAAATTGAATTACTGAATTAAAACCTTTTTCAGCTGCAAGACCTGAGTACTTAGCTATTGATATTGGACCCGCAAGTGAGCTCTTTAAGTCTGACATGCTTGAGTCACTACTAAATAAACTTGAGAGAAGACCAATAATCCCATTGAAAATTAATTTGATCATTCTTATTGAATCATTAAAACCTTTTTGGATTGATTCATACAGGGTAAAGCTAAAAAAAATAGATTCTATTTTGGGTGTGATACCTAAAACTCTATTTTCTCCAACAAATTCTACTCTTTTTGATATCAATTTACCGTCTCTTTCAATTATAATTTCAAATTCTGAAACTCCTGGAGTTTTAAGGGCCTCGCTGATTTGATACCAGCTTTCTATTTGTATGTTATTTATAGCTGAAATTTGGTCTAGTGGTTTTAGATTAGCTTCATCTGCCAATGATTTTGGTAGTATTGAACCAATTATTGCAGGTTGAGAAGGAAAAACATAATCTAATATATAGACATTATCCTTATTGTTATTAACGAATATAATATTTTGAATAGAATTATTCCTTTCTATTAGAACCTCTTGTTTGTTTGTTGTATTTTGTGATTTAGCCTTACCTATATCTTCCCAATTATAAATATTTGTATTATTTATTTTAAGTATTTTATCCCCTTTATTAAAGTATTGTGACCCTAAGTCNTTTTTAACATAACTTACTATTGGAGTTTTTTCTAAAAAACTTGGTATCTCAAGACCATTGATATATACCAATGGTAAAAACAAGAAGGGCAATACTAAGTTCATAAATGGACCTGCAAATAAAATAATTTGTTTTTTAAAATTTGGAATATTTTTATAGCTTCTTTTAGGGTCAACAACTTCAGTTTCACTAGAATTTTTTATTTCTGAGATATCTTCACCCTGCATTTTTACGTAACCACCAAGTGGCAATAATGAGAGTGAGTATTTTGTCTCACCAATATCAAAAGAAAAAATTTTTGGACCAAACCCAATTGAAAAGTCTTCAACTTTTACATTAGCCCATTTTGCTGCAAGAAGATGACCAAGCTCATGGATAAATATTAAAAAACTTATTATTAAAATAAAAGATATTAGACTTGTCATTAAGAATCACTGATTAACAATATTATACGCGTCTTTTGATGCTTTTTCATTTATATCTATAATTTTTTTTAAGTTAAATTTTTTAACTACTTTATGTTTCTTCATTACATTTTCGACCACATTTAATATATCAGTAAATTTTATTTTTCTTTTTAAAAAACTTTCAACTGCTATATTGTTGGCAGCATTCATAACTGCAGGCATACTGCCTCCTTCATTTAGAGCTTTTCTTGCTAAATTAAAAGCTTTATAAGATTTTTCATTTACTCTGATTAATTCAATATAATCGTTATTAGAGAATTTAGTTTTATAAGATTTTAGCCTAGAGGGATAACTTAAAGAATAACCTATAGGTATTTTCATATCATTTTCACTTCCTGAGAACATTATATTTCCATCAACAAATTCAACAATAGAGTGGATATGGCTCTTTTTGTTTATGATAGGTAATATTTTATTATGTGGAATATTAAACATAATAGATGCTTCTATAATTTCTATAGCTTTATTCATCATCGTAGCCGAATCAATTGAAATTTTACGACCCATTGACCAGGTTGGGTGATTTAGGGCTTCTTTTGGTGTCACATTTAATAATTCCTTCATTTTTTTTCCAAAAAAAGGCCCACCTGAAGCGGTAAGATAAACCTTTTTTATATTATTAATATTTTCATTTTTGATTAATTGAAAAAGTCCTGAATGCTCACTATCTATAGGGATTATTTCTCCTGAATATTTTTGTGCTGTGTGATTAATCTTTTCACCAGATAATAAAAATATTTCTTTGCTCGCAACACATACTCTTTTACCAAGTTTAAGAAACTCTATAGTTGGAATTAATGAATTAACTCCTGAGGTTGCTGATACAAGAATATCAGCCTTATTTGATCGACCTATTTCTTNTAATCCTTCATCTCCGTGTAGAATCTTCATTTTTTTTAGTAATGGATTTTTTTTCAGTAAAATTGCATCTTTTTCATTCATTGTACATATTATTTGAGGTTTAAATTTCGATACTTGATTTAGTAAAAGCTTAATACTTTTTCCTGCAGCTAATGAATAAACTCTGTATTTATCTTTATTTTTATTAATTACAGACAAAGTTTGCTTTCCAATTGATCCCGTCGAACCTAAAATATGAATTTTTTTAATCATTTTTAGAACTTCCACCAAATTTTCTATCAACACATTTATATTTGTTAATAGATTCTTCCAAGTCATTCGAATTGAAGTCAGGCCATAATTTATTACATATATCAATTTCTGAGTATGCAATATGCCATAGGAGAAAGTTTGATACCCTTGAATGGCCGCCGGTTCTAATTAATAACTCAGGCTCTGGAATTACTGGTAAGTAAGAATTATTTTTTATTACTTCTTCATTAATACTTTCTAATTTTTTATTTTGTTCAGCATTGCTATTAACTGATATGACATCCTCGATTATTTTTCTAGTCGTATCAACCATCTCTTCTCTGCCACCATAATTTATCGCAACATTTATACAGCTACCTAAATTTTCATGAGTTTCTTTTTTAAGTTTATTAACTTTTTTAATTATAGCAGGAGGGAGTTTATCTATCCTTCCAATTGGATTAAATTTCAGNTTGTGTTGATGAAAAAAATCACTTTTATTATCAAAGAAATCTATAAATAAGCTGAATAGGGCATCAATTTCAACTTTAGGCCTTGTCCAGTTTTGAACCGAGAATGCATAAAGTGTCAGATTTTTGACTCCAATATGATTACAATAAATGCAAATTTCCCTTGCTACATCTAGTCCCTTATCATGACCTTTAATTGTTGAGATATCATTATTTTTTGCCCATGTTCTATTTCCGTCCATTATTATTGCAATATGTTGTGGTAGAGGATTTCTCATTTATTTACCTATTTATTAACTTAAATAAAATGATACTTATTTTTGAAAATAAGAAAAGTAGCAAGATCACTAAAAGGGAAATAGGGTATATAGATAAAGTTAAAATATATAGTGGTATTCTCTTTATTGGTTGAGTTTTATTAATATTCTCAGTTAAGAAAACGAAACCCTTGTAATATCTAGAAAAGATTTGAAACATTATTCTTCATTCCTTATGGCTTTAATTGGATCAAGCTTTGCAGCTTTATAGGCGGGATATATTCCAAAGAAAATACCAATAAATGCAGAAAAAAGACAAGCAGCAACAATTGACTTAGTACTTATAATTGCTGGCCACCCTACAAATCCGGAGGCAACTTGACTAAGCGTATAGCCTAAAGATATTCCAATAAGTCCACCAAAAAAAGACAATAGTGCTGATTCAGAAAGAAACTGAAAGATTATATCTTTGCTAGTAGCCCCTATTGTAATCCTGATTCCAATTTCTTTTGTCCTCTCTGTCACAGAAACTAACATTACATTCATTATTCCGATACCACCTACAACTAATGAAATAGATGCTATTGCCGAAAGCAAAACTTTTAAGATGGTTGTGGTTTGAAGTATTTTCTTTGTTACATTCTCATATGAGACCATTTGAAAATTGTCAAATTGATCCTTTAAAAGACCTCTTTGTTCTCTCAACATTTTTCTAATTGCAAATTTTGCATAATCTACATTAGTTGTTTTAGTGGTAGATATAATTATATTACTGATGCCATAAAGTTGACCTTTGTAGTCCCATCTATTTAAAGAAGTGTAGGGTATAAGAATAAAATCGTCTTGATCTCTTCCACCAGGAGTCAGCCCTTTTTCTGTGAGGTGGCCAATTACACGAAAAGAGACTCCATCAATTCTAATTTGCTTACCTACAGATTGCTCTGCACCAAAGAATCTTTTTTGAACCGTTGCCCCCAAAACACATACTTTTGCACCATCTTGTACGTCAATTCTGTTTATAAATGCCCCAGATGCAGTTGGCCAATCATTAATCAAAGAGAAATCTTCATTACTACCAACAACTGCAACTACTTGCACAATATCCCTATATGAAACTTGATTTGATGTTTTTACTATAGGAGAAACAAATTCTACAGATGGTATTCCCTTCATTAATTTTAATTCATTTTGGGAAAAATCTGCTGCTTGCCCCCTGTAAACTCCACTAGCAGTCCTTCCTATGGGTTTTAAAACTATTGTTTTTGCGCCTAAACTTACAAGCTGTTGTTCTATTATATTTTTTGCTCCATCTGTAATTGCAACAAGAATAATCACTGATGTAATACCAATAACAATTCCAAGTGAAGTCAATATCGTCCTGGGCACATTCCTTAGAAGATTTGTCTTTGCTTCTAAGATATTGTCAATGATATATGAAAGTTTCATTAGTTAAATAATTCTCCCATCTTTGATTCTAATAGTGTCCATTGCTTCTTTTGCTATGCTTTCATCATGTGTAATTATGATAATAGTTTTTCCCGAGTCATGTAATTTTTTTAAAAGATCAATTATATCTGCACTGGTTTTTGAATCTAAGTTACCTGTAGGCTCATCTGCAAGAATTATGTCTGGATTATTAATTAATGACCTAGCGATAGCAACTCTTTGTTGTTGTCCACCTGATAATTCATTGGGATGGTGTTTTGCTCTATTTGATAAATCAACCATTTCTAGACATTCGAGAGCTTTTTTATTCCTTTCTTTTTTATCCAATGTATCAGAATATTGCAATGGCATTTGAACATTTTCTATTGCAGTATGTCTGGATATCAAATTAAAGCTTTGGAATATAAAGCCAATTGACTTATTTCTTATTTTTGATAAATCATCATTTGATTTTGATTTTACATTTTTACCACCAAGAAAATATTTTCCAGAAGTTGGTCTATCAAGGCATGCCATTATATTTAGGAGAGTTGTTTTTCCAGAGCCTGAAGGGCCAACTATTGAAATGAAATCTCCTTCATAAATTTGAAGACATATATCAAATAAAACTTGAAGCTCATTTTTTCCTGTTTGATATATTTTGTTTATATTTTCAAGTTCTATAACTGTTTTATTACTCATTCCATTAATATCTTTTTGGTTGGGGTAAAGCAAATTTCCCCTTTTTCTTTGTTTGTGGNACGNTTGCCCCTATAACAATAGAGTCCTCCAGAGAAATTTTAGTATCATCAGGAACCTCTATAAATTGATTGTCTTTAATTCCTGTTTTTATTGGGATTGCAGATATAGAATTATCTTTATTAGCTATCCATACAATCAGAGTAGTTGCATTATTTGGTGGAGGATCTTTAACAACAATATCTTTAGGTGGAACAAATCTCAAAGCAGATCTTGGTATTCTTTTAATACCTNTTTTTGTTTGGATTTTAATCTCAGCATCTACACTTAAACCTGATTTAAGTTTTACTTCTTTTTCATTAATACTTGCTATTAGCTCATAAAATACAGGAGCTTTATTTGTGTGTGGTTTTAAATTGAGAGGCTCAATAATTTTAANGATTTCTCCATAAAATTTTCTTTGTTTAAAAGAGTCTACNCTGAACATAACTTCTTGACCTATCTTCACTTTTGATACATCTCTACCATCGATACTAAGATTTAAATTTAATTCATCATTGGACGAAGTAATGGTAAAGAACCATTTATATATCCCAATTTTTACACCACCTCTTTGTGCATTTTCTTCTGTGATTCCAGGGTCAATATAGTCAACTCTACCTCTTATCGGAGAAACAAATCTTGTATTAAGTAGTTGTGCTTGTAATTTCTTTAATGTTAACTCTATATTCGATTTATCAATTAAAATCTGCTCAGGCAACCTAAGACTTAGTTCATACTCATCTTTTGATATGAAACCTTGTTCAAGAAGTTTTTTATTTGAGCTTGATTTTTTTAATGCTTGTTCATATTTTTTTGATATTACAGTTAGCTTTTGTTTCTGTGTATTTATTTCTGTTTGTATTATATCAGAATCAAGCTCTAATAGGAGCTGTCCTTCCTCTACTAAGTCTCCATACTTTACATAAACTTTTTTAAGAGGCAAATCAATTTTAGANTAAAGTTTTTCCTCTCTTTTTGGAACAATCTTTCCTGAAGTTTTTACAAACTCACTAATTTCTCCAATTGACATTTGGGTAGTGGTAAGTCTTATATCATCATCAACTATATTAACAGATGGTGATTGAGCGTATCGGTTCCAAACTAAGAAAATTATAAGGAATATTGCAATTAAAATTCTTAAAGACCATATAANGTTTATAATCCAGACAATAGGGCTAAAAAGAACCTGAAAAAAGTGGTAGGTTTTTTTTAAATAATATTTAATTTTGATAAAAGATTTGAACATTATTTCACTTATAAATCTATATATTTTACCTATAAGTGGTACTGCATCTTTTAGGTAAATAAAAATTTTTTTAACATATTTGTAAGTTTTAATAAAGCTAGGTGCCACAGAATCTTTCAGTCTCTTAATTAACCTTAGCAACTTATCTGTATATTTTAAAATTGTGGGTGATTGCTTTTTTTTCCATGTATCAATATAACTCAAAGAATTTTTAGAAAAGTTATCAAGTTTTGGTAACAATTTGATGAAGAATTCTTTAACTAAAATTATAAAGTTTTCGATGAAAGATTTATTATTCTGATTTTTTTTGTTTTTCATTTTGTGATATTTAGCCCAGTTGCTTTTTCAATTCTAGCTATTTTAATTATATAATCATAAACGGAGTTTTGATAAAGTATTTCTTCCTTATTCTTCATGTTCTTTGCTTCTAATAACTTAATTTCAGATAATTCTCCTGAATCATACTTGTTTTTCATAAATTTAAAATGCGCCTCAGATGCCTTCATCGACTTCTCTAAAACCTCAATTTTAAAAAACGATGTTTCTGCTTCAATGACTGATCCCCTAATCTTTGAACTAAGTTGTTGTTTTAACAAATTTAACTTAGTCATTTGTGCTCTTAGACGGGCTCTTTGGGATTGAATTTGATAATATGTTCGACCCCCATTAAATATTTGCCAGGTTGCACCCATACCACCAATTAAATCATTGTCTTTATCCTCCGAGGAAACACCTTTACCTTCGAACCTATAAGCTGCTCTAGCAACAATATTTGGTAAAAAGTCTCTATATATTGCGGAAATAGTAGCNTTTGTTGATAAGATACTCATTTCTAAGGCTTTAATTTCGTACATATTCATCATGTAAGAATCAATTATAGCCTCAGAGTTTAAATCAATCTTGGTATATTTTAAATTTGCTACATAATTTACTTCGCTAGGTCTTTGAACTCCCAAAAGTGTGAAGAGCTCTTCTTCTAATTTTCTAAGCAGACCTTTTTTAGAAATTAATTCAAGCTCAATTCTACTAAGATTTAAATTTTTCTCAGCAACATCTAAGGAGGAAACTCTACCAGCTTCTAAGAAAGCTATAGACTTCTTTAGCTGTTTATTTTTAGTCTCCCTTTCTGATTCTAAGCCTGATATATGATTTTTAGTTTTTAATACTTCATAAAATTTCTCAGTCACTTCGTTAAGTATGCTAATTTTTTTTCCTTCATGAGAATATTCTTGTGCTCTTATTAGATATTTCCCAGCATTGATTCTTTGGCTTAGTTTACCAAAATCGAACAAGAGTTGATCTACGTTTATAGCTGAACTTCTTCCATAGAATGGAAATATAACCCCGGCATTTATTTGAGGAAAATATTGTGCTTGATACTCTTGTAAGGCTGAAGATCGTGAATTTTTCTCTTCTAATAAATATAATAACTCGTAATTATTTTCACTAGCAATTTTATGTGCATCATCTAATGTCAGATTCTGAAAGTTAATAGACCATGCCGAACCAGCAGTTAATATATAAAGTATGAAAAAAAAGTGGATAAATCGAGTCATTTTGATAAAAACAGTATAGCATGAGTAATAAATTTGGTATATATATACACATTCCTTTCTGTACAACAATCTGCCCTTTTTGTAATTTTAATGTTTATAAAGCTCAAACGGAAGATTACAATGATTTAGTTGCATTATTACTGTCTGAATTACAAGAAAATTATAATATATTTTCAGAAAAAAAGTTGGTTAGTATACATTTTGGTGGGGGAACCCCGTCGCTACTTAGCCCAAAATTAATAAATATAATTCTAGAAGAAATTAATAAGTTGTTTTTTATCTCCCCTCAGTGTGAAATAGCAATTGAGATAAATCCCTATGACAGTGAGGTAGATAATCCTAAGAATTTATATGAGGTTGGAATAAATAGATTGAGCATAGGAATTCAATCTTTTAACGATAATAAGCTAAAGCTTCTAGGTAGAAAATCAACTAAACAAAGCAATATAGATTTCATAAATAAGATTTCAAATTGTGGTATCTCCAATTTTAATTTAGATTTTATTTTCGGCGTAAACCAAGAGTCCTTAGATGAATGGGAAGATGAGCTAGATTATTTGGAAGAAATCGATATTAAACATATTTCCACTTATTGTCTTACAATCGAAGAGTCAACACCATTTTGGAAGCTTCATGAAAGAGGTGAGATAATTAAAGTATCAGAAGATATATTTTTAGATATGGCTAGTCTAACGAAAAGAAAATTAAATAATTTAGGACTAAAGCAATATGAAGTTTCAAATTTCTCAAAGCCTTCATACGAATCAATACATAATTTACTTTATTGGAATTGCGATTCTTACTTGGGAGTAGGTCCAGGTGCACATTCATCTTTGATTGATTTCGAACAAAGAANATATTATAGGTGGGAGAATAAAAAAACAATTTATGATTATAGTAGTTCTGAAGTTATAAAGCATGATTTGGGTCTTGAACAATATATCAAAGATGCTTTTATGATGGGTCTAAGGCTAAAAAAAGGCGTGAGTCTTAGTTATCTTAAATCAATATTACCATTTGAATTAAATGAACTGAAACTTGATAAGTTAATAGAAGAAAATGTTGCTATTGCTAGTCAGAATATTATTTCTTTGACAGAAAAGGGCTTTAATGTTTCAGATAATGCCATTTACGAGTTAATTGAAAGCATAGAGTTTATATATGATTAACTAAAGTATCATTTATGAAATAATTTCCATCCACTATTTTCATACTCTTACTTATTTGATAAAGTGCAGGACGAGAAAACCTTGCTTCAAATAAATTTTCTTTGACTTTGCAATATGGAACATCATTACTGAAGTAAAANGTACTAATGTTTAGTTTCTCAATAGTCGAATCGTTTANATTCAAGAGAATGGTCTTATCACTTTCTATATCAACACTTCTTACAAGAAAAGGTTTATCTTCGAATTTTACAAAAGCAATTGAGTCTCCTTCTTGAATAAAAAACTCGTTATCGTTATTAATTTTCAAATTCTTATAATTAAAGTTATATATGCCTTTATGAGTTATAGGTTTTTCATCTTGAAACCAATTGCATTCTTTATCAACAAAAAAACGATAATTTATATGTTTCATGGCGCTAGTATTTTCTTCTTCCAAATTTTTTTAATTTTTTTGAACTCGATTCGTTGATGTAGTCTCGATTTACCACCTTGCCAAAATTCAATACTATTTGGCCTAAGCTCAAAGCCAACCCAATTTCTAGGAAAAAGAACTTTTTTATTTTTAAATAAAGATTTATTTTTCTCAAATTCATTAATTAGCTGCTCATATGAATTTAGTTTGGAGCTTTGATTAGATGAAAGAGCACCTATTTGACTTTCATAAGGGCGAGAATAGAAATATTTTTTAACTTTAGTGGAGCTCAATTGTTCTAGTTTCCCATCAATCCTAACTTGCCTTTGCATTTCTTTCCACCAAAAAAGAATAGATGCGGCCTTATTGTTTTCAATCTCTTTACCTTTTTTACTACTTATATTTGTATAAAATATAAATGTTGATGAAAAGCTTTTGAGTAACATCATCCTTGAAGAAGGAATATTCTTATAGCTTGTTGATAATGCAAAAGCATTTGGTTCTGATACCTTTTTTTCAGCCTCTAAATACCATTCTTTAAAAATTTTAATAGGTGATCCAGTAAGATTAAAAATGCTTTTTTTATCCTTATATGTTTTTCTAGTTTTATTTATATTCATAATAAAATCCTACAAACTATACTTTAAAGGTTTTCTAGCGCCTCCTCAATTGTTGAAGCAAAAAAAATATACTCATTCTTTAATAATTTTTTAGGTAATATTTTTTGGTTTGATAGAACAATTTCATTGATTAATTCTTTAGATAAAACTTTTGGAATAAATGATGGGACGTTAATGAATAATTTAGATTTATACTTTTTACCTAATGAAGTAAAAAAATCTTTACTTTTAATTGGAACTGGACTGACAGCATTTATTGGACCTTCATATCTTTTGTCGTTAAAAGTCTTTTCAATTATTCTTACTAAATCTTCTATGTGTATCCAATTTAAAAAATTTTCACCGCCCCCAATGTAGCCTGCAATTCCGGCCTTAAATGGAATTTCAATTTGCTTTACAAGTCCACCCTTACATGATAAAACAGTACCAATTCGTAAGTTGACATTTCTTTGTGCTAATTTTTTAAACTTATTTTGCTCTTTCTCCCATTCAGCAGTGGTTTTCGCTAGGAAGCCATCGCCTGAGGAATTATATTCATCTAATTTTTCATTTTTATCTGTACCATAAAAACCTACAGCTGAAGCATGAACACAGCATTTAGGATTTATTGAGTTTGATTCTATAATTTTCAGAAGATTCTGGGTTGCTTGGACTCTACTGTTAATGATGGACTTTTTCTTGTTCTTTGTCCAAATACCTAATATATTTTCGCCAGAAAGATTAACAACAAATTTAATTTTTCTCGATATATCATCTGGGATTCTCAATATATTAGAAGAATATGGATTCCAATCTATCTCCATCAATTTATCAGATCTAGGAACATCATCCTTTAAGTTTGCTTTAAAATCGCTATTTTGAGAATTTTTTTTAAATTTTAAAGATATCACGTTATATCCCAAGGAGTTTAAGAGGGGAACCAATGCCGACCCTACCAGACCGGTTGCGCCAGTAACCAGGACATAATACCCATTAACATTGTTGTATAGATTAGATAAATCATGCTCTAATATATTTGCTCGATATTTAAACGATCTCTCCATACTTTCTATGGTGAAATTATTTAATTTTTTCAAATTAACCCAATGAGAAAAAGATACTTTATCTGTTATTATGGTTTTATTTCGAGAAATTTTTATAAAATTATGACGGTGAATCCATTTTTTTATGGGTCCAGAAATTAGATTATCTTGAAAGGATTCTCCTTCAATATATCCACTTTTTTCATGTTTAATTTTCCATTTAGCACTTATAAAGGGAAGAATTTCTTGTTTCAGTTCCATTTTTCCATCCATAAGAAAGTTAGAGCTACTATGTTCTTTTTTTAAAATAGTAATCTTATCCCAGGGTGGGGTAATTCTTTTAAGGGCAAGAAGATTTTTGTGCCAGTTGAAAACCACAGTTGATGGATAAGTATATGTATTTGAAAAAGTAAATATTTGCATCTATATACTAGAATAGTAAAAGATTTCTTGTATTTCTTCTAATACTTTTAGAGTTATGTTTACTTTTAGAACCTTTACTAACTATTTTTCTTTTCGAGTTGGTTTTACCCTTTTTATCAGAAATGAATTCCTCAGGTTGTTTTTCAATGTGAAATGTCATAGCCTCTCCTAATTTAAAAAACCTTTCAGTGCAAGGCCATAATTTTTTTCAATCTTTTTCAATGCTTTCTTTTCAATCTGTCTGATTCTTTCTCTNGTTAAATTAAATCTTTGACCGATTTCGTCTAGAGTTAAAATCTGAGAATCATTAATACCGAAGCGTAGATTAATTATCTGCTGTTCACGCTCTTCTAGCTGAGAAATAGCTTGATTTATTTTTTCCTGAAGAGAGGAATGTGCAGATAATTCATCTTGCAAAAGGGTTTCGTCTTCAAGAAAGTCCATAAAAGAAGTATTCTCCTCAGTAGAAATTGGGGAATCAAGAGAAAAAGTATCTGAGCCCGAATCTAGAATCTGTTTAACAGCTTCGGAGGGTAAACCAACTTCATCGGCAATCTCAAAAATCTCTGGTTTTCTAGATAATTTTTCTTCTAACTCTTTGTTTGCCTTGTAAACTTTTGCTGATTTTTCGAGAATATAGACAGGTACCTTTATAGAACGCGATTGGTCCATTATACTTCTTGTTATTGACTGATGTATCCACCAAGCCGCATATGTTGAGAATTTAAAACCTCTAGTGTGATCAAACTTCTGGACAGCTCTCATTAATCCAATGTTACCTTCCTGGATTAAATCAATTAATGGAACACCTTTATTAGCGTACTTTTTTGCTATGCTGACTACTAATCTTAGGTTTGATTTGGTAAATGTTTGAAAAATTTGATTCTTTTTGTTCTTTACAGCTTTTAAAAAGCTTTCAATTTTGTTTTTTTCACTTTCTTCACAATTCAACATTCTCTTTTCAAATGAAAGAATTTGAGCATCACATGATTTGATTTGAGAAGAAAGAGTTTTTTCCTCAGAAGACGATAGAAGTGGGGACATTAGAGCCTTAGAGAAATATTCCTTTACTGATTCATACTCGGATGAGTCTCCCTTNCCAGGAATAAAGGTAGATTTTGAATTTAAGAATGTATTCGATTTGCTAGAATTAATGTTCTTTTTTTGATTCATTTTTCACCTCACAATAATATTATATCTATCTGTCTAGGATTTGTCCATCTTTTTTTTATAAAAATGATAAAAATCTGGACAAATTTTTTAAAAACATTGACATAGCTATAAAATCCCTTAATATAGGTATATGAATAAAGAATATCCAATTAGAGTAGTAACTAAAATTACTGGCCTTTCAGCTGATCAAATTCGAAAATGGGAAGAAAGATATTCAATTTTAAATATTACACGTTCTTCTAAAGGTAGTAGGAGGTTTACAGATAAAGATCTTGAACTTCTTCAACTTATGCTTGAAGCTAAGAGATTAGGTTTTTCCCTTCAAGAAATTGGTGAGCTTAATTTAGGTGAGTTAAGGGTTATGCTTAATGATTTTCAAGGAAACTTATCCAAAGTCTCTTATCCTGAGCTTGAACAGTTAAGCAGCTCCACTAGGGAATACTTTGATACTTGCATCGATTCATTGAAGGAATACAACATAACTAAAATGGAGAAGGCAATTTACGATGTTGCTATGGAACTAGGTGCAGTCTATGTTATTCATAAATTTATGGTCCCTTTTATAAAGCACGTGGGTAGGCTTTGGAAAAATAATAAAATTTCAAAATCCCAAGAGCGTTTTGCCAATGCCGTAATTAGAAACTATTTAGAGAATTACAGAGCTTCTTTCAAGGGGTTCAACAGTGAGAATCCAACTGCTTTAATTGCAACGCCTAAAGGGCAAAAAGCTGAGCTTGGATGTCTAGTTAACTCGTGCTTATCTGTTGCTTCTGGATGGAATAACATATACCTTGGTACCGATTTATCTGCCGAGGATTTAGTTCAAGCAGTTGTTTCCTCAAAATCATCATGCTTAATCTTAAGCGTTTTGTATCCATTAGATGACCAATCCTTGCGCAATCAACTATTGAAAATCAGGGCCGGTATTGGTGAAAACGTTGAAATTGTTATAAATGGGAAAAAATCGAATGTGTACTCAGAAACATATAAAACAATAAATGCTAAAGTCGTTCATGATTTATTCTCTATGCCAAGCTTGCTTGAGGATGTTAGAATGAGTGTACTTTCTTGATAAAAAAACAGGATTTATGGCTAGCATAAATCCTGTTTTATTTTAAGAAAATCTGTGAAAATTAATTACTTATTTATAAAGTTTTAAGATCACTTGCTTTTTCTTTACCTTTTTCTGAAACTACTTCAAATGATACTGAATCACCTTCATTAAGGTTTCCAATTCCCGCAGCTTCCAAGGCTGAAATGTGAACAAAGACATCTTTGCCACCATCTTCAGGTTCAATAAATCCATAACCTTTTTGTGGATTGAACCATTTTACTTTACCATTAGGCATATATTTGCCCTCCTTTAAATTTCACATACTGTGAAATAATCTTTATATTGTATTATCATAAAACCGAAAGGCAAATATAAATTTATATAACAATCTGTACTTTATGATTTTAAGCTATAAATAAAAACTATTTAAACAGTTTTAAGATCGCCAGCTTTTTCTTTTCCATTCTCTGAAACTACTTCAAATGATACTGAATCACCTTCATTAAGGTTTCCAATTCCCGCAGCTTCCAAGGCTGA
>NHDL02000006.1 GCA_002167555.2 Deltaproteobacteria bacterium TMED58
TTTCATGAAAGATGAAATCAATCTTAGATTTCTCACCAGGCTTTAAGATGGATATTGTATGAGAATCCATAATTAAGGGTTCTAAGTCAGCATCGTGAAGAACATATCTTATAAACACATATCTTTGCTTCTTGGAAGTATTATGAATAAAACCTTTTACTCTATTTTCATCTAACAATTTATATTGATGAATAACACCTTTTCTACTCATCTTTCCAATTTTATTCCAATATGAAGTACTACAAAATAAGTCATTACTTTTGTAAAGCTTTTTACAGTCCTCAACAGTAAAAGAAAAGGAACTAGTGGATAGAAAAAAGAAAAAAAGAAAAAATAAGTATTTCACCCTTATAATATATCAAAAAAAAATAAAAATTACATAGTTTCTTAATATCACTCATACTCAGCTCTAGCTTTTGAGCAAGCACAATTTTGGCAAAATGGATTGAAAGGAGGTAATTTTTTTGAATTCAAAACATCAATCATTTCATCAATCTTGTCCTCAATCCAGTGTGTTCTGGGCTTATATGGAACTAAAATTTCATCAAAAACAAGCTTTGAGTTAAATCCTTTAAGGTCTTTTCTACAGTTAGCTACATAAAAATAGCTAATATCACTTACTTTAAAGCCATTCATTTTAAATAGAAATGAATATATATCCATTTGAATTTTATAAGATTCATGAAAAACATTTGAAAGGTAATCCTCAGTTGTTACTTTACTAAAGCTTGCTTGAGACTTATAATCTACGATAATTAATTCCTCCGTATCGACATTGAACCAAACATCATCAACTCCTCCTTTGATAATAATATTTGTATCTCTATATTTATATTTAATCCCACCTCTTAGGGCATCACGCCATTTATCCATTTCTGGATGATCAAAAGGTACTATGTTAATCAAATTACTCTGTATCATAATTCTATGAGGAACCTGATTCTTTCTGCATATATCGAACTCTTTCTTTAATAGCTCATCAACAGTGCTGTTTAATGTCCAACCTGGCATATCAGGTACTTTGACACCTAGCACTCTGTCCAAATAAAAACATCTTTTACATAACAAAAAATCGTTAAATTTGCTCCGGCTAATCTCAAAAATATTATCTTTAGAGTAAAGGGAGGACTTCATTACTCTTTTACCTTTAGCTTCTACAAGAATACCTTTATTATTTCTATTAATAGAAATCATAATATTATCTCTTATTTATATAAGAACTCTTTTAAATACAAAAATCAAGGATTTTCGGGTAAAATTTAAGTATGGAAGAAGTTAAAACAAAATTTAAGATTGGACAGATAATAAGACACAAGTTGTTTAACTATACAGGGGTTATTTTTGATATAGATCCAACTTACGAGGGCACAGAGGAATGGTATGAAAAGGTAGCTGAGACAAAGCCCCCAAAAGACAAGCCTTGGTGTCATATTTTAGTTAGTGATGATGAAAAAACTACTTATGTCGCCGAAAAAAATATAGAAGAAGTATTAGACCCTAAACCTATAAATCATTCAATGGTGCAATATATATTTGAAAAATTTGATGGCAAAGAATATCAACTTAAATTTAAAGCTAATTAGAAATGGCTAGCTCAGCGTTAGATACCCTTAATAACGAAATAATTAAATGTAAAAAATGTCCTAGATTAGTTCAATTTAGAAACGAAATTTCTATTAATAAAAGGAAGGAATATCTCAAGGAAAAGTATTGGGGGAAGCCAATTACTGGATTTGGAGATAGGAATGGTGAAATACTAATAGTTGGCCTTGCACCTGCTGCTCATGGTGGAACTAGAACAGGACGTGTCTTTACAGGAGATAAATCGTCTGATTTTTTATATAAATGCTTGTATAAAGCTAAAATTTCAAATCAACCCTATTCTGTTAGTAAAAACGATGGACTCAAGCTGTATAATGCATATATAACGACTGCACTTAAGTGTGTCCCACCTAATGATAAACCCACTTCACTAGAGTTAAAACAATGCTCAACTTTCTTTAGAAAAGAACTTAAATATATAAAAAAAGCGATCTATATTGTTGCTCTTGGCAGAGTAGCATTTGAAGCAATAATTAAATATTACACAAATAATTTTGGGAAATTTAAAAATGTGCCTAAATTTGGTCATGATTCTAGATATCAAATGCCTGATAATAAAATTTTAATAGGCTCATATCACCCTAGTCCTAGAAATGTTAATACTGGTAAGTTAAACGAGTTCATGATGATAAAATTATTTAAAAATATTATAAAATAATTATATATTACCTAGTTTAACTAGCTGTAATTACTATATATTTAAATTATAAATAGTTAAATTATTATAGAATTAGTAACTTAAACTAAAAAAACTATGTAATTAACCTTTTAGGATTTTACTAAATATATAATTAGTCCGCCGTACTAGGGAAACTAAAAGCCTGTTCTATGATATTATAAATCCATGATTTCTTTAAGAAGGCTTTATGGCCTACCCTTAATAGCACTATCAATCTTCTTTTTTTTATACATAACTGGATTCAACACAAACTTTATAAATCCAAGAAACATTGATTGGATATTTTTTTTTGGAAATACTGATTCTACTACTGCATGGTTTGGATGGGAATATTTTAGATGGACCAATTTTATACAATTTCCACTCATAACTAACTATCCATACGGAGAAGAGCTAAACATATCACTTATCTATAGTGGATCTATACCAATAATTTGCTTATTGCTTAAGCCATTTGAACAATTCTTGGGCTTCCCATTCCAATTCCTTGGCGCATGGCATTTATTATGTGTTTATCTCCAGGGTTACTTTAGTTTAAAAATTCTAGACCTATTCATAGATAGTATATCTGTAAAGCTTTTATTTGTTTCCATAATCCTACTTTTACCTATTTTACCTTTTAATGTATTGCTGAATCATCCAGGTCTATTCGCGAATTGGATTATAATTGCAAGTTTATACTTTTACCTTAAAAATAAATTCAGCTATCAAAGATGGTTTATTTTATTGTCAATTGCTCTTTTGACTCAAGCTTATTTGTTCGCAATGATTCTTCCAATTTTCTTTGCTGACTTGGTTCAAAGATTTTTATCAAATCAAATCTCCTTCTACAAATTGCTGTTAATAATAGGGGCACTATGTTTACTACTAATTTCTTTATTTATTTTATCTGGTATTGAAACTGGTAAGGACACATATCATTTTTATCAAGGATATGGTCACTATAGACTTAACTTAAACTCTTTACTTGATCCTTCTGTAAATTTACCTAATCCAGGCAATGAATTTTATAATTTCTCTACCATGCTTCCCAATCTGAACGATACAACTAATATTCAAGGCTCTGGTGACTATGAGGGCTTTAACTTTATAGGTATCCCAATATTAAGTATATTGGTAATATCAATTCTAAATTATAAAAAAAACCTGCTTAATTTTTCAAAAAAAAATTACTTACCTATTCTTACAATAACAATACTTTTGTTTATTTTTGCACTAAGCAATAAAGTCATTTTGAACGACTCTCTATTATTTAACTATCCTTTACCTTCATTTATTAAAAATTTTTTTGCTACATTCAGATCATCAGGAAGATTTTTTTGGCCTGTTTTATATATAGTTAGTTTTTTATCTTTCTTTACTTTTTATAAACTTTTTAGTGTGGATAAATGTAAAATTATATTATCTATATTACTACTAATTGGATTCATGGACTCATTTGAAGCATATTCAAAAACAAGGCTAACAAAATCACAGACTCTTGATTACAATGGACCCACTTGGAAGTATAAGTTGCAAGATGAAAACTGGGATTATTTAGGAAAAAATTATTCAAAGCTTAAATTTGTTTACCCTGAAGTCATGCCAAATAGTAATACGGCTAAATTAAACCTATTTGCAGTTAGTAATGGACTATCAACAAATGGAGGCTACTTGTCCAGAGTTAAAAAAACTGCTCTTGAAGATGTTAAAAAGTCATTAAGGGAATCCATCAAAAGTTGTGACTTTGATAGCCAATCATTGTACGTATTCTCATCTAAGGAAATATGGGAAGAAGCTTCTAAATGTGATAATAAAAATACGAGCTTGTACATTGATAGTGTATATATAATTGCCCCACAAAAATTAGATAAATAATATACTTTTAGTCTTTTTCAACTAATAGAACTATTTTCATGATAAAGTTAGAAGATGAGAATCTGTGAGATTATATCAAATATAAAATACAAAAGAACTCTAATCACGATAGCTGAAAAACAAGGTGTAGTTGATTACTGGTGGTCATCAGAACTTGAAGATGGTCGACAAGTATTCACAATGGTTGTAACAGATGATTCTAGACAATCTGTACTTGATAGCCTCCAGATACTCTTTGAAGATGATTCTAAGGCAAAAATATTGGTTCTCCCTGTTGACGCATCAATACCAAGGCTAAGTGAAAATACCCAGGACCAAAAACAAGTTGACCAAAAAACTACTAGAGAAGAGCTATATGAGAATGTTGTAAAAGGNGTAGATTTAAACCTGAACTTCGTACTTATGGTAATTTTTTCAACAATTGTTGTTACAATCGGTCTATCTGAAGATAATATTGCTGTTGTTGTTGGAGCAATGGTAATTGCTCCTCTNCTTGGTCCCAACATTGCGTTGTCTTTTGCTGCATCAATTGGCAATAGAAATCTCATATTAAAATCACTTAATTCTATTATTATTGGAATTTTAATATCTATTTCTTTTGGCTATATAATATCTTCTATATCAGATCTAAATTATCAAAGTGATGAAATAATATCNAGAACTAATATTGGAGTCGGAGATATTGTATTGGCTTTAGCATCAGGCGCTGCTGCGGCTCTTTCAATGACTACTGGAATCTCCGCTGCATTAGTTGGAGTTATGGTGTCTGTTGCACTCTTGCCACCAGCCGCTTCATTTTCTATTTTGATTGCAAACGGAGAAAGTACCTTAGCTATGGGGGCTTTAATGCTACTAATAATTAATACAGTATGTGTTCAGCTAGCAGGAAATATTGTATTTATATCACAAGGTATAAAAGCAAGAACCGTAAANGAAAGAAATATGGCGAAAGGCAGTTTGAAATATTTTATTATGTTTTGGGTTATTTCAATATCAATTCTNAGCTTAATTTTATATCTNTAAAAACTACTTAATATATATTCGCTTTGAAACGTATATTATTCTTCCACCTTTTGTATATAAATAATGANTTTGATCCATTAACATAATAAATAATTCATTTTTTCCTTTTTTTAATAAATCCTTATTTAAAAGGAAATCNANTTTATCTATCATNATTTCCTTTTTATTNTTAATAAATAAAAAAATATGTCCTGAATTAATATCTGTNCTTATTGATTGTCCTTCANCNATTAATTTNAAATTTTTTAATTTAAAGTCTAATTNATAGTTTGATGATNCATCCTTANTGATATNAACTGAAATGTCAGGATATGGANTNGAGGCTTCTATCATCTTNCCATGGTCATCATGTGNATNTGTTGNANNAATNNTTATAAAAAAAAGAAAAANGNAAGTTAGTAGNNTTTNTTTNAATTNNNGNAATAAAGAATTTATTTTATGCTTTCTACCCATTGCTCACCGTAAAAAATAACAAAATATAAGATAATAAAAAAAATTAAATAAATAAATTTCATTTTAATAACTAAAAAATTAAATCAATTATATTTATTAAGATTTAAATTTCGTATATTATATTACTTAATATCTTTAACTATGACAAAGAATGTATTAATATTCACTGATTTAGATGGAACTTTATTAAATTTCAAAACCTTTGATGTTGCACCAATTCTTCCCTTCATATCAAAGTTGAAAGATGCTGGCATCCAAATAATTCCTAATTCTAGNAAATGTCATTTTGAGATAAAAGAAATTATCTCAAAAATTAATCTNGAATGTCCATATATTACNGAAAATGGTGCTGCAATATACATACCAAAGAATTTNTTTTTAAAGCAACCACAAGGGTCTACAGAGCAAGGAAAAAATTGGGTTTTAACATTGGGAATTGAAAAAGATATTATAAATCAAAAAATTAGACAAACTAGCTTTAAAAAATACATGAAATTTATACTTTTTTTGCGTAATATGACGAAACTACAAAAGTCCTATTACACCGGGTTGAAACCTGAATCTTTAGATAGAACAGATGAAAGAGAATTTAGTGAACCATTAATTTGGATGGGAAGCAATACAGAGTTAGACAATTTTAAAAAAGCTTTAAATGAAGAGGGATTAAGTATTATTCACGGAGCTAGGCTATTGCATTTAACCGGCCTTAATACCAAAGGGGAAGCAATGAAAATTCTATCTGATTATTATAGTGAGATAGATTACTTTGATAACCAAGAAAACAATGAAATTAAAGTAATTTCTTGTGGCGGTAGTAAAAATGATTTATCAATGCTTGAAATTTCCGACTATGCTGTAGTAATAAGATTACCTGATATGAGACCCATTGGTTTAAAAAGAACAAACAATGTGTTTAACTCAAGAAAAATCGCACCATTAGGTTGGCAAGAAACACTAGAGGAAATGGATTTAATAAAAGAAATACTTAAGACTAGCTAAAAAGTTAAGCAAATTCTGATTCTATTTGCTTGCACCAAGCTTCAACTCTTTCTTCAGTTAATTCTGGTTCATTATCATTATCAATGCCTAGACCTACAAATTTATCATCTTTTTGTGCTTTTGAATAATCAAAACTGTAACCATCAACAGGCCATAAACCAATTGTTGACCCACCTTTAGCTGTAATCTTTTCTTCTAAAGTGCCAAGTGCATCAAGGAAAGTGCCGGAATAAACATGCTGATCGCCACAACCGAAGTATGCAACTTTTTTATTTGAGAAATCAATAGAATCTAATTCATCAAACTTACTTCTCCAATCTTCTTGAAGAAGACCTATATCCCAAGTAGGACATCCAATAATAATATTATCGAATTCGCTAATTTTTTCTAAGGGCTCTTTGTAAATATCAAAAAGCTCAACTTCACAACTTTCAAGATTTTCTTGTATAAGATTTGCAACCTCTTCAGTGGCTGCACTAGTGGTACCGTAGAATAAACCAATTTTCATTTTTCACCTCGAATTACAATCTGGACCCTAATGGTCCATATTTAAAATAACTCAAAATAAATAAAAAACAAGTAGAGAAATCTTAATAACTAAAAGTTAGCTATTAAGATTGCAACAAAAGAAAGTACCAGCAATGTGTAAGGTACTAGTGCTCCACCAAGTGAACCTAAGGGTTGCATCGACTTGTCATATTTAGCTAAGTATTCAGCTTTTGAACTTTGTCTTTGTCTTTTCATAATAACCTCCGACTTACATTTAATAATAATGGAATAAAAATATATGTCAAGGTTTTTTAATAAAATATAGATAAAAACCTGGACAGAGTAGTAATTAATGAAGAATCCGTTATTATAAAAAGGGTCAATTTGCACACAAAGGGAGCCAATATTATGAAAAAATTAACTATTATTCTTTTTTTCCTCTTGATTAGTTTTTCACAAAATACTTTTGCTAGTAATTGTGATATAAATCTTGAAGCTGATGGAATGATGCAATATAGCGTTAAAAACATTGAAATTGATTCTAGTTGTTCCTCTGTTGTAATCAATTTAAAGAATACAGGAACTTTAGATGTATCTCTTGCTGGACATAACATAGTAATATCTAAAAAGTCAGATTTTAATTATTTAACTTCTATAGTAAATCCTTCTTATGGTATTGAGACTGGATATTTACCCGAAGATAGTAAGGTTATTTATAAAACAAAGTTTTTAGGACCAAATGAAACTTTAGCCCTTAATGTAGATCCTAAGAAATTTACGAAAGGTGAAGAATATACCTTTTGGTGTAGTTTTTTAGGTCATTGGGGTGTAATGAATGGTAATTTCAGCGTTAAGTAATTAGTTTTTAGAAGCTAAATTTAATTCCTATCACAGCTGACATTGGATTCATCTCCATAGAACCATATGTTTCTTTACTTGAACCGCGAGCTAGGTGTACTGATTTGACTATTGTATTCTTAACTTCGCTGTATAAAGATATGTAATTACTAATACTATATTCTGCACCTAAAATGAACTGATATGTAGGATTGAATAAATCACTTGATGATTTAAAGCTAAGATTTGAACTTGCCCTACTCCCAGTAATACCAGACTCATCTAAATCGACTTTCTCTGTAATTCCAACACCCGCACCAAGATAAATATTTGTTTTATTAAATTTTAGAAAATTCGGATAGTAAAGAGCGTTAATCATTATAGTTCTTAGACTGACATCACCACTTGTAGTTTTTATTGCTGTATCAGATGTGACAGAATCTATATCACATACAATCTGATCGATAGAAAGCTCAAATGCAAAATTTTGAAATCTATTTCCTGCAGCAATGGAAAAGGAAGAACCTGCATCATATTTAAAATCATATTTTGCATCTGGAAAAGTGTTATCAATAGCTCCATCCCCATTACCTTGTGTGACATTATTATTTTCGGGCAAGTGTACAAATCCGTATCCAAGTTTTACATAAGACTTATCTAAAATTAAAGGTTTATCTTCAAAAGCATTAGCTATAGTTGAAGAAAAAATTACAAAAAGTATTACAAATAATTGTTTAAACATCATATCTCCATTATTAAAATTTACAGAAAGGTTTAGTGCTTATTATATAAAAAAGGTACGGAAGTCACAAGTAAAAAGATTAAAAATTTCTTCTTTTTATGATATTAGGTTGTATTTTGCTATAATTAATATTGATGAGACCAATTTGGACCACCCTTTTTTTTATTTTATTTACAATACCAGCAGCATTGTATTATAAGGAAATTTATAATTTTTATCTAAAAATTTTAAGTTTAATATCGAACTAAATATTATTTTTAAATTAAATGTTATTATAAAATATGAACTTTTTAAAACAATTAATGAATCTAATACGTGAAAAATATATTTCCTCTTTAATTATTTTAGTTGGAATTATATTGATAATGATGGGGAAATAAACATGGTCTCAAAGATTCCACTATCATTAACCTATCTAAGAATACTTATTATACCTTTCTTTATATTTACTTTTTTTATTAAATCTGACCTTGGGAGATGGATGACGTGCGGCCTATTTGTCTTTGCATGTCTAACAGACTATTTAGATGGAAAACTAGCTCGTTCATTAAACCAAGAATCTAAACTTGGTGCTCTTCTTGATCCAATAGCTGATAAAATTATAGTTGCAGTAGCAATAATGCTACTGATTCATGATGAAACAATTAAGGACCTAACTTTGTTTGCTGCACTTATCATAATTAGCAGAGAAATTCTGGTTTCTGGCTTGAGAGAATTTTTAGCATCCTTAAGTATTTCTCTTCCAGTTTCAAGTCTATCAAAGGCTAAGACTTTTATTCAAATGTTTGCTTTATCAGTTTTGCTATCTGGTGAACCAGGTAATGATTTTCTTTTAGGTTATGGAAGAGATATAGGTTTATCCTCACTCTGGATTGCCGCGGTTATTACTGTTTATACAGGATACATATATCTAATTAAGGGATTAAAGCATGTTTAAATTTAATGTTTTTGGATAAATTCTTGTAAAGATTTTATTAATCCACGACTAAAATCCATCATATGATTATCTTCTACAAAATATGAGTATTTTTTNGATTTTATATTATNAAAAATTTTTTCTCCCATATAAAAAGGNACAATAGTATCACTGAATCCGTGTAATACTAAAACTGGNCANNTAACTTTATCAATTTTGCTAATACTATCATACNTATCCTTTAGAATTAGATTCACGGGCAANAAAGGGAACTTAATTTTNCCAACNTCTGCAATCGAAGTGTAAGGAGATTCAAGAATTAAACCTTTAAGATTCCGTGAAATAGATAAATTAATCGCAACACCTGTACCAAGTGATTCACCATAAACATAAATGTCTTCATCTCTTATTCCAGACTTATTTAGAAAATTTAACCCCGCAATTGCATCCTTAGTTAAACCAAACTCTGAGGGTTCACCTTGATTGCCACTAAAACCACGCCAAGATATNGCTAGGTAGTTAAAACCTAANCTTTTAATGGCATTAAGCTTATATATTCTATTTTCAAGAGTTCCTGCATTACCATGAAGAAACAAAATAGTATGAGTATTATTTTTATTACTATAGTAATATGATTTAAGAGATATATTATCTGACGTATTAACCGTTAGTTGCTGGTTATCCTCATTGATTGTTTCTTTGGTAAGATAGTTATTCAATTCTGGAAAGTACAAAAAAGTTCTTTGGTAGAAATAAAAGAAAACTATTACTAATAAGTATAATAAGATAATTCCTGACAATAAATAAAGTTTCATATGAATATTATAATTATATCAATTATTGATTTTTATATCATTTAAAGTATATAATGAAAAAATGAAATATTTATCTTTGTTAATTTTAATTATGACCATAATGATTTCTTGTTCTGCATACAANTAATCTAATAGGTCTTTGGATTTGCCTCAGGAGTTCCAAACTCACCANCTACTCTTTGACATGANACGTGCCATNCACCCTCTTCTTTTAAAGTGACCACTAGATAACCAGGATTGATTGAATCAAGTTTNAACTTTTTCTCATTTGAAGTAAATTGAAAGCTAGTAGATGGAGATGATATAAAACTTATATCATTATAAGTATTTATGGTTTCCTGATGAATATGNCCGTTAATTACNAGACGTATATTTCTTAATGTTGAAATTTTTTTTAAGATTAGGGATCTATTTTTGGTAATATGGATATCAAGCCATGGTGAGCCTGTTAAAAAAAGATTGTGGTGCATAAAAAGAAGAAAAAATTTATCTTTTTTATCNCTNGCNTCCTGTANTAAATTTTCTATTTCTNCATCTTTTATTTCACCATATATATTACCTTTACTGTAAGTATGAAGATTATAGATAACCCAATCATTTTTTAAGATATGGAAGTTGCAAGATTGGCTTAGTGATTCAAAGAAATCATCTGAGATATCATGATTACCTCTAGTAAATAATTTTGGAATATCAAACCTTGCAATTTGAGATTTAAAAAAAAGATATGAGTTTTCAGACTGATCTTGAACAAAATCACCTCCCAAGATAAGAAAGCTTGCGTCTGATTGATTTTGGATGATATCATCAACAACAGCTCTAAAAGAATCAAAAGTATGGATTCCTAGAAANGNCTCATTGCTAAAAAGATGCATATCTGAAAGGAAAATTANCTTAATTTCATTCTTATTCATATTAAAAAAATTACTTAATTATTATATTATATCTGTTAGAATTGATATCTATGAATAAATACATTGCAGAATTTTACGGTACTTTTTTATTACTTTTATCAATTGTGGGTACAGCTCATATGATGACCAGTATGAATAGCCCCGAATACATTACTCTATTTGCTATATCTATCGCTGCAGGTGCAATTCTATTTTGTAATATATCTTTGTTCATGAAAGTTTCAGGTGCTCATTTTAATCCTGCTGTTTCATTAATGATGCTTTTAAGAGGAAATATTAATATCAAAGATTTTTCCTTATATTCAATCATGCAAATACTTGGGGGTATATCAGCAGTCTTATGTGTTCATATCATGTTTGGTGAAAACCCTGTGGGAATATCTCAAATTGATAGATCTTCAACCAATATACTTTTAGGAGAATTTATTGCTACTTTAGGACTTCTAATAGTTATAATTCATGGAGATAGATTCTCACCCTCAAATATACCCGTCTTAGTTGGTGCATATATTCTTTCCGCAATTTTCTTTACTTCTTCTACTTGTTTTGCGAATCCAGCTGTTACTATAGCTAGATTATTTACTGATTCAGGTGTTGGAATTAATTTAAGTTCAGTAGCATTATTCCTGATTGTAGAAATATTAGCTGTATTTGTTGTATCTAAGTCAATTGAATAAGTTTAGTGCTTAGCAATTAGCGTTTTAAGAGATTGATCCATTTCGCTGTTTTCCTTAACAAAATCAACAGAAGCTCCAATTTTTTGACTAACAACATGAATTGCTAGGTTTAAAGCCTTTGAATCGGTTATACACTTAAAATAATCAAGCTTACGTAATTCCCTCATTAGAAGGTTTAAGGCTTGATTCTCTATATCTTTTTCACTCATGAAGCCCTTAATATCCCATGTAGAGTTTACTTTGTCAAGTAATTATTTAGAAAAAAATATTTTTTTTAATTGTTTTTATGAAGATTATTTACTAAAATATGTATGGATAAAAAAAAGGTTAAAAAAGGAGTATTTCACAATGATTGGTGAATCTATTAATTTTATGATAACAGGAATGACTATCGTTTTTTTGTTTCTGGTCATTATGGTCTTACTACTCGAGGCACAAGGAAGAATAGTTAACAATTTTATCTCCCAAGATTCAATGGTAGATACTGATTTAAAAAAGAATGATAAACCAAATAATGCCCAAAAAGTGGCTGTAATATCTGCTGCGGTAGAACATCATATCAAAGAAACAAGTAAAAAATGATTTGATGCAATACTATATGATTATTGTGATAATTAAAAATAATGAGTAAAAAATATATAGATATAATGGATACGACCTTTAGAGATGGATTTCAATCCGTCTTTGGTGGAAGAGTACTAATGCAAGACTTTATGCCAGCTGTTGAGGAAGCAGCAAAAGCTGGAGTTAAGCATTTTGAATTTGGCGGCGGTGCTCGATTCCAGAGCCTGTTCTTCTATCTTAATGAGAATGCATTTGATATGATGGATAGGTTTAGAGAAATTGTAGGACCAGATGCAAATCTACAAACTTTATCAAGAGGTATAAATACTGTGGCTCTTGATACAGGTAGTAGAGAAATTGTAGATCTTCATGCAAAAATGTTTAAAAAGCATGGTACTACTACAATTAGAAATTTTGATGCTTTAAATGATGTATCAAACCTTAGTTATAGTGCTGAATGTGTTAATAGGCATGGATTAAAACACGAAGCTGTAATAACTATGATGGACTTACCTCCCGGTTGCGAGGGAGCTCATACTGTAGAATTTTATGAAAAGATATTAAAACAAATACTAGATTCTGGAATGAGATTTTCCTCGTTATGCTTTAAAGATGCCAGTGGAACCTCTCATCCAAAGAAAGTATATGAAACTATAAAAATGGCTAAAAGCCTTTTGCCAGATAGCTCTCATGTAAGATTTCATACCCATGAAACTGCAGGTGTTAGTGTTGCATGCTACTTAGCAGCTTTAGAAGCAGGTGCTGATGGTATTGATACTGCTGTGGATCCATTATCTGGTGGAACGAGTCAACCAGATATTCTTACAATGCTTCATGCTACAAAAAATTCAAATTATAATTTAGGTGACTTAGAGAACAATAAAATATTAAAATACCGTGAAGTTTTAATTGAAAGTCTTAAAGAATATTATTTTCCTAGTGAAGCTCAAAAAGTTTCCCCGCTAATCCCTTTCTCTCCAATGCCAGGCGGAGCTCTTACAGCTAATACTCAAATGATGAGAGATAATAATATCTTAGAAAAATTCCCATCAGTTATTGATGCAATGGGAGAAGTTGTTTCAAAAGGTGGTTATGGCACCTCCGTAACACCTGTATCTCAGTTTTATTGGCAACAAGCATTTAGTAACGTTATGTTTGGGGAATGGGAAAAAATTGCCGATGGTTACGGAAGAATGGTTTTAGGTTATTTTGGAAAAACACCTACTACACCTGATTCAAAGATAGTTGAGTTAGCATCTAAACAGCTTGAACTAGAACCTACTACTGAAAATCCATTGGATATAGCTGATAGGGACGAAAGAAAAAGTCTTGATTATTGGAAGAATATACTTTCTGAAAAAGAAATAGATACTACAGAAGAAAACATATTTATTGCTGCTGCTTGTGCCGAGAAAGGAATAGAATTTCTTGAAGGTAAAGGTAAAGTTAATGTTAGAAAAATTACAGATGAAGAGTCTTCTTCGGANAATAAAGCTTCTAAGAAAAGNAGTAAAGCTTCGACATATACAATCGTTTTNAACGGTGAATCNTTTAATGTTCAAGTTGCCGAAGGATCAGATGTGNAAATAGCACCAACGACTGGNAACAATCAATCCTCGNNTTCACAATCNACNAATNATACAGGCTCGNCAGATGGNGAGAGTGTTCCTGCACCTGTTAATGGAAATGTTATTAAAGTTTTATGTTCTATTGGAGATAGTGTTGAACCTGATCAAACCGTTATGGTTCTTGAATCTATGAAGATGGAGATAGAGGTNAAAGCAGGAGTAAGTGGAAAAGTAAATGCCATTACAGTAGATCAAGGACAAAACGTGGAAGAAGGAGAGACAATTTTACTTGTGTCATAAAATGAGAAAAATTAAATTAATTCTATCAGTACTGTTTGTATCAATAATTTTTTCTTGCTTTTCTTTAGACTCTATTTCAGCAGAATCTGCAAATACAAATATTGAACAAAAAGAATATGAGTCCAAAAATGTAAAGGAGCTTTTTAAAANCTTTTATAAATCCACAGGGGTTTACGAATTTTTAAATCCAGTAGAAGGTAAACTTGGTCCTGACAAACTAAAGCCTATGTCAATATTCTCACAAAGTCTGGGTAGAATCATAATGATTCTAATATGTATCCTATTATTCTATCTTGCAATTTCTAAAAATTTTGAGCCTTTACTATTACTCCCCATAGGTTTTGGNGGACTTCTTGCTAATATACCTATCGCTGAAATTGCAGGACCTAATGGATTTTTAGGAATTCTCTACTCTCTNGGAGTTCAAAATGGNCTNTTNCCNATTATAATTTTTATGGGCGTTGGAGCAATGACAGACTTTGGTCCCTTAATTGCTAATCCCAAAACAGCTTTACTCGGAGCTGCCGCTCAATTTGGTATTTTTGGATCTTTAGTAGGAGCCGTATTTATATCTCAAAATACTGATATTATAAACTTTTCTCTTCAAGATTCTGCTGCTATAAGTATAATTGGTGGTGCAGATGGCCCAACAGCAATTTTTATTGCTTCACGATTAGCACCTGATTTATTAGGCGCTATTGCAGTTGCAGCCTATTCATATATGGCTTTAGTACCTATTATTCAGCCTCCAATAATGAAAGCTTTAACAACAGAAAGTGAAAGAAAAATTAAAATGGTTCAACTAAGAAAAGTAAATAAAATAGAAAAAATATTCTTTCCTATTACTTTATTAATTTTATGTATTTTAGTACTTCCTGATGCAACACCATTGGTTGGCGCACTATGTTTTGGTAATTTTTTAAAAGAATCTGGTGCTGTAGATCGTCTTTCTGATACGATGCAAAACTCTTTGATAAATATCGTCACTATTTTTCTAGGTCTAGCAGTTGGCTCAAAACTTGCTGCAGATAAATTCTTAGCTCCTGAAACCTTAGGAATCATTATTATAGGATTAGTAGCTTTTTCTCTAGGGACNGCAACTGGTGTCTTAATGGGCAAGCTTCTTAATAAATTAAGCAAGGATCCTATAAATCCATTAATTGGAGCGGCTGGTGTTTCGGCAGTCCCAATGGCTGCAAGGGTAGTAAGNAAGGTNGGTAATGAAGAAGATTCATCAAATGTATTATTAATGCATGCAATGGGACCTAATGTCTCTGGTGTTGTAGGCTCAGCAGTTGCAGCTGGAGTCTTAATATCAATTTTTGCATAAAATGAAAATTATATTTGATATTGAAACAGACGGTTTTCTTCAGAATCTCACAACTATTCACTGCTTCGTGACNTACGAAATCGATTCAAAAAAAATAAGAAGGTTTCGAGATAATATAATTGAAGGAATTGGTTATTTAGAACAAGCTCAAGTATTAATAGGACATAATATTAGAAAGTTTGACGTTCCAGCATTAAAGAAGATTTATAGCTTTTCTCCCAAAGGAGAAATTTTTGATACATTAGAATATGCTAGAAGACTATGGCCTAAAATAATAGAAAGTGATAACNAGGAGAACAGAATACCAATTGAGCTNAGAGGCAGACACTCACTAAAAGCTTGGGGTTATAGACTAACTAATCAAAAAGGTGACTATGAAGGGCCTTGGGATTTATATTCAGAAGCTATGATGGATTATTGCGAACAAGATGTAAAAGTGACATACGAACTATGGAGAAAAATAAGTTCAAGACTTTGAATCTTTCCCTGGTTTAAACCTATAGAAGAAGAATAAACAAAGGAAAAATAGGTTCATAAACCATACTTGAGGGTTAGCCCAAGAAACCCCATCATAAGTAAAATCATTGATTGGCCAAAAGATTTTTGTTGGAAAAAATTCTTTAGTATGAAATGGAAAATCTAATAGGATATGAAAAGCCCATGATAGAGAAGCAAAAGCTAGTACTTTCTTTTTTAGTATTACTAGAACTGATATAACAATTAGAAAGGTTACAAAACTATGTCCTAAATCATATAAGTTAAAAACCCAACTTGGCATTTCTTCAATTACAGGCTTTCCAAAGAGTTTTGCATTTGTAGAACCAAAAAGCTTAAAAAGGGTGTAAGGAATAAAAGAAAAAAGGTCAGGTNCAGCACCAAACAAAAAAGGNGAGTACCTAGCTCCCTTGTAACCAAACAATGCTTTACCCCATAGGGCATGACTAAAAGTATCCAAGTTTAATTTCTCTTTTGTATTAGGTCAAACAAGCTTGAATTCATNGGGAGAAATATGATAGTTTTCTCNTCAATTACGGTTTCATAAGTTTCAAGCTTCTTCATGAATTCATAAAATTCAGGATCTTTATTATAAGATGCAGAATAGATTTCCGTGGCTTTTTTGTCACCCTCACCTTTTATCTTTTCACTTTTGGCATATGCTTTGGCCAGGATAATTTCTTTATTTTTATTCGTTTCGGCTCTAATTTTAGCAGATTCTTCTTCACCTTCTGATCTATATCTTTTTGAAATTCTAGTTCGTTCCGCAACCATCCTATCAAAAACACTTTGCTGAACTTCTGAAGGTAAATCAGCTCTCTTGATTCTGACATCTACAAGCTGAATACCATATTCTTTCAGCTTTTCACTACTNCCTTCTTTAACCTTATTCATTATTAATTCCCTATTTTCAGCAATGACCTCATTAATATTGTGTGTCGCCATCTCTTCTCTTAATTCAGANTAGACTATATCTTCAATCCTAGTATTAGCACTAAATAAATTTCTAACTGACTTATAGAAAANTAAAGGATCCTCTATTCTCCATCTGGCTAGAAAATCAACNACNAATCTTTTCTTATCAAGTGTTAGGTATTGNCCTGGAGGTGCNTCNGTAGAAAGCATCCGTTTTTCNAATCTAGATATTTTTTCAACGAAAGGTTTTTTAAAATGAATACCTGGTGTAGTTACAGATCTCTTAAATTCACCAAATTCGGTTATTATAGCTTGCTCTCTTTCATCAATNGTATAAACAAAGGATGGAANTAAAAGAGCTAATAATATNACTAATGGTAAAAACTTTTTCATACTAATCCTTAAAAATATCTCCCAACTGTANTAAATTCAANGCACCACTTGAGGAATCGGTTCCTATTACTTTTTTAGGTTTTTGTANAACTTCTGTTAGCTTTTCTAAATANATTCTTGATTTAGTAACAGCCTTGTCTTTTCTATATTCTGAATANATCTGNTTAAATCTGGAAGTATCACCCATTGCTGTCGAGATTCTTTGTTCCTTATAACCTTCGGCCTCTCTAATCATTTTTTCAGCCTCACCACGTGCTTTTGGGATAATATCTTCGTAAAACCCCTTAGCTTCATTTATGAGTCTCTCTTTGTCTTCTTTAGCTCTTACAACCTCGTTGAAAGCATCTTTAACTTCTTCAGGTGGATCAACAATTTGTAGCTTAACATCAGTGATTTGAACCCCAGANGAATATGAATCTAGTAACTCCTGAAGAAATTCTTTTGTTCNNATCTGTATTTGGTCACGCCCAGTTGTCAAAGCATCATCAATCTTTGTGANACCTATAGTACTTCTTAATGCAACTTCAGCACTATTTTTAATAGTTAAGATAGGGTTTCCAACTTTAAATAAATAATTCCCAGGGTCCTTAATTTTCCACTGTATTATAGCTTGTGCACTTACGATATTTTCATCCTTGGTAATCATTAAAGATTCTTGAAGAACGTTTACTCTGCCTCTTTCTGACCTGAAACCAATCTCAATTCGTCTAACTTCTTCCACATTTACTTTGGTTAATTTGTCAACAAAAGGTATTTTTAAATTTAACCCAGGAGAAGTATATGATGAGAACTTTCCGAAACGCTGAATAACTCCAACTTCACCAGGCTGAATAGTATATATACTTGAAAGCACAGCAAGTATTCCAAAAAAGATTGGGACTATTATAAAAAGTTTTTTTAAATTATTTCCCGCACTAGGATCCAATGTAGGAATATTACCGTTTGAACCATTGCGTCTGTCAAGGTTATTCAAAAAATCTACTATAAGTTTAATTAATCTGAACATTCATAACTATTCTAACTAACAAATTCAATTTTAACTACTAAAATTAATTAATTGTTAATAAATTTGTTAACTACCGAAGCTATAGTTAAATCTCCAGCAACATTTATAGATGTCCTAAACATGTCTAGTAATCTATCAACACCAGCAATGATTGCAATTGCCTCAAGGGGTATCCCAACCGATGAGAAAACAATTGTCATCATAACTAAGGCTACTGATGGAACTCCAGCTGCACCAATACTACCTATAGTAGCAGTAAGACAAATTATTAAATATTCATGGATTGAAAAATTAATTCCTAAAATCTGACCAATAAATATTGCAGCAAGCCCCAAATAAATTGCAGAGCCATCCATATTCACCGTAACACCTATAGGAATCACAAAAGAGGATACTTCTTTTTTTAAAGCTAGCTTCTCATTAGCAGTTTTTAACGTTAGTGGCATAGTAGCTGCGCTACTTGAAGAAAAGAAAGCAAAAATTAGAGTATCTTTAATGGCTGAGAAGAAGAATAGTGGTGAAATCCCAGTAAAATATTTAACGACAGTTCCGTAAAATAAGAACATATATAAAATGAAAATTAAAATTGAACTTATGACAAATTTTAATAATGAATATATTGTTTCTCCTTGGACTTCTATTAATAAATTAGAAAATAATGAGAAAATAGCTATGGGCGCTAATAACATTATATAATTGGTTGCTTGAATAACTGCATCATTAATCTTGGACAGAACAATAATAGGCTTACTTGAATAAGTTGATACATATCTAAAAATAACTCCTAAAAGAAAAGATAGAATCATTATTGCAAAAGGATTTGCATCTAGAATAAGATCAATAAAGTTAGTTAAATCTATAGCTAAAACAGATAATGAAGAGGAAAGATCTACATTTTCATTTAATATTTCTGAGGTAAATAATGTGGGCTTATTGTTTACCTCATAGTTAATACCCGAGCCAATTATAAGAGCAAAAGTAATGGCAAGTAAAGTTGATAATATATATAAAATAAGCGTTAATGGAACAATTTTTTTTATTTTACTAAATGCGTCAAATGAAGCAATAGAATACGTGATAGTCCCAAAGATTAAAAAAGGGACAAATGCTTTTAGAATTTTAATAAAATATTTACCAAGAAACTTTGATTTAACCACAAAATCAGGGAACAAGTAAGCACATATAATAGCTAATAAAAAAGATATCAACATAAATATTGAAAGTTTCTTATGCATACTAATCCAAATCTACTGCAAATGGCTTCAAGAGAATAAGAGGAATTTTCTTCAAAATTTCGGAATTTGTTGATAATAAATAAACTTTTGGAGCACAATTATTTTCATATGCTTCAAGCCATCTATCAGCACATAGGCACCATTTATCGCCCTCTTTAAGTCCTGGAAAACTATATTCGGGGACTGGAGTCGACAAATCATTTCCCTTGCTAGAAGAAAAAGCAAGAAATTCATCTGTAACTACGCAGCAGATCAAATGTTCACCTAGATCTGTGGAATCGGTGTTACAGCATCCATCTCTAAAAAATCCAGTAAGTGGACTTGAACTACAAAGCTTGATATCCTCTCCAAATACATTTTTTTGTTTATCTGCCATTTTACTATTCTTTTAAGGGATTAACCTTTCTATTCAAATTTTTTAATAAATCAATTTTATCCTCAACTTTTTTGGCTATTTCATTTGTTAGTTTCTCTGACTTTACAGTGTATAAGACCCAACGTGGAAAAATGAATTTCATCTTAAAATAAATATCAACATCTGAGGCTGCCACATTAGCTTCTAGATTCCCTAAGGATATAAAATTATAGTCTGTTAAAGCATACCCATCATACTCCACAATCGTATTATGGCCTGAACTTTTATCTTTTTCTGTCTTAGGTATTCCCTCATTTTTATTAACATTCTTTTTATTTTCTCTACTCGTGCTCATCTTGTATAATTTAAAGATACCTTCTGGCGTTACAACTTTATTAATCGCAATATCAATTGCTTTTTTACCAAAAAGTAATCCACCAAACTTCTTAACATCTTCGAATATTCCTTCTATTGGATTATCAAGATTCTTCTTTCTGAGCTTCTCCCTATTTTTTAAAAAGGCCTTTACATCTTCTCTAAGCGATTCTTGTAAACTAGGCCAATCCATGTAATTATTCAATGTGGCTTTGTCTTGATTTTGAATGCTTACACCTATTTTATATAAACTAAAGAAAGGTGAGATATAAACTAAGAATAAGATAGAAATTATTATAATTAGGGAAGTTTTCATTTTTTTCTTATTCTACACTTAATTAGAAAGAAATAAAAAATTATTTAAGAAAAATTAGCCTATTTCCTTTGTCTTGATTAAAGTAACTTAAAGCCCATTTTGTTATTACAGAAACTTTGCTACCAAAACCTATTAAATATAGAATATGAATAAAAATCCAAAGTAGCCAAGCAATAAAGCCCTTAGATGTAATAAAACCTAAATCAGCTACTGCTTTATTTCTTCCTATTACCGCAAGATTGCCCTTATTTTTATATTTAAACTCTGTTTGATATCCCTTTTTGCTAGAAGTTCTATTTTTAATAAGATTTGCCACAAATTGACCGGATTGCATAGCAACAGTTGCAACTCCTGGCAAATAATCATTACCCTCCTTAAACCTTGCCAAATCACCGATGACAAAAATATTATCATGCTCAGGTATTGAAAAATCTTTATTAACAATTACTCTTCCAACTTTATCAAGTTCGACGCCAGTAGAATCAGCCAAGACTTTACCCATAACTGAAGCCATAACTCCAGCACCCCAAAGAATCGTTTTAGACTCAATTTTTTTGTTTTCATTGCCTCTTTTGTAAAAAACTGTATCGTTTTGAATATCTGTTACTAATGAATTAGTTAATACTTCAACACCCATCTCCTCTAAATAGCCTCTAGTAACTTCAGATAGAGATTCTTTAAATGATGGTAAAACATTCGGAAGACCTTCAATTAAATAAATTGAACATTCTTTCTTTGTATTAATGTTCTGGAATTGTTTCTCAAAAGTTCTATAAGCAAGATCTGCTAACGCGCCAGCAAGCTCAACACCAGTTGGGCCACCTCCAACAATAACAAAAGTCAATAATTGTCTTCGTCTAACAGGGTCAGTTTCATTTTCTGCTAGTTCAAAAGCAGTAAATATTTTTCTTCTCATTTCAAGAGCATCTTCTATAGTTTTAAGTCCTGGTGCATTTTTCTGCCATTCATAATGGCCAAAATAATGGTGACTAACACCTGTTGCGATTATTAAATCGTCATATTTTATTCTAGTATGGCTTTTAGTATTTATATGCCTACTTCTTACATCAATCCCAACAGCAGAATCCAATCTAACTTTTATATTTTCTTTCTTACCGAAGATTGATCTAATAGGTGCACTAACATCAGTAGCTGAAATTGTGCCCGTGGCAACTTGATAAAGAAGTGGCTGAAAAAGATGAAAATTTCTTCTATCAATCAAAGTTACATCAACATTAGAGTCAACTAACTCATTCACTGCATACAAGCCCCCGAAGCCTGCCCCAACTACTACTACATGATGTTTTTTTTGGTTTGAATAATTCATTTTTTAATATTATAACTAATTCAATTATTTTTTTTCAGCTGATTGTTACACTTAGAGCATAAAATACCAAAGCCCTCATCACTAAAAGATTCAGAACTAAAATACATCCAGCATCTTTTACACTTTTTAAAACCTGTTTTTTCTACTTTTATATCTAAACTACTTGATTCTGATTCTAGAACTAAAATCTCAGATACAATAAGAGCTTTCATAAGTATATCTTTATTGCTTTCATAAAAGGCATAATCTTTACGACTTACCCCTAAGGATACTTTTGCTTCCAAAGATGAACCTAATACTTTTTTCTCTCTCATTAGCTCTATTTCTTTAAGCACAGGCTCCCTGATACTCAATAATTTGTCCCACTTATTCTCTATTTTTTCATCAACATAGTTATCATTAGTGACCTGATAATTAAAAATACTTTCAGAATTACCATACCTCTCAGACCAAGCTTCCTCAGCTGTAAAAGAAATAATTGGAGACAGCAGTAAAGCAAGTTCTCTAAAAATTATTGATATAGCGGTCTGGCTAGATAATCTTTCTTTAGAATTCTTAGAAAAAGTATATAAAATGTCTTTCTGTGAATCTAGATATATTGAGCTCAATTCTTTAGATGAAAAATATAATAAAATATTTAGAGCTTGATGAAAGGAATATGTTTTGGATAAATCTAAAAATTGTTTTTTTATTTTACCAAATTTTATAAGAATCCACTTATCAATCTCTTCTAATTCATTAAAGCTAAGATTTGATTCATCCTTAAAATCATTAAGATTTCCAATTAAAAATTTAAATGTATTTCGAATTTTTTTATATTTATCTTTTATGCTTTCAATAATATTTTTAGAAATTCTAATTTCTGAAGAATAATCTTCGCTTGCCACCCATAATCTTAAAATATCTGCACCATTTTCGTTAATAACTTTTTCAGGCTCTATAACATTTCCTTTAGATTTTGACATTTTTTGTCCTTTATTATCTACAACAAACCCATGTGTAAGAACTTCCTTGTAGGGAGCAATATTGTTCGTAGCAACAGATGTAAGCAAACTGCTTTGAAACCACCCCCTATGCTGGTCATTTCCCTCTAAATATAAATCTGCTGGGTAAGTTTCATTTTCTATCAATACCGTTTTCCAAGAAGTTCCTGAATCAAACCATACATCTAACGTATCTTCACCTTTTGATAAACTATTAGCAAGTTCTTTATATTTTTGAGGCAATAAATCCGCTATGCTATATTTCCACCAGCTAGACGAACCCTCACTTTGGAAAATATTAATAATATTTTCCATAACTTCTTCATTGAAAAAGACTTCACCAGAATCAATATAATAAAATACTGGTATAGGTAAACCCCAAGATCTTTGTCTAGAAATACACCAATCAGATCTTTCCTTTATCATATTTCCAATTCTATTAACCACGGCAGGTGGATACCACTTTACTTTTGAAATTTCACTAAGAGACAGCTCTCTAAATTTATCAACTGAAGCAAACCATTGATATGTAGCCCTAAATATGGTCGGCTTTCCAGTTCTCCAGTCGTAAGGGTATTTATGTTCATAGTCTTCAACTAAAAGAAGGTGACCAGAGGAATGTAATAATTCAATAACCTTATCATTACCTTCTTTTAGGACATTTAATCCCGCAAGACTATCAGATACTTCGTTCGTAAACCTTCCAGCTGAGTCAACTGGAGAGAAAATCTCCAATTTATTTTTTACTCCTGTTGTGTAATCGTCAATTCCATGCCCAGGTGCAGTATGAACCAATCCTGTGCCAGTCTCCCGGGTAACATAATCTGCCGTTAATATAGGACACTCATCTTTTGAAATTGGAGATAAATATGAAAGATTCTCGAGATTCTTTCCTTCTAAAGTCTTAAAAAGAACTAAATCTTTATTGGTCAATTCTATAATTTTTTTAGAAAGTTCGAGCTCTACTAAAAAAAATTCATTATTGTATTTAAAGATACCGTATTCAAAATCTTTATTAACTGATATAGCCTTATTTGCAGGTAAAGTCCAAGGTGTAGTAGTCCAAATGAGAAAATGTAAGTCACCATCAATTTCAAGAATCGACTTAGTATTCTTAGAAGCTTCACATTTAACATATACACTTTTTGAAATATGGTGTTCCGGATAATCTAGCTCTGCTTCTGCTAAAGCAGTTCTAGAACTTGGGCTCCAATTTACAGGTTTAAGTCCCCTATAAATAAATCCATTAAAAAACATTTCAGCAAAAACCTTAATCTGATTCGCTTCAAATTGCTTACTCATGGTTAGATAAGGATTTTCCCAATCACTTATAACACCTAAACGTTTAAATTCATCCCTTTGTGATTTTACAAATTTCATCGCAAACTCTTCGCAATGATTTCTTATTTCTACTTTGGAAATATCTTTTGTTTTAATTTTTTTTAAAACTTGATGCTCTATGGGAAGGCCGTGGCAATCCCATCCTGGTATGTACTCAATACCTCTACCAATAGAAGAGTTATATTTTAGAATTATATCTTTCAAAATTTTGTTAAAGCAGTGACCTATATGAATTTTTCCATTCGCAAATGGTGGACCATCATGCAAAATAAATTTATCCCCAGGTTTGGATTGCATAATTTTATATATATTTTGCTTATCCCAAAATTTTAAAATATCTGGTTCTTTTACAGCGAGATTAGCTCTCATCTGAAAATTTGTTTTAGGTAAATTTAAAGTATCGTTGTAATCTTGGCTCAATTATTTTCCTTTTAGAATCTTAGAGATATTATCGTAAATCCTTCTAGAAAAAATAACCCATTGATCCCAAATATCATTATTATAATTCTCTTGGCTAACTGTTTTTACAATTCTTATACCATATTCTTCTTCAGTTAATTCTATATCATCATCACTTTTAATCATAGACATAAAAACAGAACTTAATTTATGCATTATTTGCACATTTCTCTCTTCTACATCTCTAAACTCAGTAATAAGAAGCTGAACCCCTCTTATTTTGGAACCGCCGGTCATCATTGTCGACCCCATCCCCCAACCTTTTTTTGCTCTGGGTGTTTCAGATCTAATTTGCATTTCCATTAAAATATATCATACACCTTTTTAGAAACATATTTATATAAATAAAGAAAATATGATAGATTAAAGTTTGTTATGTATGACTTCGATATTGCAATAATTGGAGGTGGCCCAGGCGGATATGTAGCTGCTATTGAAGCCTCAAGAAAAGGTCTTAAAACTGCTTTAATTGAAAAAAAATATTTAGGCGGCACTTGTCTTAATAATGGATGCATACCATCAAAATCTTTACTAAAGTCAGCTGAGATTGCAGATTTATTAAGAAATAAAGCAAAGAAAAGAGGTTTTACCTTTGAAAAACTAACCTATGATTATAGCCAGATATTAGAAAACAGTAAAAAAAACACGAAAAGACTAAAGAGTGGTTTAACTAACTTGCTTTCGAACAAAGACATAACAATATTTGATGGAGAGGCCTCATTTATAAATAAGAATGAGATAAGTATAAAAAATCGAAATAAAGTTATAAAAATATCCTCAAACAACATTATAATTTCTACAGGATCAAAACCTTTTTTTCCTGACAATCTCAAACCAAATAATAAAAGAATAGTGGACAGTGACTACGTCTTAAATTCTAAAGAACTTCCATCGAGTATATGCATATTAGGTGGCGGTTATATTGGCATCGAATTTGCATATTTATATAATAGCTTTGGTGTTGACGTAACAATAGTTGAAAGTACCAATTCTATATTAGGCTTTGTAGATAATGAAATTGTTAATGAGTTAAGAAAAAACTATTTAAAGAATGGAATAAAAATTTTAGAATCAACAAAAATTAATGAAATCGATGAAAAAGATGACTCTATAAGTATTTCATTTTCTAACGTTAATGATCAGGTAGATTTAAACTTCGACTTACTACTGTTGTCAACTGGCAGAATTCCAAATACTGATAATCTAGAATTAAAGAATACCAAAGTAAAGACGGATAATTTTGGCTTCATAAAAGTCGACAATAAGTATCTTACAAATATAGATAACATCTATGCTATTGGGGATGTGATAGGTGGCTCAATGCTAGCACATAAAGCTTCTGAGGAAGGCTCAAAAGTAATAGAAGGAATAATCAATCCAGATATTATTAAGGAAGATTTTATAGTTCCAGCATGCATATACTGTCAACCAGAGATTGCTTATGTTGGACTAACAGAAGAAAATCTTATTGATATGAAAATTGATTATAAAATTTCGAAATATCCATTTAAAGCAAATGGTAAATCTCTTGCAGATGATAATGTAAATGGCTTTTGTAAATTATTGTCTGATCATAATGAAAAGATTCTCGGCGCGCACATAATTGGAAAAGGCTGTTCTGAAATGATATCTGAAATAACTTTAGTAATGCAAAATAAACTTCAACTTGAATCAGTTGTTAATACAGTACACCCTCACCCTACACTTTCAGAAATTTTTTTAGAGGCATCTTTAAATTTAAAGGATAAAGGAAGGAACTCTTAATGATAAATAAAAAAAGGCTTATAAAAACATTTACAGACTTAGTAAAAATTGATAGTGAATCAAGGAATGAAATTGACGTTGCTGTTTATATTAAAAATAAACTCAAAAAATTGGGTATCAAGTATAAAATTGATAATTCAAATAAATCCACTGGATCAAACCATGGAAATATAATAGCAAAACTAGGCAATAGAAAGAATATTCCTACTATTCTACTTTCATCGCATATGGATACTGTCACGAATGGTATAGGAATTAAGCCTAAAGTTACAAAGACAAGTGTTACCAGTGATGGAACTACTATCCTTGGTGCTGATGATAAAAGTGGTCTATCAATAATATTAGAAACTTTAGAAGTTCTTAAAACTAAAAAAATCAAGCACTACAATATCGAAGCTGCTATAACAACATGTGAAGAAATTGGCTTACTCGGTGCTAAACATCTGGATTATAGTTTAATCAATGCAAAAGAAGGTATTGTCTTAGATAGTACAAGTCCTGAGAGATTAGTATACAAGGGTCCAAGCTCTGACTACTTTACTATTGAAATAGTAGGTGTTGAAGCTCATTCAGGAATAAATCCTGACAAAGGTATCAGCTCTATAGTTGCATCTTCTGAAATAATATCAAAAATGAAAACTGGGAGGATAAATTCAAGGACAACAATAAATATAGGAAAAATTAGTGGGGGCTCTGCAATAAATATAGTTCCAGGAAAAACAGAGATTATGTGTGAAATTAGAAGTCACAGCGAAAAAACTATAAAAATAGAGCTGAATAAAATTAAGAAAATAATTCAAAAATTAAATACAAAATATAAGAAAATTAATAAAAAATTTAATGCAAAAATTAAGACAAATCGTATCTATGATTCCATAGATATACCAAAGAATAGTTTAATAATTAAAAATATTCTTAAAACCTGCAAGGAGTTTAAATATAAAGTAGATTTAGTTGAAACATTTGGCGGAGCCGATGCTAATTTTTTCGTAAAAAATGGTGTGGATACAGTAAATCTTGGCACTGGAATGAGAGAATTTCATACAGTAAAAGAAAAATTAATTTTGAAAGAATTTTTTCAATCTGCAAATATAGTAATAAATTCATTAATTATTAAGGATTAAATATTGTTTAAGGATTCTATTGTTATTTCTGAATAATCATCAACTACCTTGTCTGCATTATTTAAGAATTTCCTATCAACTGAATTAGTTATTCCAATACACTTCATACCTGCATCTTTAGCTGCGTCGACACCTTTAGTCGTATCTTCAATAACAACGCATTCATCAGGATTAATTTGATAAGTCTCGTTTATCCTATCTAATAATAAAATATATGTTTCTGGATTTGGTTTGGGGTAGCTTGTCTCATCAGAAGATACAATTTCTTCAAAATAAGATAATAAATCTTCCCTTTTTAAAACTCTGACAATCTCCTCTCTTCTTGCCCCTGAACCTATCCCTAAAATATATCCCTTTGATAATTCTTTAATTAGGCCTATTGAACCATGATACATTGAGGTTTCTGTATCGAAATTCTCATCAAAAAATGAGTGTTTTTCTTTGATTAAATCTCCTATAAATTCATCATCATGATTTATTTCATTATCTTTCAAAAAATTTTTAAAAAATCCTTCGTCATCATACGCACAATAGGTTTCGTAATACACTTCTTTAGTAATAACCAATTCTAAAGATTTAAGTGCAAAATTAAATGACTTAAAATGTAAGGGCTCAGAATTGTAGATAACACCATCAAAATCAAAAATCACGAGCTTTTTTTCTTTCATAGTTGTTTATCATATATCTTTTTATGATTGAAAGGAAGTCATAATTTAACTTTTAAAAAGTATGAAAAGATAATATAATAAAACCTTATGTTTATTCGTGGAAGAAGATTAAGGCAGAATCAAAATATAAGGAATCTTGTAGAGGAAACAAGTATCTCTGTTAATGATTTAATAATGCCAATTTTTTTAATAGAGGGTAAAAATAAGTCTGAAAATATAGACTCAATGCCTGAGATTTACAGGAAAACGCTTGATAAACAATTAGAAGACATTAAGTCTGCAGCCAAATTAGGAATAAATGCGATAATAATATTCCCTGCTATTAAAGAAAAATTGAAAGACCCTTTTGGTAAGGAAGCGCTAAATAAAAAAGGCTTAGTGCCCAAAGCAATAAGAGCTATCAAAAAAGTATTTCCCAAAATGCTTATAATTACTGATGTTGCACTTGACCCATATAACTCAGATGGACATGACGGAATCCTTAAAGATGGGGAAATATTAAATGACAAAACTGTTGAAATTCTATGTAGACAAGCTTGTATACATGCTGAGTTTGGAGCTGACATTGTAGCTCCATCAGATATGATGGATGGTCGTGTAGTCAAAATAAGAGAAGCATTAGATAGAAAAGGTTTTCATAATACTGCAATAATGTCATATGCAGCAAAATTTGCCTCATCACTTTATGGACCCTTTAGAGAAGCTTTAAATTCAGAACCAAAAAGCGGTGATAAAAAATCATATCAAATAAACCCTAAAAATTACCGTGAAGCTATAAAAGAGATACTCTTAGATGAGGCTGAAGGTGCAGATCTATTAATAGTTAAACCCGCTTCTTTCTATCTTGATATTATAAGAACATCTTCAGAGGCCTCAGTTCTCCCAATAGTTGCATATCAGGTTAGCGGTGAGTATTCGATGATTAAGGCAGCTGCTAAGAATGGCTACATTGATAATGATTCTGTAATGAAAGAGTCGTTAGAATCAATGAAACGTGCTGGCGCATCTATAATTATTACATACTTCGCTCTTGAAATGGCAAAACTGATAAAAAAATAAATAAGAACTATAAAATTATTTAGTAAATTATCTCTTCCTTAATCTAATTTTGAAAATAGTCTTTGTAATTAAGAATAAATACTCCTGCTACTATCAAAATAGTCCCTATTACCTTTTCCGTTGAAAAATCTTCTTTTAAGAATATATATGCATAGAAGCAAGTAAAAAGTGGATAAACGGCGGTTAAGGGGACAATCTTAGATGCCGTTGACCCCGCCAAAGCATTAAAATATATAAAAATACCTATAACTGCTAATAGACCAGGTATGAGAATAATTAAAATATTTTTAAAATTTAATTCAGGCAAAAACATAACTTGATTTGTTGTAATAAAAAAAGGAACAAGCAAGGCAGCTATCATAAAAAATCTTATACTCAATATAAAGGTAGGATTCATAGTGTGAAGACTCATTTTTTCAAAAATTGGAGCCAGCCCCCATAATGCAGCAACTATAAGAGCTAGTAAATTTGGATTAAGATTCATTGATAACCTCGAAAATTTTACTGAAGTCCCTGCTAATGCAAATGTCTATTTCCTTATCAAACTCATTGCCTCTATCAATTAAAATAGATTTCATTCCAATCTCAGTACTAGGGACATAGTCAAGATTATAATTATCTCCAACATGAATAGATTCAAATGTTTTTGCTTGTACCTTTTTTAATGATAGATAAAACAACTCTTTGTCTGGCTTTGAATAACCAGATTCAGATGAAATTGTGAAATGATCTACAAACTGATTAATCTCAAATTTTTTGCAAACATCATAAATTCTAGAATCAAAATTTGATGTTATCACAACATTAAAACCAATGTCTTTTAGCCTTTTCAAGGTTGGTATGGTGTCTGGATATACATCCCATGCTTCATTGGCAAAATATTCATATAAATCATTAAAGTATTGATCAAATTTATCAAACATTCCTAAATCTATAAAAATATCTCTTACTAAACCATACCACCATTCTTTTTCAGCAAGATACAAAGCTTTTCCACTCAAACCCTTAAAATGCAATCCCTTCCTTTTGGTAAAGTATTTTTTAAAAGCTGCGGATATATCTTTTGGACTATAAGAGGTTTCATATTTTTTTAAAACTTCAAAATAACTTCCACCTAGACCCTTTTCAATATAAAAAAGTGTATCTGCTGCATCAAAAGAAATTGTGTTATATTTGCTCATAATAATAGGGGTCAAAATGATTATACCAGTTGTTACAGAAGATATGATTTATTTTTCTAAGCTTAAATCATTAACTAATGAAAACTATGAGTTGTTGCATGTTAAAAGGTCCGAGGATATGGATAAATTAAATCTTGATATTACTAAATATATTTTTGTTGTTGATTTGAATAGCGTTCTATATAAACAATTAACCAAGAGGGCGAATAGATTCTGCGCTATTGGCTATTATCCTCATGTAAAGAAAGAATTACTATCACTAGGAATGGAAATAGGTTGCAAAATAACAGTAACAAGAAGTGTTTTAGTAAAGAAATTGAATACAATATTAGACGATATTAAAGGTGATATTAATGAAGATTGAATCACCTTGCAACGACAAGTGTTTTAATGAAGATAATCACTGTACCGGCTGCCATAGACATATTGATGACATAATTAATTGGGCAAATATGAACGATAAGGAAAAAAGAGAAGTATACAAGAAGATTGAAGAAAGAAAGAAGCTACTCAACCTTAAATGAGTTTTCAAAACCAAAATCGTTTAAAAAATCTTTCACTATTTGAACCAACTCCAAATTATCAGAGGTTAGATTTACAGCCTCAGAGGAACAAGCAATATAGTCTACTATAGAAGAAAGATCAGCATCTAGCTTATTATCTTTCAACCAGCAGGCTATATAATCAATTGAATCTAGCCAAGATGATAAAGAATACTCCTTAATAGTAAAAGTCTTTGCTCTTCCATCATAAGATAAACCCTGAGAATATCTTTTAATTTTATCAAACGATTTTGTCGAAATATTAGGTTTTTTTGATTCAATATATAGTAGTTTTACTATTGAATTAAAAACCTTAGTTGTTGAAGAAGAAATATTAATTTCATTTATTTCTGCTTTGCTTATAAAAGATTCACTAAGTGTATCATAGGCATTGTTAATGGAATTGAGTCGTTCCTGATCATGAATTTTATCTTTTTTTTCCAAATTGCTTTTTTCTTTTTTTAAACTCATTAATCTATTAAATTGTTTTGTAGCAAACTCCTCATTCTATCAATATTATAACCTTTTTTTGCCGCATATAGCTCAAACTGTGCATTGCTAATTTTACCTAAATTAAAATATCTAGACTGTGGATTAAAGAAATAAAGCCCACATATTGAAGAAGCTGGGTTTAATGCAAAATTCTCTGTTAAAGATACATCTATATTTTTCTCTACTTCTAATAAATCCCAAATTTTAGCTTTTTCTGAATGGTCTGGGATTGAAGGGTATCCATGTGCTGGCCTAATTCCATTATAATCTTCTTTAATCAAGGATTTTAAATTAAATTCCTCAGAGTCACCATTTTCAATTCTGATTTCTCTATGAAGATATTCAGCACAAGCTTCAGCAAGCCTATCACCTATTGCTTTAATAATTATTGATGTGTAATCGTCACCTTTTTTTTCATACTCCATCGCGTACTCATCAACTTCATTTCCAGCAGATACTACAAATGATCCTAAAATATCATTATCACTTTTTTTGCTAGAAACAAAATCAGAGAGGCAGTAATAATTTGAATCTTTGGCCTTTTTATCAACTTGCTGTCTTAAAAAACTAAACTTTTCTAACTCTATTCCTTTATCGTCAATCAATAAGATATCTTCATTCTCAGAATAAGCCTTAAAAATACGTGATAAACCTTTTAAAGATAATACATTCTCATTAATCAAAGTTTTAAGCATTATTTCTGCATCTTTAAATAAATCTTTTGCCTGAGAACCATATTTCTTGTTTCTAAAAATATTAGGATAAATACCCTTAAGCTCCCATGTCCAAAAAAAAGGAGACCAATCAATATATTTCACTATCTCATTGATTTCAAAGTCCCACTTTCTTAGTGAAAAATTTTTTATCTTATGTTTGGAATTACCAAAGTCTATTCTTGGAGCTCTATTTCTTGCTTCTTCAAATGGAATAAAATTAACATTCTTATTTTGTTCATATTTAACAGAGAAATCTTTTTGTTCTTTTTTTATTGATTCTTTATAATCATTCCCAGAATCTTTATTCAATAAATCTCTACAAACACCTACCACAAGTGATGCATCGGGGACATGGACTACAACATCATCTGGATATTTAGGGGCAATCTTAATTGCTGTATGAGCCTTACTTGTTGTTGCACCTCCTATTAGGACAGGTACATCAATTCCATTCTTTTTAAATTCTACTACATTTGCAATCATTTCATCTAGAGATGGAGTTATAAGGCCACTTAACCCTATGATATCAGGATTAAACTCTTTAACTTTATCTATAATGTCACTGCAAGAAACCATAACGCCCATATCATCCACTTCATATCCGTTGCATCTAGCAACGACTGAAACTATATTTTTTCCTATATCATGAACATCGCCCTTAACAGTAGCTATTAAAATTTTACCTGCAGCGGAGACTGAATTCTTATCTTTTTCCATAAAGGGTTCTAAATAATTAACTGCCTTTTTAATTGATCTGGCACTTTTAACAACTTGAGGTAAAAACATTTTTCCATCTCCAAAAAGCTGCCCGACCACTTTCATTCCATCCATAAGTGGACCCTCTATTACATCCAAAGGTGATGGATACTTTAATCTTGCTTCTTCTGCATCATTTTCTATGTTTGTTGTTATACCTTTAATAACTTGGTGAGCAATTCTTTTTTCTAAATCAAAACTCATCCATTCCAATTCTTTCTCCTGAGCATCGCTAGAAATATTAATTCTATTTGCATAGTCGATTAAAATCTCGGTAGCATTTTCGGATTTATTGAAAATAACATTTTCAACTATTGATAGCAGTTCTTTATCGATTTCCTCATAAACCTCAAGCATACCTGCATTAACAATAGCCATATCCAGGCCTTTATTAATTGCATAAAATAAAAAAACAGAGTGCATTGCTTCTCTTACCTTATTATTCCCCCTGAAAGCAAAAGATAGATTACTAACACCGCCGCTTGTTAAAGCCCCTGGACATTGTTTTTTTATTAAAGTAATTGCTTCAAGAAAATTAACAGCATAATTTTTATGTTCATCAATTCCAGTTCCAATTGTCAGTATATTAGAGTCAAAAATTATGTCTCTAGGATTGAAACCAACTTCTTTAACTAAAATATCATATGCTCTTTTACATATTCTGACTTTATCATCAATCTCTGTTGCCTGACCTTCTTCATCAAATGCCATTACAACAACAGATGCACCGAACTCTAAAACTTTGGAGGCTTGTTCTACAAATATATCTTTTCCCTCTTTTAAGCTTATAGAATTAACAATCCCTCTACCCTGGATACATTTTAAACCTGCCTCTATAACTGACCATTTTGAGCTATCAATCATTATTGGAACTCTGGATATGTCAGGCTCTGATGCTATTAGATTTAGAAACTTAATCATGCACTCTTCGCTATCAATTAATCCTTCATCAAAATTTATATCTATAATATGAGCTCCATTATCTACCTGTTGTTTTGCTATATCTAAGGCGCTCTCAAAATCTCCATCTTTAATCAACCTGGAAAACTTAGGGGAACCGGTTACGTTGGTTCTTTCACCAATTAATAAAAAATTATTTATTTCGTCTTTTTTTAGTAACTCTAGTCCACTAAAAGTTGAATATTCACTTGTTTTTGAATTTAATCTTGGCTTATAAGATTTAATTTTATTACAAGTTGCTTCGATATGTTCTGGAGTTGTTCCACAGCATCCACCCACAAAATTAACTAAATCACTTTTTACTAAACTCTCCACTCCATCAGCAGTCATCTCAGGAGTTTCATCATAACCTGTTTCTGATAAAGGATTCGGCAATCCTGCATTTGGATAACAAAATGTTTTTGTGTCCGCAACTTGTGAAAGAACTTTCATGTAATCATAGAGAGATGCTCCTCCTAGCCCGCAATTCATTCCAACGGCATAAGGCTTAGAATGCCTAACTGATTCCCAAAAAGCTTCAATGGTTTGGCCAGACAATGTCCTTCCTGACTTATCCGAAAAGGTTACTGATAAAAAAACAGGTAACTCAACTAGGGTTTCTTTAAAAAGAGTTTTAATAGCAAAAATACAGGCCTTTAAATTTAATGTGTCAAAGGTCGTTTCTGGTAAAAATATATCAACTCCCGAATGGTATAAAATTTTTGCCTGTTGATAATATGCCTCAGATAAATCCGCAAACGATGTATTTCTGGCACTTGGGTCTTCAACATCAGGGGATATAGATGCTGTTCTATTGGTTGGTCCAAAAGCGCCCGAAATTAGAATCCTCTTATCATTAACTAAACTAGCGGTCTCTTTTATTGCATCTTTTGCTGCTTTTACAGCGCTTTTATTTATTTCATCTACATAATTTTGTAGATTATAATCTTGCTGGGCTATTGAAGTTCCATTAAAAGTATTTGTTTCTATAATATCGGCGCCAGACAATATATATTTTTTATGAACATCTTTTATAGAATCTATATTTGTAATATTCAAAATATCGTTATTACCCTTAAGGTCAGTTTTATGATTTTTAAATTCCTTTCCTCTATAATCCTCCTCTTCAAAACGATACTTTTGTATCATTGTACCCATAGCTCCATCCATCATAACTATTCGTTTGGAAGATAAATCATCCAGAAAGCTGAAAACTTCAGATTTTGTTATTTTAATGCTCATCGCGCAATTGCCTCAATAATCTAAATCGAAACTCTATCTTTTCATCCTTAAATAAATCTTTTTTCTTAAGATAATCTAAGAACGAAAACTCATCAATTCTTAAAAAAGGGTTATATTTTTTTTCAAAACTAAGATCAAATAAAGGGCTTAGTTTTTCTGGCTTGTAACTAGTTGCCATGTCAGATAATTCCTCAGGTATCTCTGATGAATTTTTATATAAAGATTCTAGAAAAGATATATTATTATACAGATAATCATGACCAGGAAGGAGTAATAATTCTTCAGGTAGGTTTTTTATCTTATGAGTTATGGTTCTAAATAGCATAGATACATCGCCACGAAATTTAACATTTCCTACACCTAGATTGAATATAACATCACCACAAAAAAAATATTTATCTAGAATAAGCGATATGTGCTCATGACAGTGTCCTGGTGTGTGTAATACCTTAATATTTAGATTACCTAGTTTTATAATATCATTCTCAAAGACATTCTGAATTTCAAATTCAAATAAATCTTTACAGTCGATATGAGCTAACAATGGGCATTTATATTTTTCTAAAAAATAATGATTATATTTGATATGGTCTGGATGAGCATGTGTATTAAATATATATATTGGAACCAAACTGTTCTCTTTTAATATTTTTTCTATTTCATCTTTATCCAAAGGATCAATTATAATGCACTCCTTCGATGTATTGCAGGATAGTACATAATTAATATTTCTATCACTATTCTCAACTAAAAATCTATATATTGTAAATTCATTATTTTCTATAATTTCGTACATTTTCTTAGTATACCTCTATAATAAATACACTTAATTGTTTTTTTTCTAAATTAATACTATAATATAAATGTCGTCATTTAACTCTAATTGCAGCGACATTAAATAACTGCTAAACAGAGAAAGGGCTTTTTCTTTTGTCTTTCCTCTTGAGTTACATTTAAATTTTAGGAGTTTATTATGTCTAACTCATTTGTTGTAAATCTTCGTTGCGCTGACAAAACTTGTGGTACTGAGTACAAGAAAGAAGCAAATTATGTATGCGAAGATTGTTTTGGTCCATTAGAAGTTAATTATGACTATCAAGAAATAAAAAAAAATCTAACTATTGAAAAAATTCTTAGTCGAGAAAAAAATTTATGGAGATATAAGGAGCTATTACCTTTGGATTCAGAGCCTACTGTTGGTTTAAACTCAGGTTTTACTCCATTAATTAAAGCCGAAAATCTAGCAAAAAAATTAGGAGTCGATGAACTTTATATAAAGAATGATGGTGTATCTTTTCCTACCTTATCATTCAAAGATAGAGTTGTCTCAGTAGCCTTATCTAAGGCTATAGAATTAGGATACGATACCGTAGGATGTGCATCTACTGGAAATCTAGCAAATTCTGTTGGTGCAAATGCAACCGCTGCAAATCTTAAAAGTTTTATTTTTATACCCTCTGATTTAGAAGAATCAAAAATTATTGGTACTTCANTTTATGGTTCNGANGTTATAGGTGTGAANGGATCNTATGACGATGTAAATCGACTTTGTACNGAAGTTTTAGGNTCAAATAAATGGGGATTTGTAAANATAAACCTAAGAACNTACTATGCTGAGGGCTCNAAAACAGTTGGCTATGAAATAATAGAGCAACTCGGTTGGAAAGCTCCAAAGAATATAGTTGTATGTATGGCAAGNGGTTCACTTTTGACTAAAATATATAAATCTATAAAAGAGTTTGAAGAGTTAGGATTTATAGAACCTAATGATACAAAAATATTTGGTGCGCAAGCTACAGGATGTTCACCAATCTCAACTGCAATAAAAAATAACTGGCCTATTTTTAAGCCAGTAAAGCCAAATACAATCGCTAAATCGCTCGCTATAGGAAATCCTGCTGATGGTATAAATGCGATTAACCTTCTGAATTCAATAAATTCATATTCTGAAGATGTTTCAGATAATGAAATTGTGGATGCAATGAAATTATTGGCAGAAACTGAAGGAATATTTACAGAAACTGCTGGTGGTGTTACATTAGCCTGTGCAAAAAAAATGATTGAATCTGGAAAACTACCAAGGAATGAATCAATTGTTCTTGTTATTACAGGAAACGGATTAAAAACACAAGATCCTTTAGTGAATAATATCTCAAAACCATATATAATAGAACCAAAAATAGAAGATTTTAATAAAATCTTTAATAAGGAGAATTAAATGGCATTAGTAAAGATACCNACACCACTAAGAAGACTNACTAATGAGAAGGATGAAGTTTCAACTTCATCTACAAGTGTAGAAAGCATGATTACAGACCTTGAATCTCAATTTCCAGGAATTAAAGATAGATTGTGTGATGAGAAGGGTGAAATAAGGAAATTTATTAATATATATGTAAATGAAGAAGATATTAGATTCTTAAAAGGTCCTGACACCGAAATAAAAGATGATGATACTGTTTCGATAATCCCTGCAATTGCAGGCGGATAATTAATTAAAAAAATCTTTAACTTTGTTAATGTATTCAGAAAAAGGATTTGTGGCTTCTTTATCTATCTCTTTTTGAAAATCTTGCATTAACTTTTTTTGCTTTGAGCTAATATTCTTAGGGATTACTATATTCAACTTAACATAAAGGTCTCCAATTCTGGTTGACCTCAGATCTTTTATACCTTTACCTCTCAACCTCATTACTTGTCCAGGCTGAACACCTGCAGGAATTTTTAATTCAGACTTACCTTCTAGTGTAGGAATATCTATACTGCCACCAACAACAGCGTTAGGAATACTAATTGGTACCTCACATATTAAATTTTCGTTTTCTCTTTCAAAAAGGGGGTGGTCCTTCACAGAAATATCTATATATAAATCACCATTAGGTCCTGAATTAACACCAATATCTCCCTCGTTTCTGATTCTCAATTGTGTGCCGTTATCTACACCAGGAGGGATTTTAACTTCAACTGTTTTATGCTCAGTATCCTCAGGAAAAGCACCAACTCCTCCACATGAGTCACATCCTCGGCTAACAGAAAAAAATCCCTGAGAATAATTCACCTGCCCGGTTCCTNCACATGCTTTACAGGTCTTATAACTCTTGGCTCTTCTCACTTGGACATTCATTTTAGTTCCCTTNACAGCCTGCTCAAAATCTAAAACTAACTCATATCTTAAGTCCCTTCCCTTTGGACTTCTATCCCTAGAAGACCTTCTACCTCTTCCTCCACCTAAAAAATCATTCATTAAATCTTCAATATCTATACCGCCNCCAGCAAAACCNCCACCAGGGAAACCTCCNCCAGGGAAACCTCCACCNGCACCACCGCCTTCAAATGCTGANGAACCATATGTATCATATTGAGATCTCTTTTCAGGNTCNCCTAANACTTGGTAAGCCTCATTNATTTCTTTGAATTTTTCTTCTGATTTCTTATCGCCTTTATTTCTATCAGGATGATACTTAAAAGCTAGCTTCTTATAAGATTTCTTAATCTCATCATCAGAGGAGCCTCTTTGTACTCCTAAAGTTGAATAAAAGTCCTTGCTAGCCATATTAATTCTCGCTCCCTGATGAAACCACAACCATAGCAGGTCTAAGAAGCTTATCATTGCTCATGTATCCGGATTGAACAATATTTACAATTTTATCTTTAGAAAAATCATTAGAGTTTTTTACTTCAATAGCTTCATGAATGGAAGGATTAAAATCGTCTCCAAGTTTAACTTCAATTCTATTGATACTATTTTTAGTTAAAAAATTATCACATTCTTTAAATACAGCTTTCATTCCTTTAAAAAAATCTGTAGTTCCTTCTTTTTCTTGGTATAAGGACAAGCCTCTTTCAAAATTATCAATAAAATTTAATAAATCCCTGAATATTGAATCTTTAACGTATGATGCAGCTTGTGACTTTTCTTGAGCAACTCTTTTTTTAAAGTTTTCAAATTCTGCTGCAAATCTTAATAGCTTATCGTTTATTTCTTTCTTTGCTTCCTCTGTACCCTTAACAACAGCGGAAATTTCTTTAATAGACTCTTCATCTTTAAAAAAGAAAATCATACCCTTACTGTTTTTATCATCATTTTTTAAATCAAACGAATAAGATTCAAATTCTGGCATAGCCTCTTCTTTTTTGGGCATCAAGTCTTTCAAATGCTCTAAAAGCGAATCCTTAGAGTCTAAAACCACTAACTCGGGTTCATTTAATTCTTCTTCTTTTTTTGAATTATCTTCTGTCATAAAACACTCCAGTTTCAATATAGTCATGAAAAAATAAAAATCAATTACTTTCTTGTACTAAACCCTCTAAAACACCTGAATCTGAGACATATAAAACCCTTTTTTTAAGAACCCACAATATTGACAATAAAATGAATAATCCATAGATTATAACAATCTCTCTTCCTTTTTCCATACCATTCAATTTTAATCTCTCACCAGGATCCATAGTCATTAACGATTCATGAATACTTTTAATATAGCTTAAGGATAATTTCTTACCATTAACTAAATTTCGATTATAATTTTTCTTTTTTATTTTTATGGCAGCTATGGTTGTTGGTGTTCCACCATTAGCAATTACAGTGAAATCACTACAAGTTAATTGACTAAAGAAGCTATTACTAACCAGCTTTTTTTTTATGTTGTTAAAAATTGATTTTTTTATATTTTTATTAAAATTTTTAGTCGTTCTATATTTATTAAACTCTCTTACAACTCCTAATTTTATGGAAATATAGTCTTGAACAACCTTATTGGAAACTAGAGAAATTTCAGTACTACCTCCACCTATATCAATAACTATATAATTTTTTCTTTTTAATTTAATTGGACTTAGAGCACCATATGAAGTTAATTGAGATTCTTTTTTTGGTGAAATAATTTGCAAGTTATATTTATATTTAGAATAAAATTCTTTTTTAATCTCATCCTTATTTCTACAATCTCTAAAAATGCTTGTACCTACTATATCAATTCTGCTTACTTTTAATTCTTTAATAATTTTAAAAAATTTATCTAAAACTTTATAATATTTTGATGGTGGAAATAAAAGTTTATCTTTATTTATATATGCACCTAATCCAATTATCTCACTCTCGCGCCTAATAATTTCTTCTTTATCTTTATCTACTATTAAGAGTCTAAAAGCATTTGTACCTAGATCAACTGCTGCGTAAATCATACTTTTTTCTATAAACCTTACTATGCTGAACGTAATCTTTTGATGTATCAATTATCATTTTATAATCTTTATCATTAAGGGGTCTAATTTTTTTACATGGTGAACCCATATAAAGAAATCCACCCTCTAAATATGCCCCTGGTGGTACTAAAGAACCGGCTCCAACTATCACATTACATCTAATTTCTGATCCATCTAAAACAATGGAGCCCATCCCAATTAAAATCCTACTTCGAATTGTAGTAGCATGGATAATACAGCCATGTCCGATGGTCACATCATCACCTATATCTGTAGGATACTTTTTAGAATCTATGTGAACTATTGATCCATCCTGAATATTAGTTCTTTTCCCCACTCTTATGAAATTTCCATCCCCTCTAAGAAGACAGTTGAACCATACACTGGAATCTTCACCTATCTCTACATTCCCAATAATCTTTGAATTATTAGCAATAAATGAACTTTTCTCTATATTTGGATTCTTGTTTAAATTTGAATTAAAATCTCTTTTAGCTTCAGAGCCGATTATTGAAGACATTATTTCTTTTTATATTTTTGATTGAATTTATCAATTCTTCCCGTGGTACCACCAGCTCTTTCCTTGCCAGAATAGAAAGGATGTGAAGAACTAGAAATTTCAACTTTTACTAAGGGATATTCAACTCCTTCGTGCTGAATAGTCTCTTGAGTTTCAACTGAGGATGAAACAAGAAAATTTTGATCTGTAGTTATATCTTTAAATAAAACTTTTCGATAATTTGGATGAATATCTTTTTTCATAGGGATGAATTATAAACAGTTAAATTATATTTTCAACTACTTATCTGTAAATTCAGCATCTATTACGTCTTTTTCATCTTTAGCCTTGTTTTCATCCTTTTCTTCGCTATCAACATCGCCTTGGGCATTATTAGCCGCCTCAGAAGCCTCTTTATACATTTTATCAGCAAGACTATGTGATGCTTTAGTTAAATCATCGTATGCAGACTTTAATGCATCTAAATCATCCAACTTAAGCGCCTCTTTCCCTTTAACAACGGATTCTTCGATTGTCGACTTTTCTTCTTCAGTAATCTTATCTGCATTATCATTAAGAGTCTTCTCAGTTGAATAGATTAATTGATCCAAGTTATTTCGCTGGTTAATGACTTCCTTCTTTTTCTCATCTTCTTCAGACTTAGATTCGGCATCTTGAACCATATCGTCAATTTCTTTGTCTGATAATCCAGAAGAAGCCTCTACTTTAATTTTTTGTTCTTTATTAGTTGCCTTATCTAGTGCAGATACGTTTAGAATCCCATCCGAATCTATATCGAAAGTAACTTCAATCTGTGGCAAGCCTCTTGGTGCGGGAGAGATACCATCAAGAATAAATTTAGCTAGAGTTCGATTGTCAACAGCCATAGACCTTTCACCTTGAGTAACATGAATCTCAACACTAGGCTGATTATCTTGAGCGGTACTGAATATCTGGCTTTGCTTTGTTGGGATTGTAGTATTTCGGGAAATAATAACAGTATTTACTCCACCAAGAGTTTCAATACCTAGAGAAAGTGGAGCCACATCTAAAAGTAGAACGTCTTTTACATCTCCGCTTAAAACTGCCCCTTGAATTGAGGCACCCAAAGCAACTACCTCATCCGGATTAATTCCTTTGTGTGGATCCTTACCAAAAAAGTCACTAACAATTTTTTGGACAATTGGCATTCTCGTAGAGCCCCCAACCAATATTACTTCTGATATATCTGAGGCTTTAATTCCAGCATCTTTTAGAGCATTACTACAAGGTTCAAGAGATGATTTTACCTTTTCATCAATTATTTGTTCAAATTTAGATCTTGATAATTTTATGAGTAGATGTTTAGGTCCATTTTGATCAGCTGTAATAAAGGGAAGATTAATTTCAGTCTCCATAGCAGCAGATAACTCAATTTTTGCTTTCTCGGCACCTTCTCTCAATCTCTGTAAAGCCATTTTATCAGAACTTAAATCAACTCCATTTTCCTTCTTAAATTCATCAATTAAGTAATTAATGATTAGCCTATCAAAATCATCACCACCTAGTGACGTATCTCCATTTGTAGATTTAACTTCAATAACATTTTCACCAACCTCTAATATTGAAATATCAAAAGTTCCTCCTCCCAAGTCATAAACTGCAATTAACCCATCCTTCTTTTTATCAAAACCATAAGCTAGTGCGGCTGCCGTAGGTTCATTTATAATCCTTTCGACATTTAACCCAGCAATTTTTCCTGCATCTTTAGTAGCTTGTCTTTGACTGTCGTTAAAATAAGCAGGCACTGTTATTACAGCATCTGTTACCTTAGATCCTAAATGTGCTTCTGCAGCAGATTTAAGTTTTGATAATATATTCGCAGAAATTTCAGGAGGAGAGTATTCCTTATTGTCAATTTTAATCCAAGCATCACCATTTTTATTTTTTACTACTTCATAAGGCAAAACCTTTCTGTCATTGGAAGTTTCTTCAAACCTTCTACCAATAAGTCTTTTGGAGGAATATACGGTTTTTTCAGGATTCACGACTGCTTGTCTTTTAGCTGGCTCTCCAACTAAGATTTCATTTTCATTTTTACCAAAACTTACAATTGAGGGAGTAGTTCTATTCCCTTCCTCGTTAATTATCACCTTTGGCTCATTAGATTCTACGTATGCCACACACGAATTTGTAGTCCCGAGGTCAATTCCTATAACTTTTCCCATAAAAAACTCTCCTATAACAGTGAATGCTTAGAAGGTAATCATTAAAGGGTGAATGTCAATAGTTTTAAATTAATTCTACAACTTTCAGCGCTGCATCTTTCATAGTTGATGCTGTGGAAATATTTAAACCTGATTCCTCAAGCATTTTTTTTCCTAATTCAACATTTGTTCCCTCTAATCTAACTACTAGAGGCACTTTGATGCCAACTTCTTTGGCTGCAACCATTATTCCATCAGCAATGGTATCGCATTTCATTATTCCACCAAATATATTAACTAATATAGCTTTGACATTTTCGTCTCTTAGAATCATTTTAAATGCTTGTGTAACTTGTTCAACAGTTGCACCGCCTCCAACATCTAAGAAATTTGCGGGCTCTGCACCATGATGTTTAATTATATCCATAGTTGACATTGCAAGTCCTGCTCCATTAACCAGGCACCCAATGTTACCATCAAGTTTCACAAAACTGAATCCCCACTCTTTGGCCTCTAACTCTGATGGCTCCTCTTCCGTTGGATCATGCAACTCTTTATATTCTTTATGTCTAAACTCAGCATTATCATCAAAATTAATTTTTGCATCTAATGCTTTTACTTCATCTTTGTCAGTAACAATTAATGGATTAACTTCAACTAAGCTACAGTCTGTTTCTACGAAAAGGTTATACATCCCTTGGATTAAGGGGCCCAATTGTTTAACTTGACCTTTATCAAATCCAAGAAAATATCCAATCTTTCTAATATGAAATGGCTGAATTCCGACTACAGGATCTATTGGCTGAGTTAAAAGCTTTTCAGGTGTCTCTTCTGCAACTTTCTCTATATCTACTCCCCCTTCAGGGCTTGCAATTATAACATTCTTTTCTGTGGCTCTATCAGTTACAAAAGAAAGGTAATATTCCTTCTTAATATTTGAGGCAGCCTCAACATAGACTTTGTTCACTAATTTTCCTTCAGGTCCAGTTTGATGAGTTACTAAGGTCATTCCTAACATTGATTTAACCATCTCCCTAACCTCTTCCGGGGTCTTTACCAACTTCACACCACCGCCCTTGCCTCTTCCACCAGCATGTATTTGAGCTTTTACAACATACTCTTCAACGTCTAGTGATTTAGCATATTCCTCAGCGTCATTTTCATTTTCGAAAACTTTGCCTTCCGATGTTGCAACATTAAACTTACGAAATAAATCCTTAGCTTGATATTCATGAATATTCATAGTGTCTCCTTAAAATAAAATAAATTATAAAATGGTTTTAATTAAATTTCTTCTCATTAAAGCAATATTTGAAATAGAAATACCTTTGGGACAAACTGCTTCGCATTCAGCATGATTTGAACAGGAGCCAAACCCTTCATCATCCATTGTAGTTACCATACTCTTAACTCTTTCATCCTCCTCAATTTTACCTTGAGGTAAATGTGAAAGGTGAGAAATTTTTGCACTAGTAAAAAGAGCAGCGGATGCATTAGGGCAAGATGCAACACAAGCACCACAACCAATACAAGCTGCAGAATCAAACGCTTCTTCCGCATTTTCTTTTGCTATTAATATATTATTTGCATCGGGGGCGTTGCCTGTACTAACAGTAACATAACCACCTGCTTGAATTATTTGATCAAAAGAGCTTCTATCTACAACTAAATCTTTAACTATTTTAAAAGGTGTTGCCCTAAAAGGCTCAATCACCAATGTTTGTCCATTCTTAAAATGTCTCATATGGAGCTGACAAACAGTTGTCTTAGCTAGAGGGCCATGAGCAACTCCATCTATAACGAATCCACATGTACCACAAATTCCCTCTCTACAATCACTATCAAAGGCAATTGGCTCCTTGCCTTCTTTTTGAAGATTTTCATTAACAACATCAAGCATTTCCAAAAAAGATATATGAATTGAAATATCTTTAACCGAATAAAACTCGAAGGAACCGACATCTTCATTAGATGACTGTTTCCAAACTTGCAGGTTTAAACTTATTACTTCTGACATTATTTATAATTCCTTTGAGTCATTTTAACAAATTTATAATCTAAATTCTCTTTATGCAAAATTGGTATACTGTCCTTATTGTATTCCCACGCAGAGACATACGCATACTTATCATCATTCCTAAGTGGTTCACCTTCTTCAGTCTGATACTCCTCTCGAAAATGAGCCCCACAGGATTCTTCTCTATTTAAAGCGTCCAATGCCATAAGCTCACCTAATTCAAGAAAATCAGCCAATCTTCCTGCATGCTCTAAACTTTTATTTAAACTATCAGAATCACCAGGTATATACAAATCGTTCCAAAATTTATCTTTAATCTTAGGAATTTTTTCTAGTGCTTCTTCTAAAGACTCTTTAGTCCTAGCCATTCCAACCAAGTCCCACATCACGCCACCTAATTCCCGGTGAATTTCTAGAGTTGTTGAAGAACCTTTAATTTTTAATAATTGGTCGGTCTTTTCCTTGCAGTCATTTTTTACAGACGTGAACTCATCTGAACTTGTACTTACACTATCTAACTTAGTATTAGCCAAATAATTTCCTAAAGTATTTGGGATTACAAAATATCCGTCAGCTAGTCCCTGCATTAATGCACTGGCTCCTAACCTATTAGCTCCATGATCAGAAAAATTAGCCTCACCTAAGACAAACAAGCCAGGAATAGTGCTCATTAAATCATAATCAACCCATAATCCGCCCATAATATAATGTATAGCTGGATATATTTTCATTGGTTGGCTGTAAGGGCTGTCACCAGTTATTGTTTCATACATATCAAAAAGGTTTCCATATTTATCAGCAATATTTTTCTTTCCTAGTCTTTCAATGGCACTACTGAAATCTAAATATACTGCACGACCTGAAGGATCCAATCCTTTACCTTCGTCGCACATTTTTTTAATTGCTCTTGAACCAACATCACGTGGGACGAGGTTTCCGTATGCTGGATACATTCTTTCTAAAAAATTATCTCGATCAGACTCTGGTATATCTGCCGCTAACCTTTTATCATCTTTATTTTTAGGTACCCAAACTCTTCCATCATTTCTAAGGCTCTCTGACATTAGAGTTAATTTAGACTGATACTCTCCTGAAGTTGGAATACAAGTAGGGTGAATTTGAGCGAAACAAGGATTGGCCATATAAGCGCCCTTCTTATGACATCTCCATGCAGCAGTTACATTTGAGCCCTTTCCATTTGTTGATAGAAAATAAACATTACCAAAACCGCCAGTACATAACAGCACAGCATCCCCTGAATGAGTTTCTAACTCACCAGTTTTCAAGTTCCTGACAACTATGCCTCGAGCCTTATCATCAACAGTTATTACATCTAACATTTCTCTATTAGGAAACATCTCTATTTGTTGCTTAGCTACTTGTCTCATCATTGCACTATATGCACCAAGTAAAAGTTGCTGACCCGTTTGACCCCTAGCATAAAAGGTTCTTGATACCTGAGAACCTCCAAAAGACCTATTTGTTAATAAACCACCATAATCCCTTGCAAAGGGTACCCCTTGCGCAACACATTGATCGATTATTTGAGTGCTAATTTGAGCTAATCTATGAACATTCTCTTCTCTAGCTCGATAGTCTCCACCTTTAATAGTGTCTATAAAAAGTCTATGTACGCTATCACCATCATTTTGATAGTTTTTAGCCGCATTAATGCCGCCCTGCGCAGCAATACTGTGGGCTCTTCTAGGTGTATCTTGAATACAAAAAGATTTAACGTTATATCCCAATTCGGCTAATGTAGCGGCAGCTGAACCTCCAGCTAATCCTGTCCCAACAACTATAATATTAAATTTTCTTTTATTAGCAGGATTTACAATTTTCATGCTTGACTTGTACTTATCCCACTTATCCGCTAATTCACCAGATGGTACTCTACCATCCAGCTTGGAGACACTTTCTACATATTCTTTTTCTGGCGTTGCACCTGACATAATAAACCTTTAGTTAATAGAATAAATATATATAGGGATTATTAAAAACCCTATGCTTATAATTGTACCTAATAAATAACTTATGCTGTAAGTAATCCTAGTAAAACTTTTACCATGTATTCCTAAAGATTGAAAAGAACTCCAAAAACCATGGCCTAAATGTAATGAAAGCATAGCCATCGCAACTGAGTACCCCAAAACTACCCATAGGTTTGTAAATTCTATAGTTACATTTTTATATAAATCTCTAATTGGTTCACCATTATTATAATCCAAATATATTGTGTCAAAATATGTTCCAAGCCTGAACTGTAAAACATGCCAGATTAAAAAAGCCATTAGTACAACCCCAGTAATCACCATACTTTGTGATGCGTATGTTTTTTTACTTTTTCCTCCGGCAAAGGAAGTTACAGCATACCTGCTTTCCCTAGCAGATGTATTAATAAAGTTTGAATATAAAGCGGTAGATAAATGAACAAGAAAAAAAGCAAGTAATCCTAACTCTGCTAGAGTGAATAAGATACCAAATGACTCTAGGAAATGTGCATATTGGTTAAAATCTTTACCAGGAGGATTTCCAGTAAATAAAGTTATATTTCCTAGGAGATGGATAATCAGAAAAAGAAAAAGCGATAAACCAGTTACAGCAATAATAATTTTTTTTAATATTGAAGAAATTTTAAGAAAATCGAATTGTCCCATAAAATATCCCTAAATTAAACCAGACTCGTCTATAAAATTACACAGTTCCTTGACATGAGATGCTGAAACTACTAATTCTTTTTGCTCCTCTGGGGTTAATTTAATTTCAATCACTTTTTTTACGCCCTCTGATGATAATATAACTGGAAGTCCTAAGAATTGTTCTGATATTCCATATTGACCTTGAGCAAGAGTGCAACAAGGTAATATTTTATTTTGATTTTTTAGTATAGATTCTGCCATTTCAATTGCAGATACACCAGGAGCATAAAAAGCACTCCCAGTCTTAAGTAATTTTACAATTTCTGCTCCACCATCTCTAGTTCTTTGAATTATCTCATCTAATCTGCTATCTTGAATCATCTGAGCTATTGGAACTCCTGAAACTGACGTATAATTTTTCAAGGGCACCATATCATCTCCATGCCCCCCAAGTACTAATGTATCTATTTTAGAAACAGCAACATTCAACTCTAAAGATAAAAATGCCTTAAATCTAGCAGCATCTAATACACCTGCCATCCCAATAACTCTCTCTTTAGGGAAACCGCTAACCTTATATGAAACATAAGTCATTGCATCCAGGGGATTTGTAACAACGATTATAATACTATTAGGTGAATGTTGGACAACTTTTTCTGTTACATCTTTTATAATCTTTGTATTAGTATTAATTAAATCGTCACGACTCATTCCAGGTTTTCTAGCTAAACCAGAAGTAACTATAACAATATCTGAATCTTTAGTATCTGAATAATCAGTTGTACCGATGATTCTTGAAGATGAGCCAGTTACTGACATCATTTGAGTCATGTCAAGTGCCTTACCTTGAGGTAAGCCATCAACAATATCTAACAAAACAACATCAGCAAGATTTAATTCAAGAGCTCTATATGCTGCGGAAGACCCAACATTCCCTGCACCAATTACAGAAATTTTTGGAAGACTAGACAATTCTATTAAACCACCTAAGGACTAAACTTTGTCCATATTTTTGATTATTGCATCGCCAAATTCAGAGCATTTAAGTAAATTTGCACCCTCTATTTGTCTTTCTAGATCATAAGTAACATCTTTATCTAGAACTGTTTTTTCCATCGCTTTGACAATTAAATTTCCAACTTCTTTCCAACCCATATGCTCGAACATCATCACTCCAGAAAGTATTACTGATCCAGGATTAACTTTATCTTGACCAGCATACTTTGGTGCAGTTCCATGAGTTGCTTCAAATAAAGCTATCTCATCCCCTATATTAGCACCTGGAGCTAAACCTAAACCACCAATTTGTGCAGCACATGCATCTGACATATAATCTCCATTCAAATTTGGAAGGGCTAATACATCATATTCATCAGTTCTTGTTAAAATTTGCTGTAGCATATTATCAGCAATTCTATCATTTATAACTATTTTTCCTTCAGGAGCTTTACCATTATATTTATCCCAAAGCTCATCTTCAGATATAGTTTGCTCAGGGAATTCTTCTTTGGCTAACTCATATCCCCAATCTTTAAAAGCCCCTTCAGTAAATTTCATAATATTACCTTTATGAACCAATGTTACACTCTTACGATTATTATCTATTGCATATTGTATTGCTTTTCTTACCAATCTTTTCGTTCCAAATGCAGATATAGGTTTAATACCAACACCTGAAAGATCTCTAACATTGGCACCCAATGAATCCTGTAAATATTTTATCAATTGATTTGCTTCATCAGTTCCACTTTCATACTCGACACCAGAATATACATCTTCAGTATTTTCTCTAAATAATACTACGTCCATCTTTTCAGGACTTTTGACAGGAGAAGGTGTCCCGTTAATCCATCTAACAGGTCTAACACAGGCGTACAAATCCATGATTTGCCTTAATGCGACGTTTAAGCTTCTAATACCACCTCCAACTGGAGTTGTAAGTGGTCCTTTTATAGAAATTAAATATTCACTAATAACATCAGTGGTTTCTTTTGGTAACCACTCTTTGGTAATTTCAAGTGCCTTTTCCCCGGCATAAACTTCGGCCCAAACAATTTTTTTACTGCCGCCAAAAGTTTTTTCAACTGCTGCGTCAAAAACTCTAACAGAAGCTCTCCACAAATCTGGCCCAATTCCATCACCCTCAATAAATGTAATAATCGGGTTGTCAGGAATATTATAAGTCCCATCTTTATTTATAGTTATTTTTGTTCCTTCTGAAGGTATTTTAATATATGACATGTTTCCTCTCCTTGAATTGTATCACTAGAAAATATAATAAAAAAAAAGGAAAAATCAATTATTAATTTGTTTTCTGCATTTGCCTTAAGACAGTCTGCAAAATACCGCCATTGTAAAAGTAATCAACTTCTACAATTGAATCTAACCTACAAATTAATTCAACTTGCCTTGTATCACCCATATCATTAGTAATATTGAGGATAATATTAGATAAAGGTCTAAGTCCGCTAGATATCCCAGAAACTGAAAACTCTTCATTGCCAGTAATTTTATGAGATTCAGCGCTTTCATTTTCTTTAAATTGTAAAGGTAATACTCCCATTCCAACTAAATTACTTCTATGTATCCTTTCGAAACTTTCTGCAATAACTGCTTTAACTCCTAGCAGCATTGAACCCTTAGCAGCCCAATCTCGAGAGCTACCAGTTCCATATTCTTTACCTGCTATAACAATCAAATCAGTTTTAGATTCTTTGTATTTGATAGCTGCATCATAAATTGACATTGTCTCACCAGTTGCGAAATATTTTGTGAAGCCGCCCTCTATATCATCCAAGAGCTTATTCTTTATCCTTATGTTGGCGAAGGTGCCTCTCATCATTACTTCGTGATTTCCTCTTCTCGATCCATAGCTATTAAAGTCTTTAATTTTAACTCCACTATCAACTAAATACTTTCCTGCTGGTGTTTCTTCAGTGAATGAACCAGCTGGAGATATATGATCAGTAGTTATAGAATCCCCTAAATAGGCTAAAACTTTGGCATTTTGAATATCACCAATCTGAGGTAATTCACTAGTAAAATCATCAAAAAAACATGGTTTTTGAATGTATGTTGATTTTTCACTCCATTCATAAATTAAACCATCTGGTATTGAAATCGACTCCCAACTTTTATCTCCAACAAAGATGTCACTGTACCTATTTATAAATGTATCTGGAAGTATAGACTTGTTAACAGTATCTTTTATTTCCTGATTAGTTGGCCAAATATCTTTCAAAAAAATATCTTTACCATCTTTGGATTTACCAATTTCTTCTCTATAAAAATCTATATCGACTGTACCTGCTAATGCATATGCAACTACTAAAGGAGGGGACCCAAGATAAGACAATCGAATTAAAGGATGCACTCTTCCTTCGAAATTTCTGTTTCCACTGGAAACAGCTGCCACATGAAGCTCCTTATCAGTAACAACGTTTGCAACCTCATCGGGAAGTGGGCCGCTATTACCTATACAAGTTGTACATCCAAATCCAACAGTTTTAAAACCAATATCTGAAAGACTTTCCAATAATCCAGCATTCTCTAAATAGTCTACAACTACTTTTGAACCCGGAGCTAAGCTAGTTTTAACAAATGAAGGTACTTTTAACCCTAAATCATGCGCTTTTTTTGCAACAAGCCCAGCTGTGACCATTACATAAGGATTTGATGTATTTGTGCAACTAGTAATTGCAGCAAGAACAACAGAACCATTTTTTAAAGATTCGTTAGTATTTTCAACTTCAAATTCTTCATCATTTTTAATTTTTCTTGATTTTAATTCTGAATGGAGAGATTCTTTCATGTCAGCTAATAATATCCTATCTTGAGGTCTTTTTGGACCTGCTAACGCGGGTTGAACTGTTTCAAGGTTTAAATACAATGACTTATAGTAATTAGGATCCTTACTTGTAGAATCTCTAAAACTGTTTTGATTTATATAATATTCTTTAGCTAATTCAATTTCTTCGGATGTTCTTCCAGTTAATTTAAAATAATTTAATGCTTCTTGATCAACAGGGAAAAAACCCATCGTAGCTCCATATTCAGGTGCCATATTAGCTATCGTAGCCCTATCAGGAAGAGGAAGATTATCGAGTCCAGGGCCATAAAATTCGACAAACTTTCCAACTACTCCTTCGGCTCTGAGCATTTCTGTAATGTTTAATACTAAATCTGTTGCTGTAACTCCCTCACATAAATTTCCTTCTAACTTAAAACCAATTACATCAGGAATCAAAAAATATAATGGTTGACCTAGCATTGCAGCCTCTGCTTCAATTCCTCCAACTCCCCAACCTAAAACACTTATTCCATTAATCATTGTTGTATGAGAGTCAGTTCCAACTAATGTATCTGGTATACAGACCTCATTCCCATTATGGTTTACTTTCTGGACCAACTTTGCCAAATACTCTAGATTAACTTGGTGGACTATTCCATTCCCAGGAGGTACTGCCCTAAAATTTTTAAATGCAGTTTGAGCCCATCGTAAAAAAGAATATCTCTCCTGATTCCTTTCAAATTCCAGTTTGGTATTCAACAAAAGAGCATTCTTTTCTCTAAAGTGGTCAACTTGAACTGAATGATCGATAACTAAGTCTACCGGAACAAGAGGGTTAATAGTGTCAGTATTTCCTCCCATTTTGTTAACCACATCTCTCATTGCTGCAAGATCTGCAACACATGGAACTCCTGTAAAATCTTGCAATACAACTCTTGCTGGCCTGAAAGGGATTTCAAACTTATCTTTTTTATTAAAAATAAATTTCTTAATCAGTTCTTCACTAACAATTCTATCATCATAATTCCTTATTAAATTCTCAAGTAGAATTCTTAGCGAATAAGGCATTAACTCTAAATCAAATCCGTATTCATCTGCTACTTTAGGTAAAGAATAATAACTAAATTCGCTATTATCAGTTTTACCTTGTTCTAAGAAAATATCATTCATCATTACACACGCTCATATTCAAAAATATTTTACCTTAAAAATTCATATTTTTTCAAAACAGGGGTGGAGAGTCTCGAACTCCCGACCTACGGTTTTGGAGACCGTCGCTCTACCAACTGAGCTACACCCCTATTTAGTCTCTTTATGAATTAAATGTTTATTGCAAAGTTTACAGTACTTCTTTATCTCTAATTTATCACGTTGAACTTTTTTATTTTTTCTGATGTGATACCTATTATTACCATTACAACCTGTGCATTCTAATGCAACAACTACTATATTATCGCCCATAATTAACTTCCTCTACTAATAATATTAAAATCATACAACTAAATAAACTAATTGAAAGCCCAAGAGCGGGGTTGAACCGCCGACCTCATCCTTACCAAGGATGTGCTCTACCACTGAGCTACCTGGGCAAAAAGCGGGAAACGGGACTCGAACCCGCGACCCTCTGCTTGGAAGGCAGATGCTCTAGCCAACTGAGCTACTCCCGCATGCTTTCTGGGGATAGATGGATTCGAACCACCGTACGCTTGCGCGGTCAGATTTACAGTCTGATGCATTTGTCCACTCTGCCATATCCCCATGACTAGCTGGAGAAGGGATTTGAACCCCCGACCGGCTGATTACAAATCAGCTGCTCTACCCCTGAGCTACTCCAGCATAAAATATAAAGCCCTATATTAACATGATAGATTATTTGTTTCAATTTAATTAAATAAGCTACTTGGACATTGTAGTTGCAGTTATATCAGCTTGTACCACAAGCTTTTTATTGTTATATGCCTTAGCAGTTAATTTGAAAATATTAAGCTTTCTTTTGAGCAACAAAGTTTCAATCACTAGTGTGTCTCCTGGAAGAGTCGGAGATTTGAATTTAACATTATCAATTCCAACTAAAGCTGGGCTTAGGCCAAAAAGGGTTTCTTCATAAGATTTATAAATTAGAATACCCCCAACTTGCGCCATTGCTTCAATGATTATAACTCCAGGTACAACTGGGTTATCGGGGAAGTGGCCTTTAAAAAAATAAGCATCATCATGAAATGTCACATTAGCTTGTATGGATTTTCCTAAATCAAACGCTGTAACTTCATCAACAAATAAAAAAGGTTCTCTGTGTGGAATATACCTCTTGATATCATCCTTATCTAATTGCACAATCCTTACCTATTCATTCTATCCAAAACTTTAGAAGTAATGTCTAATTCCGAACTAACAAACATCAATCCTGGAGCAGATTTAGATAAAACCAAATCAAGTCCAAGTTGATCAGCTACAGACTTAACCTCTTTCATTAAAACACTTAGAATATCTCTCTGAAATTTTCCTTCGGCTATTTTTACTTCTGCTTGAAAATCCTCGCTTTTTCTTTGAAGTTCTTTCATCTTGTAGCTAAGTTCCTCAGCTTTTTGATCTCTTACTTTTTCATCCAAAACAAGTTTTTGCTCATTAAACTTATCTCTCATATTCCTAACTTGATCTTCTAACTTTGCAAGAAGCTCTTGTTTCTTTTCAATATTTTTTTTAGCATTTTTTATATAGTCTTTCCCTAATCTTGACTCTGTAAGGACTCTTTGAAAATCAACAACAGCAACTTTAATAGTATCTTGCTCCACTTTAGTATCAGAGTGTCCGTCCGCATAAGAACTAAGAGGAATTAAAATTAAAAGCATTAAAACAATAAAAAATTTATTCATAACATTTCTCCATAATTTAAACTATATTAAAAAAGTGACCCAATGGAAAACTGAACTTCGTATTTGCTCTCCCCTGATTTTCTTTCGCCTAATGGAAAACCAAAATCAAGTTTTAAAGGACCCATAGGTGAAAGCCATCTAAAGCCAAAACCTACATCTTTTCTCATATCAATTGGATTATAATCTATATTTTTACTTTCGTCATATGTATTTCCAGCATCGACAAAAAGTATACCTCTAAGACCTGTTTCTAAAGCTATAGGGAATAAATACTCTAAAGTATTAAAAACGTACTTGTTTCCACCAATTCTAACAAAATTACCAGTAGAAAGAAGCCTTCTAGGAGATATTCTAGATGCTTTAAAACCCCTAAGGTTGTTAGGTCCACCAAGATAAAATCTTTCCCCAACAACAATCTTATCCCCTATCTCTCTAAAATCTATAAAAGCTCCTTCAATCTTATAAGATAGAGTATGGTTTCTTTTGATTGAATAATATTTAGCAAAATTAGCAGTATATTTTGTATAAAATAAATTTGCACCAAAGATATCATTTGATTCTTCAATATTAAAAGTAGTAGAAATACCTCGACTTGGATTTATAAAATTATCTCTAGTATCATAAGTGACTCCTAATCCAATTGAGCTTATTTCATCAGTACCCTGAGAAAAGACTTCACTTGCAGCAAGCTTTAACTGATCAATAGTAATATTCTCATATCTATAACGGAAATTTAAAAAAGACCAGTCGCTTATTGCTTTACCAAATCTTACTCTTCCACCATATGAGTTCCTATCAAAATCTACATACTCATATTCATTATTAAAAAGCCTAAAACCAAAAGTGTAACTAGTGTCTAAGAAATATGGATCACTATAATCTATTGAAAAGTTTTTACTAAGTCCACCAACGGTAACCGAGGTACTTAATTGCTTTCCATAACCAAACAAATTAGATTCTTGAATTTGTATTCCTAATAATAAATTTTCGGTTGAGCTATAACCACCTGCTATACTGAAAAAACCTGTAGCTTTTTCTTCTACCTCAACATTTAAGTCCAAATAATTTTTTTTATCTTTTGCGGGCTTCTCGGACACTTCAACTGTTTCAAAAAAACCTCTTCGATTAATCCTAGATTTTGAACTCTTAATTTTAGTTGAAGAATAATCATCATTTTCATTAACTAAAATTTGTCTTCTGATTACTTTGTCTCTAGTCCTAGTATTGCCTGATATACTTATCAAATTAACTTTATATTTTTCACCTTTTTCAATTACATAATCAACAATAACTTTATTACCATCAGTCTTAACAACGTTGGGACTGATGTTTGCAAAAGCATATGATTGATCACCATAAATAGTATTTAATTTTTCAATGTCCTTAGTTAGATTTCCAGTACTAAAAAAATCATCTTCTTTGAGTGTTAAAGAATCTTTAAGGATATTTTCATCTTCTATTAAATCACCCTTAATAGATATAGATTTAGTCTTATACCTAATACCTTGTTGAACGTTAAAGGTTACATTATAACCATCTTTAATTTTATTATATGTAACTATTGGCTGGCTTGTTTTAACATCTAAATAACCTTTATTTAGAAAAAATTGTTTTACATTTTGTTCGTCCATTTCGACCAAGTCAACACTCAACCTTCCTCTTCCCGTTATTGGGGACCAAACCCACTTTATTTTTGTCTCTATGGACTTTGATAATTCTTTTTTAAATGATTCATCGACACCAACTAAATCAATACCTTTAACATATCCTCGGCTACCTTCATTAATTGTTATGACATATTCAATTTTTCCTTCACCAATAGGGAAAATAGAATCGCTAACGACTACATTGTTGAATCCTTTAAAAAAATAAAATTGCTCGATTACTTTTTTGGAAATTTCTAACTGCTTCCTACTTACTATCTTTCCTACAGTTAAGTTTAATGGTTCAGAAAGATCTTTGACCGATATTTTGTCGTTACCCTTAATTGTAAATTTGGCTAAAATTGGATTTTCTTCGAATCTAATTATCAATACGAATTTACTATCAATATTTTCAACTAATGCATCAATTTTATAAAAATAACCAGTTGAATATAGATCTCTAATATTCTTTTTTAGATTATTAGAATTAAAAAGGTCTCCCGATTTAATAGAGAAAATATCTTGAATCTTATCTAATAAGATAATTTTATTTCCATAAAATTCGACCTTATCTATTTTAATATTTTCATATTTTTCTGTAGAACCAATTTCTGAATTGGAACGGGTACTGACATCGCTTAATGAACTATGAATAGATATTAGGCTAGTCAAAAAAATAAATAATATTATATAAACTCTTTTCATATTTCTTTACTCAAATTTCCATTTTCAATTTTTAAAATTGATTTTGTCTTATTAGAAATTTTATCATCATGAGTTGCGATTATTATAGTTGTTTTATTTTCCTCATTCAAATCAGACATAATGTCTCCTATTTTCAAAGCATTATTATTATCAAGATTTGCTGTAGGTTCATCAGCAATTAAGAGCAAAGGACTTAGTATTAGTGCTCTTGCTAAGAGAACCCTTTGCTTCTCACCAGAAGATAGAGAAGAAATGGAATTATTTTGGATCTTTTTAATATTTAACTGGCTAATTAATTTTTCATAATCTTTCGATCTTTCCTCTTCAAAGATAGTTGCAGGGAGCATAATATTTTGCTTTACATTTATATTAGGTAACAACTGAGATAGGGAGGACATTATCCCAATATTTTGTCGAAACTTTATAACTTCATTATTATCAAATTTTATCTCATCAATATTTTTACCATTAAAATTATATGATCCTGAAGTTTTATCTATGATAAGTAAAAGTATATTTAATAAAGTTGTTTTTCCAGATCCAGATGGTCCAATTACAGAAACAAAATCTCCTTTGTATATTTCAAAACATATATTTGTTAAAATCTCTTTATTATTTATTTCTTTATTTAAATTTTTAATTTCAATCATTTCTAAAAATCTCTCCTAATCAATGATTCAAGATTTTTATTTAATATTAAGAAGGATGGTATAAAAGATGAAATAAGAACTGCTAAAATTGAGAGAAGGCTAATTAGGACAAAATATTCGGCTGAAAACAATATGGGGAATCCCTCTATTTGATAGAATGTAATATCAATAGCTAGGCTATCTATTATCTGTTTTTCAATTATGAGGTAAATTAAAAGTCCGGACATAATAACTCCAATCAAAGTGCCTACTACTCCTAGAAACAGGCCAATTAAAGTAAATATTATTATCAAATTGTTTTTACTCGCACCAAGCAAGACAAGTGAGCCGATTTCAGTCTTCTTTTCGGATATAAAGCTTACGATATTGGAATAAATATTTGTTGCTGATAAAATTATCAAGAACATTAAAAATATTCCAATTGATAGCCTTTCTAGTTCCATAAGACTAAAAAAACTTTTATTTAAGGTTTGCCAATCAACTGTCTTAAATTTTAGTTCTGGATATTTAGCAATTATAATTTCAATTATTCTTTTTGATTCGTAAGGATTTTTCAAATAGACCTCATAGAATTCCCCGCGAGTGAGGCCTAATTCGTTTTTAAACCTATTTTTTATATAAATTCTGTCAATATTATTGGATGGTAAATTATTAATGTTTGAAACATAGAGGTTAACTTTTTTTATTTTAGGTTTTTTACTACTAAAATCGGGAGCAATAATCTTGATATTTGACCCTTCTGATAGACTATATTTTCTTGAAAAGTCTTTGTTGATTACAACAGGATACTTGTTTCCTTTAGTAGTCGCCAAGTATAATTGATCACTTTCTAGGTAATCAAAACCTTTAATNTGTATTACATTAAAATTATCATTTTCTAAAAAAGCTCCATAGTCTTCTGAGGTTTTATTAAAAGATTTTATATTCTTAATTTCGTCGAGATTAATACTATCCCCAGTACTAATTATTATATGAGGAAAGCTTGCTAGTATTTTATTTTTTACTTTTACTTCAAAACCTTTCATTACTGAAAGAACTATTATTAAAGAAAAAACAGATATGGCTATTGATAAAATTGATATGAATACAGGTATTTTATTGTCTTTTTTTTTAAAAAAGTTTTTTATATAGTTCAAAGTAATTAAAACTATAAAATTATTCATTTCTCATATGTGGAAAAAGTATTACTTCCCTAATCGATGGACTATCAGTAAGAAGCATAACAAGCCTGTCTATTCCTAGTCCTGCTCCTGCCGTTGGTGGCATTCCAAATCTTAGTGCATTAATATAATCCTCATCCATATCACTTGCCTCATCATCACCTTTAGATTTAAGCTCAAGTTGCTTATTAAACCTATCAAACTGATCCTCTGGATCGTTTAATTCAGAAAAGGCATTAGCAATCTCCTTTTCGTTTACAAAAAGTTCAAATCTATCCGCAATCATTGGGTTATCATTATTTCTTCTTGCTAATGGGGAGACATCTATAGGGAAACCATAAACAAAAACTGGATTCAGAACTCCCTTTAAATATTTTTCCTCAAATATTTCTGTAATTGCTTTTCCAGGTAAGTCAAAGTGGTTAATNTTCATTTTATCTGCTTCTTTTAATATTTTGTCTGAATTGTCCAAAACAGAATAACCTAACTTTTCAGACAGCCACTCTATCATATGAACTCTTTTCCATGGTCCATTAAAGTCAATTTCTTTTTCTTGATAAACTATCTTTCTATCATTGGAATATAAGTCAACACAACTACTAACCAGTTCTTCAATCATGTTCATCATTGATTCATAATTTGAATATGCCTCATAAAGCTCTATCATTGTAAACTCAGGATTATGTTGCGTTGATATACCCTCATTTCTAAAATTTCTACCAATTTCAAATACTTTTTCCATACCGCCAACAACTAATCTTTTTAAATGGAGCTCGGGTGCAATCCTAAGTATTAAGTCCATATCAAGAGTATTATGATAAGTTTTAAAAGGTTTCGCGGCAGCGCCACCTGCTACAGTATGAAGGATTGGTGTTTCAACTTCTAGGAAGCCCTTATTNACTAAGAAATTTCTTATATTATTTACAATCTGTGATCTTTGTAAAAAAATCTGTTTAACTTCATCATTTGAAATTAAATCTACATATCTTTGACGATATCTTGTCTCAACATTTGTTAAGCCATGCCATTTTTCTGGGAGTGTATTTATTGATTTAGTTAAAATTTCTATATCTTTTGCCTCTATCGATAACTCCTGAGTCTTAGTGAAAAAACAATGGCCCTCTATTCCAATAAAGTCTCCTACATCTACAAATTTTTTAAAAAAATCCATTTTCTCTTTGCCAGCTGAATTATTAGATATAAATATTTGAATTCTTTCCATATTATCCACTATCTTAATAAAAGCTGACTTCCCAAAGCTTCTAATAGCTATGACTCTCCCCGAAATTCTATGATTTATATTGTCAGGTTGAAAAGATTCAGGGTTAATATCCTTATATTTTTCTAATATATCTTTAACGTCATTTGTTCTGCTGAATTGATTAGAAAATGGATCTAATCCCAGTTCTCTAAGTAGACGAATCTTTTCTTTTCTTTTTTCAATATATTCGTTATCTATACTCATTAAGAATTTCCTTCTCCAACAATTTAATTAAACAATAAANACCCAAGGTTACTATTATACTACAAGATAGAAACATAACTTTAAAACTATATGTTTCTGCAATCAATCCATAAATAATAGAGAAAATCATCCCCCCAAAAGTAAAAGAAACACTGCATGTTGAAAAAGCCTTTGATTTATTACTTATATCTGTAAATCGTAAAGCTAGTGTATAAATTGAAGGATAGACCAGTGCATGGGATATTCCAAATAAAATTCCAGCAGACATAACACTAATATAATTGATTGATAATCCTAGAATTCCTATTGAAAGCCCATATAGAATCAAAGCAGGTTTGCAAAAGGTAACCTGGCCATATTTGTCAGGCAGCCAGCCAAAAAATATTCTCATGATTAATGCAATAACTGTGTAAGACAGAAAGAATATAGTTATAGGAAGGACATTTATTGATTTTGTAAAAACTGCTGCAAAGTTCAAACAAGTTAAAAAAGACCCGCCTACCAAAAACATAATAAAACAAACTATTTTCAACTTTTTATTTTTTAACAGTTGAGTAAAGTTCTGTCCATTCTTCCTCTCGTCTACCATAGAATTTTTAACGTTAATACTTAAAGCAATAAAAAATGCTATTATGCTAGCAATAGAGCTTGATATAAAAAAATAATCATAAGAAAAAAAATTTATTATCTCAATAGAAATTGTAGGGGCAAGTGCATGATTTACTATTGCAAAGATTCCAAAAAAACCTAGCGCTTGTGTTTGGTTCTCTTCAAGAGAATTTTCTGCAATTAAAGTTCCTGCTGAAACAAAGAATAGAGAAAACGCACAGCCTTGAAAGAACCTTAAAATCAAATATGAATAATAAATTGAGTCAAAATAGATGAACAAAAAGTTAATCAGNGCAAGCAATAAAGCCCCTGAGGTTAATAAATATTTTTTTTTATAAATATCACCTAATAAACCAGAGATAGGGGTTACGAGTAAAGTACTAATTCCCGCCATAGACATTACAAGACCAATATCAAATTCGGTGCCACCTAAAGAGATAACCCGAATAGGTAAAATTAAAAAAGCATGATAAGCATAAAAGAAAAAAAATGCCGAAAGAGTTATCAATATAATATTTTTTGAAAATTTCAATTTTTTTTAATTAGAACTGTAAACAGTCTTGCCTTTAAGAATTGTTCTTATAACTTTTCCTTTTAATTTGATTCCGTTAAATGGAGTATTTTTACTCTTAGAATGCATTTTGTTTTTATCTACAACTACTGGTTTATTCATGTCAAATATAACTAAATCAGCATCTAATCCTTTTTTTAAACTACCCTTTGGAATGTTAATTATTTCAGACGGCCTAGTTGACATAAGACTTATTAATTTAGAGATAGAGATTTTCTTATCATGAACTAGTTTAAGGGATAGNGGCAATGCTGTTTCAAGCCCAATTATTCCAAATGGAGCATTTTTAAAATTCATCCTTTTTTCAGACTCTGCATGTGGTGCATGATCCGTAGCTATCACATCAATAACACCCTCAATAAGTCCCTTTTCTATAGCTTTAACATCTTGCATACTCCTTAATGGAGGGTTCATTTTATAGTTTGTATCGCAATTCAAAATATCATCCTCTGATATCGAGAAGTGATGTGGTGTAGCCTCACAGGTAACAATAACTCCCCTTGCTTTGGCTTCTTTTATAATTTTTACAGAATTCAGGGTTGATACGTGACATACATGCAAATGTGCATTTGTATATTCAGCAACAGCAATATCTTTTATGATTCCTAGCTCCTCTGATATGTTAGGTATGCCTATTAAGNGATATTTTCTAGAGAATTTTCCTTCATTAGCTACACCGCCTTCAGAGAACGAACAATCTTCACAGTGAGAAATCACAGGAAAAGAATTCTTTTTAGCAATAGTCATAGCGTTAAAAAGTAACTTTGAGTTTGTGACAGGAAATCCATCGTCAGAAATTCCAACACAACCTGCTTTTATATTTTCCAATATTTTTGCTAGCTTAAGATTGTTTAGACCTTGAGTAATAGCACCGATTGGAAAAATGTTTACCATTCCAGCTTTATTTGATTTATCCATAATATATTTAGTTATTTTAGGTTTATCATTAGCAGGAGATGTATTTGGCATACATGCAATTGATGTAAAACCTCCAGCAGCGGCTGCCCTAGATCCTGTAGCAATTGTTTCTTTATGTTTAAGACCTGGGTCTCTTAAATGGACATGAATATCAACTAATCCTGGCGCAACAATGAATCCTTTTGCATCAATTACTTCATCAAATTTCTCATAATTAATATTTTTTCCAATATGTAGATTAGAAATAACACCATTATTAATTTCCAAATTCATAATTTTTTTAATCTTTTGTGAAGGATCAACTATTAGTCCGTTTTTTATTAAAATCTTCATTTACTTCATTACTCTTTCAAGAAGGATTTGTCTGCACCAAACACTGTACTTTATTTGTTCAAAATATTTTGCTCTTTCATCTGTATCAAATTCTAAGGGGATCTCATTAACTCTAGGAAAAGGATGCATTACAATAGAATTTTTCGGTAAGTTATTGAGTTGTTTTTCTGTTAAGGAGTAATCGTGAACACTTCCTCTTTCTTTTTGAACTCTTGTGACATAAAGTATATCAGTTTCTTTCAATACTTCATTTATATCACTTGTTTCATAAAAACTTCCAGGTAATTCTGATGAAAGTTTTAAATTCTCTGGGCTGACAAGATTAAAGTGATTATTTTTAAACCTATTTAATAATTTCACTAAACTCTTAACTGTTCTTCCATTTTTTAAATCCCCAACTAAAGTAACCCTCAAATCAGATAATTTTTTATTAAAAAAATTATAAATTGTAAAACCATCTATAATTGTTTGTGTCGGATGCTCTGAATTACCATCTCCTGCATTAATTATTGGAACTGAACTTACTTTTGCCGCAATATCTGCAGCACCACTATCTGGATGCCTCACAACGATAGCATCACTCATCTGAGACATTGTTTTTATTGTATCTTCAAATGACTCTCCTTTTGCCACACTAGAAAACTGTACATTGTTTATGGGTATTACACTTCCACCACATGAACTCATAGCGCTATAGAAGGATGAAGAAGTTCTTGTGGAAGGTTCATAAAAAAGATTCGTTAAAACTTTCCCCTTTAGTGAACTATTACTTTTACCTTTTCTTTTACTTGCATCAGACCATAAGGAAAAGAGAAAGTCATCAGTCAAATCATTAACACTCAAAATATGTAACATATTAACTATTTAATAGTATTGAAAAACCTCCCAGGCCTAAGAATATCTTTAACATTTTTAAATTTATTATTCCATGAAAAATGTATTAAAAAAGCTTTTCCTATTATATTCTCTCTTGGCACAAAACCCCAATATCTACTATCCATACTGTTATCTCTATTGTCGCCTAAAACAAAAAAACTACCAGCCGGAACTTTAATATCCAGATTTGTAGTCTCAGAATTTGTCTTTCTCATATAAATAACTTGCCTTAGACTATCAATATCTTCGCTAAAAGAGTTTTCAAAAACATCGTGAGCTTCATTATTCAAAATGTAAGTTTCAGAAGTCGCCCTAGATATTAGCTCGCCATTGATATAAATATCATTAGATTTCATTGAAACTGTATCCCCAGGAATCCCTATAACTCTTTTTATATAATAGATACTTGTTAGGCCTATAAAACCTCCATTTGGACATATTTTGGAATTTGGATCCATAGGATATCTAAAAACTATGACGTCACCTCTTTTTATGTTTTTAAATGGAGCAATTAATTTATTTTTTGAACATGGCAAACCAACCCCATAGCTTACTCTATCAACTAAGATTTGATCACCAACTAATAAAGTTGGATACATAGATTCTGAGGGAATCTTAAAGGGTTGAATAAATATATATCTTATAAAGAGTGCAATAATTAGTGCAAAAATAATTGATTTAAATGTTGATAGAAGCTTTGAAGTATTATTATTATCTGAGCTCATAACTGACTAGCTATAGTCTACTATTTTTTTCAAATAAGTTAAATTCTGAGCTCGAAGCCAAAAGCCTTTCTACACTATAAACATCTGGAATAGATTCAAGTCCTTTCGTTATTTGATAAAGGTGCTTTGCATCTTTAACTAATATTTCAATATATATTGATGACTTTGAAGAGGTTGTTTTCTTTGCATTTATTTTAATAATATTGGATTCATGCTTTGCAATTAAATTTGAAATTTCCGATAATATTCCTGTTTTATCATTACAATATAATCTTAAACTAGTTGATGACTTAACATTGTGGGAATTATCCCATTTTGCTTCAATTAATCTCGTAGAATCAACTTGCAAAATCTGTTTACATGAAATTCTATGGATTGATATACCTTTTCCCAAAGTTATAAATCCAATAATTTCATCACCGTATATAGGCCTACAGCAATTTGCTGTTCTGACCATTACATTATTAGTTCCACCAACAATTATTGCATTATTTGGATTTAAATAATTCCTTACTTTTTCTTCATTTCGTGTCTTAATACCTAAATTAAAGTAATTCAAAATCTCAACTATATTTACCTTTGAAAGGCTAAAATTAATGTAAAGATTTTCTAAATTTTTATACTCATAATCAATAGCAAATTCTTTGAGTTTTTCTATAACAGTTGTACTTTGAATATCTAAACCGTATTTTCCTAATTTCTTACCTAGAATTTCTCTTCCAATTTTTTCTGAATCTTTAGAGATAATTTTCTTAATTGACCCTCTGATTTTTGATTTCGCTTTTGATGAAACAACATATTTTAGCCAATCTTTTGATGGCTCTCGATCTTTGTTTGTAATAATTTCTATAGCATCACCACTTTTGAGCTTGTAAGAAAAAGGAACGATAGAGCCATTAACCCTTGCTCCAGCACATTTATTTCCTAAATCAGTGTGAATAGAATAGGCAAAGTCGATAACGGACGAATCTATCGGCAACTCTTTTAGTTCCCCTTTAGGTGTAAATACATATACGAAATCTGTTATTAATTCATCTTTAATCGCATCAATAAATTCCCTTGGGTCGCTCAGTGTTTGTGTCTCAAATATATTCTTAACACTATCTGGTAAATCAATTAACTTTTTTCTCTCTTTAGAATCAATTTTATATTTCCAATGGGCTGCAACCCCATATTCAGCAATCTCATGCATATCTTCAGTTCTTATTTGAACCTCAACTTTATCCCCAAATGGCCCTATAACAGTTGTATGGAGTGACTGATAACCATTACTCTTTGGCAGGGCAATATAATCTTTAAATCTTCCAGGAATAGGTTTCCATGTAGAATGAACTGCCCCAAGTGCGGCATAACAAGATGAGATATCCTTAGAAATAATCCTAAAGGCTTTAATATCAAGAACTTTATCTGGTTCTAAATTTTTTTTTATCATTTTTCTATAGATGCTATAAAAATTTTTAAATCTTGTGCTTACAATTGCATCCAATTTAAACCTGTCTAATTCAGCTTGAAGCATACTTTTAACTTCACCAGAGTACTTCTCCCATTCATCTTTTTTTGCATTAAACGTATTAGATATCTCATTAAATTCATTAGGCTTTAGGACTTCAAAGCACTTATCCTCAAGTTCCGTTCTAATCCAGTAAATTCCTAACCTATCAGCTAGGGGAGCATATAAATCAACTGTTTCTTTTGCGAAGATTCTTCTTCTTTCTTCTGGAAGATGGGATATCGTTCTTATATTATGAAGTCTATCTGCAAGCTTAACTAAAATTACTCTAATATCTTTACCGGTAGCTAAAATTAATTTTCTAAAGTCTTCAGCTTGCTTTTCAAAAGTAGAGCTAATTTTTAACTTACTGATTTTAGTAACTCCATCAACTAAAACACAAACTTCCTCACCAAATATTCTGGATATATCTTCTTTAGTTGCCAATGTGTCTTCAATCGTATCATGTAAAAGACCTGTGATTATTGATTCTTTGTCTAATCTTATATCAGCCAAAATTGATGTTACTTCCATAGGATGAATCATATAAGGCTCGCCAGAGTACCTTTTTTGCCCGGCATGGACTTTTGCTGAATACGCATAAGCCTTAGTCACATCAGCTATATCCTCATTTGTTAGATAAGGATTAACTTTTTCTAATATATCGTTAAATCTAATCATCTAAAAACTCGCCAAAATCTTCTCAACCTCTTTATAACATTCTTCGAAATCTTCATTAACAATTAAATGATCAAAGTGGATTGATTTCATAATCTCATTTTTTGCTTCTATTATTCTTCTGTCAACTTCTTCTAGGCTCATATCATTTCTATCTATTAATCTTTCCTTTAAAACATCAATAGATGGGGGTCTTATGAAAAAAGATATACAATCAAAATGATTTGTATTTATTATATTATAAGCACCTTTGACATCGATATCTAAAAGAACACTATGGTTGAATTTCATCGAATCTTCAATTGGATTAATAGGTGTTCCGTAATAATTTCCATGAACCTTTTCATATTCCAAAAAAGCATTTTTCTCAATTAAATCTTCGAATTCATTAATTGATACAAACCTATAATGACCATTCTCTAGTTCTGATGTTCTTTTCTTTCTAGTAGTATATGAAATAGAAAAATCAAGATTTTTACATTTCGAAAGTAATCTAGCCGTAAGCGTAGATTTCCCTGCACCAGATGGACCAGATATTATAATCAAAAAATTACCTTTGATGTGCATAAATATATTTTAAAGGAAAAAAGAAAATAATGGAATTATAGATTACCAGCTCTGGTAGTACCTTCACAGGCAGGACAACTAAAGCTATTAGAAGTACAGGTGGAAAGTCTTTTCTCTAATAAGTCCAAAATTAAATCATCTACACCCAAAGGTTTTGNCACATGATAATTAGTACCTGGAAACTTAGCTGAGGCTTCAAGTGCTAAAGAGGGTATGTCTTGTTGCCAGTGTCTTCCAGGGCCAAGAAAGAAAGGGCAGATGACTATAAAATCAGCACCCTTACTAACACATTTGGCATAAGCAGTTTCAATCGAAGGTTCAGCTAACTCCATGTGTGCAGGTTCGATAATTTTATATTTTGATGAGAAACGCTTTTGAAAAAGATGGGTAATCTCTTCAAGCATCTTATTACTCTCAACTTTTTTTGATCCATGGTCAACGATAACAATTCCTTTNGTCATGTGAAAATTATAACTGAAAAAAATTAAATTGCCGAAGGCGGGACTCGAACCCGCACGTCTAAAGACACCACCCCCTCAAGATGGCGCGTCTACCAGTTCCGCCACTTCGGCATCATATGTCATGCCCCAAACTTACTCAAAAGTTCTCCATGAGCAANAATAAAATTCATTAGATTCTTTCCTTCAAATAAACCTAAGGTTCCTTTTAGACACTCTTTTTCTGTAAATCTCTTAGATGTACCGTAGAAACTATTTTTCGAATTTATAATTACAGGAACGGGATGCCAACTATGGCCTTTCATTTTTGTTGGAGTAGAATGATCACCAGTTACACAAACTACATCAAACTTCAACTTTTGAATCTTCCTTAAAGATTTATCAAATTCTTCAATCACATTTATCTTTTTTTTTATAATTTCCATCCTCACCAAAACTATCTGTCTTTTTAATATGAAAATAGAAGAAGTCATAATTATCATATTCTTTAATAAGTGTTTCGAATTGTGACTCAATGGTGTTATTTTTTACATAAAGAGGGTTCATGCCCACGAGCTTAGAAATGCCCTTATACATTGGATAAGTGACAATCGAACCAGCTTTCAACCCATATAAAGCCTCAAATGTTGGAATTTTGGGATATATAGAAAAGCCTCTCAATAAAGCATAATTTGCCTTATTTTCTTTTTTAAGAGTTTCTTTTATTAGATTTACAAGTTTAACTACTATCTTAGATACTTTTTGAGACTTTTGATTAAGGTTTTTAGGTATTAAAGGAGCCACTCCTACTTCTTCTGGATCGGTGTCAAGTATATNAACTTCAGAACTATTTAATTTATTTTTAAACTTTAATTTGCAAACAAACCTATGCTCTAAACCAGAAGTAAATTCTACGCCAACTCCATCAATCTTATTTATTTTTGACTGAAGTAGTTTGATAATCCTTTTATTAGTGTCTGTTGTAATACGTCCTGCTCTTCTATCATCAATAATAATTTTGGATCCAACGTTTTTTACAGTAGAAAAATTGCCTCTAATCAGGACATCTTTTTCGCTAACAGATACATCCGACCCTAGAGCTTCTAGAATTCCCCTACCAATATCATATCTTAAGGGATCATAACCAAATAAGGCTAAGTGAGCTGCTCCACTCCCTGGTGTTAAACCGCTTAAAATAGGAATGTGACACCCTGTCTCGGACTTCTTAGTTATTTTATCAAGGAATGGTGTTTTTGCAGCTTCAAGTTCTGTTAGTTTAGGATTTGGGATTCCACCTACTCCATCCAATACGAAAAGGATTATCTTTGCTTGCTTTTTCTTTGTTAAGGTTGCCCTAATTTCATGCATTATAAAACCTAACCTATATATTCAATATTAAACCATCATAACCTGGTTCTATTCCTTTTGGAAGATATTCAACTAGTTCATTAAATTTTAACTCTGACCCCATATGAGTTAATATTGTTCTTTTTGATCCTACTTGTTGTGCCACTATAATCGCTTCATCTACAGACAAATGTGCATCATGCTTTGAATACCTTAATGCATCAATAATTAATAAATCTAGACCTTGAATCTTGCTTAAAGTGTCATCTGGAATAAAGCTACAGTCTGTAATATAAGCAAAATTATTAATTCTATAGCCTAGAATATCCCATTCTTTATGTTTAATAGGTAGAGGTTTTATCTCTACTCCTTGCTCCCTAAAAGAGCCACTTACTTCCCTTAAATCCAGTCTGGGTCTACCAGAGATATTCTTTTTATTGAAAATATATGAAAAATTCCTTTTTATGTCATCAATAGTATGTTTATTTGCAAAGCAAATAATTTTATCTTTTTTTATATAACTAAAAATCCTTAAATCATCAATTCCATGTGTATGATCAGCATGTGAATGAGTGTATAGGACAAAATCAATATTTTTTATATTATTTTTTAGAGCTTGTTGCCTAAAATCTGGAGTTGTATCAATAAGAATATTTATATCTTCAACTGTCACATACAGCGAGCTTCTTGTTCTCCAATCTTTTTCATCAATCCCTATTGCATCTCTTCCAAGTACCGGTGAGCCTACAGAGGAACCGCAGCCAAGCATTAATACTCTCACTAGAAAAATATATCATCACTGAATGTTAATTCAAAAAGACATATATATATTGTATTCTAATAGATAATGAATCTGTCTAATAAAGCTAAAAGAGTAGAAAAACTTGTTGAACTTATAAACTACCACAATAAACGTTATTATTTGGATGATAAACCGGAAATAAGTGATGCTGAATTCGATTTATTACTGAAAGAGTTAATTAGTCTTGAAAAAGAAGACCCTAGTCTTTCAAGTCCTAGCTCTCCTACAAAGAAAGTTGGCGGTTTTGTTTCTGAAAATTTCAAAAAGTTTACTCATATTAAAAGAATGTATAGCTTNGAAAATATTTCTAATAATGAGGAATTAGTAAAATTTATTGANAGAATTGAAAAAAAAATCAAAAAACCATTTTTTATGTTAGAGCCTAAATTCGATGGCTCATCAGTATCAATAACTTATAAAAACGGTGAATTTAGTGGAGCAGCAACAAGAGGTGATGGCAATATTGGTGAAGACATAACAGANAATATAAGAACCATAAAAAATGTTCCGCTATTTCTTAAAGATAATAATCCCCCTAAGTTAATAGAAATCAGAGGGGAGGTGATATTCCCACTAAAAAAGTTTTATTCGTTAAACAAAAAATTACAAGAAATAGATCAAGGTTTTTCTAATCCTAGAAATGCAGCAGCAGGCTCTCTACGCCAACTAGATACTAAAATAACAGCCAGTAGGCCTTTAATCTTTATACCTTGGGGCCTGGGTGAATATGTAAATTTTAATATTACAAATGAATTTATGGTTATAGATAAATTCAAAGAATGGGGATTTTCAATACTTGGAGAATTTCTCAGGACAAATAATATTAATTTTATACAACAACATTTTGATAAGGTATTAGAATCAAGGGATACGCTGGATTACGAAATTGATGGATTAGTCATGAAAATAGATGAGATAGCTAATCAAAAATCTTTAGGGTTTACTTCAAAGTATCCAAAATGGGCCGCGGCCTTGAAGTTCCCTTCTCTTGTGGCTAAAACAATAGTTAATGATATCACATACCAGGTTGGTAGATCAGGAATGATCACTCCTGTGGCTGAACTTGATGAGGTTACTCTCGGAGGTGTAAAAGTAAGACGAGCTTCGCTACATAACTTTGAACAAATAGAATTATTAGGGATTAACAGTAAAGATGAGGTACTAATAGAAAGAGCTGGTGATGTTATACCNAAGGTACTAAAAAAAATAAAAAGTAATAATAAATTAAAATTTCAATTACCAACCAAGTGTCCTTGCTGTAAATCAGAATTACATAAAGATGGTTCATATATGTTTTGCAAAGAAACTTCTTGCATTGAGGTATTAAAAAAAAGAGTTACTTATTTGGCATCTAAGAAATGTTTCAACATTATTGGACTAGGAGGAAACATTATAGATAATTTTGTTTCAAATAATATAATTAAAAAAATATCAGATATATTTGACCTTGATAAAAACAGAATAATGAACCTTGAAGGNTTTGGCGAAAAACTTACAAATAACCTAATAAATGAAATTAATAAAAAAAAGAAATTAAGCATGGATAAGTTTATCAATTCTTTGGGGATAAGACATGTTGGCGAAAATGTCTCAAATTTGTTGTGTCAAAGTTTTGATAATTTAGATATAATATCAAACGCATCAATTGAAGAAATTGAATTAATAGATGGAATTGGTGTAGAAATAGCAAATAGCATTTATGATTATTTTAATAATTTAGATAATTTAGAAGAAATTCAAAACATATTGAAAAATGGTGTTTCTATTCAAAATGAACGTTCATTTAAAGGAAATAAAATGAAAGGGAAATTGGTTTGTATAACAGGTAAATTTAAAAATTATTCAAGACAAGAGTTAGCAGACTATGTAACTAGTCAGCAGGGGAAAGTCGTCAGTTCGATATCTAAAAAAACTAATATTTTATTAGCAGGAGAGGCACCTGGAACAAAATTGAAAAAAGCAAAAGAGCTAAACATANAGATTATGAATGAACTTGATTTTCTAAAGTTGCAATAACAAAAATAACCCAAGAAAAACCCTATAAATTGCAAAAATTCCAAATCCTCTAGTCCTAGAAAATTTAAAAAAAACTTTCAAAGTTAAAAAAGAGCTTATAAAAGAAAAACACAAAGAAAGGATTATATCTATCCATATTTTTTCTAAAATTATTGTATCAATCTGAACTTTATAAATTGCAAATAAAAAGGCTCCAATAATTACAGGAATAGACAATAGCAGCGAGTATATTATAGAGCTTTCTCTATCAATCTTTAATATTCGCGAAGTAATTATTATAGATGCAGATCTGCTAACTCCTGGTATTAGAGATAGGCATTGAGAAAACCCCAAAATAAATGAATCTTTATAATTAATATTTTCTAATGTCCTATTTTCTTTAGACAAAGAATCAGAAAAATAAAGCAATAGACCGAAGAAAATAGTTGTAAAAATTGTTAAAATATTTAATGCATTTANATTTTCTACTAATTCATAAAAAATAAAACCAAATATAAATATTGGAATACTCGAAATAAAGATTAATTTTATAAACTTTCTACTTTTATACATAACAAGTTTATTTTTAGTCTCAATTAATAAGAAGCAAATTAGTGCAATTATAGAGCCCAGGTGCATTGTCGCTATAATCAATAAAGTTAAATTTTTGGTTGAGAAGAATTGGTCAAAAATTATAAGATGTAATGATGAACTTACAGGAATAAATTCTGTTATACCTTGTACAATTGAAGCAAGCAAAAGATCTATCAATCTGAGAACCTACTAAAAAGAATTCCAGCTGCAACATTTACATTTAAAGAATCGGTCGAACCATTTCCATTAATCCTCAATAAAATATCACAGTTGCTTCTTATTAAAGAACTTAAGCCTTTACTTTCTGAACCAACAACAATAACAATATTATCTCCAATAAATTTATCATACTTAGAATCCTGATAGTCTTCTCCTTTAAGGTCAGCCCCTATTATCCAATAATCATTTTCTTTTAATACTTTAATTGTATTAACTAAATTGGGAACCTGATAAAAGTTAATAGAAAAAATTGCCCCAGCTGATGATTTAACAGAGCCTGGGGAAATAGAAGCAGTTCGATCGTTTGGTAGAATAATATTAGATATACCAAAAAAAACACAAGTTCTGGATATTGCGCCTATATTTTGTGGATCTTGTACATGATCTAGAATTAATATGCTGCCTAAGCTTGCAATATTTTTTTTTAAATCATCTAACACTTTAATGGAATCGATTTTTATTTCAGCTGCGATTGATTGATGATTATTGGATTGTGTTAAATTCTTAAAATCGCCTTCTGAGATATAAATAATAGGTAAATTTTTGATTTTTTTTAATTGATTTTTATTAAATTTATTAAAAGTTTTTTTTGATAAATATATTTTTTTTATTTTATCAAAATATAAATCAATAGAATCTAGCACTGGATTCATTCCGTATATAATCATTCAGGTCCCATTTTCCTAATAATTTTATCCTTACTCTGATTAATAAAATTTTTATATACGTTAATTACCTTTTGATTAAAATATTTATAGTCCCAAATTTCATTTGAATCATATGGGACTCCTTGAATATAAGTTCCAAAATGTAAATGATCTCCATAAGCCAAACCAGTTTGTCCAGACCTACCTATGATTATATTATTATCTACTTTGTCCCCTACTCCCACACTAATTTCGCTTAAATGACTATAAAGAGTATAGAAACCTAATCCATGATCAATTAGTATAGTTTTACCATAAATTCCCAATCCACCGTTATTAAGATAAGAAACAACACCATCTGAAGAAGAATATATATTAGCATTCTCAATTGAGGCTAAATCATAACCCCAATGATAAGTACTCATTAAAGGTGAGTCAGGATTATCGAAGAAATAATTTCTTTTTTCACTAAAACCTGAGAAAACCTTGGAATTTTTCATTTGATAAAATCTCTTAGAAGGAATCCGATCTTTAGTTATAGCCCTTGTGTTTTGGGTAATTTCTGAATTATTCCTGATTCTTAGATTTTTATTTAATTCTAAAAAGTTATCAATATTTGCTGAAAGGATCTCAGTGTTAAAGATTTCATTATATTTATCCTTAATAAAATTCAAATCAACTTTTATATTAGACACCTGCCATCTTTTGGTTAACAGAGTCTTCATTCTTCGGGATGATATCTTAGAATTGCCAGATAGATCTTCAGCAATAATTCTAATTACTCCATTTTTGCATGGTCTATTTCCACAAGTAAAGAAGACTAGATTATAAATAGTATCCTCTTTATTAATTGATATCGGATGAAATTTTTCAGCCAAACCAGTATCAACATAAGATTTAAAGGTATCAATTGAAGTTTCATAAATCACATATCCAATCCCACCTACATAAACATATGAATCTGTCTTTATATTTTTAATATTTGGTGGCTCAAAATCTATACTAATTTTAATTTTTTTTTCTATATTAGAATCAAAGAACTTATTTTTATAGTCAATCGTATAATACAAATATAGAGATTTTAAATTATTTTTTTGGATGAACTTAACCACTTTATCTTCAGGGCTAAAAGAGACATTAATAATCTTTTCTTTGAATTCATTATCTGACTGAGATTGTTGATAAATTTTATATAAATTTTCTTCTTCAGTTCCTAATGAAACTTGAATAAAAGATATTCTTGTATTATCAGAGTATATTTTGGCTTTCAGTCCTGAGTAGGAAATTGTATTCTTTGATAATAATTCAAAACTTGGGTTATGGGCTAGTACTACATAAACGACATGAATTAAATAAAATACTATTAGTGCTACTAGAACAAGACCAAGTTTGAATTTTCTCTTTTTCTTTTTCTCAAACATTTTAATACCCCAAATAAATAATTATTATATAAAAAAAGGGCAAAATGACTATTAGGCTATCTATCCTATCCAAAACTCCACCATGCCCAGGTAATAAATTACCAGTATCTTTAACTCCTGACTTTCTTTTAATAAATGACTCGACTAAATCACCTATGATACCAAGAAAAGAAACAACCATTCCAATAAACATTGATTGAGTAAAAGGAATCATAAGGTTAAAGTAATTAAAAAGCCAAACGGTTACTATTACAGATGATATAATTCCTGCGATAGACCCTTCATAAGTTTTATTTGGACTAACATTGGGAAAAGCTTTAGTAACCCCAAAAAATTTACCTACTATATAAGCTGATATGTCATTGATAGATGAGATAATTATTACACTAGTCAATAATATCAACCCGTTATCTAAATTCAAAATTAATATAGAAAAATTAATCCCAAAACCTATATAAAATATAATGAAAAGATAAGAGCTCCAAAAAAATTCTAGTCGAATTCGATTAAAAAATATTCTAATTAACCAAATCATTGGAATAGCAAATGATAAATATAAAAACATGGAGGGATTAATAAATGCTGTAATAGTTATGAATAAAAGCATCAAATAAGAGCCAATCGCAAGATTTCTATTCCTGACCTGTAACATTTTTTCATATTCCCAAAAAGCTAAAGAAACTATTACCAGAACGAAACAAGTAAAAACTATTTCGCCCATATAAAGGGAATAAACAACAATTGGTAAAAGAACTAAACAAGTTAGAAAACGCTTTAAAAGATTGCTCATTTTACTTAATTAATAATACATAATGAATATAATATCAATCATTTTGGATTATTAGTTTACTAAATAATATTTTTTGCTACAATATTCGACGATAATTTAACTAGTTAATCAGGAGATAAAAAATGATACCTAAATATGCATTTCTAACTAAAGGTGTAGGAATTAGTAAGGAAAAATTAACAAGTTTTGAAATGTCTCTAAGAGATGCAGGAATTGCGGAATACAATATAGTAAAAGTATCAAGTATTATGCCACCGCAATGTAAAATTATTTCAAAAAAAGAAGGCCTAAAAATGCTATCAGCAGGTCAAATAATATTTGTTGTCCTAAGTGAATGTTCAACAAATGAACCAGGAAGAAAAGTTGCATCCTCTGTTGGTTTTGCTCTTCCTAAAGATAGAGCTCATCATGGTTATTTATCTGAACATCATTCTTACGGTCAAAGTAAGAAGGATGCAGGTGAATATGCTGAGGATCTTGCGGCACAAATGCTAGCAACAACACTTGGTGCACCTTTTGATTTTGATAAAAACTATAATCAACAAAAGGATATATGGAAAATTGGTGGACACACTGTTAATACAAAAGCTATTACAAGCTACGCTGAAGGTCCCAAAAATAAAAACTGGGTAACGGTTGTAACTGCAATGGTGCTTGTCATTTAACCATTTTTTTTGCTAAAACTATTGCTTCATCTTCAATTTTTTTACCACTTAACATTCTAGCAATTTCTTTTATTCGATCTGATTTAGATAAGTTATCAATTGATATACTAGTTTTACCATTAAGATTTCTTTTTGAAATAAGAAGATGGGTATCTGCAAATGATGCGACCTGGGGNAGATGACTAATACATAATACTTGTGAGTTTTTAGATAGTTGCGAAATCTTTTCACCTAATTTTTCTGCAACAGCTCCACCTAGTCCAACATCAGGCTCATCAAATAAAACAATCTTGCTATCAAATATTTTTGATATTTCCAGCGAAAGAATGAGCATTATCCTTGAAAGCTCTCCTCCGGATGCAACTGATTTTAGGCTTTCGGGAGAAAAATCTGGGTTAGCTGAAAACAAAAACTCAATATCATCTATTCCATTATTATTAATCTCAGTTTCACGGAAACTCACAATCCAATTTGAGTTTGGAATTCCTAGATTTGAAAGTCCTTCTTTAATATTTTTACTCAAAAGTATAGATCCTTTCTTCCTTTTTTCTGATATATCTGTGGCCTTAGACAAACATATACTTTTCAGCGAGTCTTTCTTTTTTATAATATCCTTTAATTTAATATCAATATCAGGTTCATTCAAAAACAATTCTTTAATTTGATCTCTTTTTTCAATTAACTCTTTGGTTGTCAATTTATACTTCCTTCTTAAATCTTTCAACAAAAACAACTGCTCTTGCTTATAATCAAATGTTTCATCAATACTTTGATGAGAATTTAATATTGATATTTGATAAGATAGCTCATTAATATTTAGTGATAAATCATTTGCTAATTTAGTAATATCATCGTTAAAATTTAATTTTAATACTTTATTTTCTATGGTCTTAATTGAATCCATTGCTTGATTATCTATAAATGATATTAGTTCCGTTACAGCCTCTTTGTTTTCATTTAAAAGCTTTTGACTTTGAACCTCCTCTATATATGCTAGCTCTTCGTCAACATTATGTATTTGTATTTTTTCTAATTCAGATAATTGAAAAATAAAAAAATCTCTCTTATCCTCAATTTCTTTCTTTTGATTTACTAGCTCTTGATAATTTTTTTGGCAATTTTGGTATTCAAAATAACTAGCATTATAATCAAGTAATTTGTCTTCAACTTTTAAAAATTTATCTAATATGTATATTTGATACTTTTTATCTAACAAGAATGATTGAGCTCCCTGCATAAAGAAAGAGAAATAATTATCAAATATGTTTGATACAACATCTAATTTAACTTTAGATTTATTAATATAATATTTTGAAACTGCATCTGGACTTATAACTCTTACAATTTCTAATAAATCCCCGTCGCAAACATCGAAGCCGTTTAGATTCAGAATTTCTTCGATTTTTTTACTTTTTATTCTCAGTTCTATTGATATTTTTGTATCTAAATTTTTATTTTTAATTAATTCCTTGGGAAATTTTCTATTTGGGAAAAAAACTAAGGTATTTAATATTAAAGACTTACCTGCACCTGTTTCCCCTGATGCAATATTTAACCCATTGCTGAAAGCTACTTCAATTTCACCGAGGACCGATAAATTAGAAACTTTTAGTTTCTCAAGCATCTTACTTAATCTGCCCTTCTCCTAAAATTACAAATTTCTGGGTTGTAAGTTCATTGAGACCCATTGGACCAAAAGCATGCAGCTTCGTAGTGCTAATTCCAATTTCTGCACCTAGCCCCAACTCATTTCCATCATTAAATCTTGTTGATGCATTATGCATGATAGCAGATGAGTTAACCGAATTGATAAAATACTCTGCTTTTTTAATATCCTCGGTAACAATAGATTCAGTATGGAGTGATCCATATTTTTCAATATGACTAATAGCCTCATCAATGTTATCTACAATTTTTATATTCATTTCTAAATCAAGATATTCTATATACCAGTCCTGTTCATCAATTTTTACAATTTTTTCATTTCTAAACATATCTTTTACTTCATCAGTAGAGTGAATTATAACTTTACTCTCCTTTAAGGCNTCGATTATAGTTTTCAGAACAGAACTAACTTTTTTCCTATGAATCAATAAAGTTTCCATTGAGTTACATACTCCTGGCCTCTGGACTTTTGAGTTAATTGATATCTCAAGAGCTTTATTTGGATCTGCAAACTCATCAATATAGACATGGCAAACACCTTTGTAGTGCTTAATAACTGGAATTCTAGAAAAATTTGCTATAAATCTAATTAAATTTTCTCCTCCCCTCGGTATCACTAAATCAATATACTCATCCAGAGTTAGTATATATTTGAGAGCTTCTCTATCAGTTATAGGAATCATATTAATGCAATTAGGATTAAATCCACACTTAGTTAATGAATCTTTAATTACCTCTATAATTACAGTATTTGTGTGAAAACACTCTGANCCACCCCTAAGTACAGTAGCATTTCCAGACTTAAGACATAATACAGCTGCATCAGATGTAACATTTGGTCTAGACTCATATATTATGGATATAACACCAAGAGGAATCGATTGCTTATACACATTTAGGCCATTAGGACGTGAGGATAGATGTTCCCTCCTCCCTACTGGATCCTCGAGCTTAATAACATCTTCGATATTTTTCTGCATTTGTTGAATCTTTTTCTCATCCAAAGTCATCCTTTCAATAAAAGCATTTGTGTGATTTTTATCTTTTATAGAATCTAAATCAAGTTGATTTGCATTTAAAATCTTGTCTTTAGAATTATCAATGCCAGATATTATTGTTTCTAGTAAAATATTTTTTTTCTCTGAACTTGCTTTTGCAATTTCATATGAGGCAGCACGGGTAGAAATAGCCAAATTAGAAATTTCTTCTTTAATTTTATCTTCTAACATTGATTTCTCTTTTTTGTATAATAAATCAACCTATTTACAACGTCAAAGATTCTTAAGTATATTAAAGAATAAAAGTAAAAATAATGCACAGGAGTATTATCATGGAAGAAACACTTTCTATTATAAAACCAGATGGAGTTGGTAAGAAAATTATAGGAACCATATTTAAAAGATTTGAAGATGCTGGATTAGAAATAGTTAATATCAAAAGATTAACATTGACAACTGAAAAAGCTGGAGAATTTTACTATATGCACAAAGATAGGCCTTTTTATCCTGAATTAGTCAAATTTATGACTTCTGGACCTTGTGTTCCCTTTGTTATAAAAGGTGAAAATGCAATATTAAAAGTACGAGAATTAATGGGTGCCACTGACCCCAGTGAAGCTGATGCTGGAACAATAAGGGCTGATTTTGCAGATTCAATTGATAAAAATATTATCCACGGTTCTGATTCTAAAGAATCTGCTGAAAGAGAAATTTCTTTTTTCTTTGACTAGGAAATATAGAGACTAAGCTCNTTTTTGAAAAAATTTTCTAATTCTTGAATAAGTACTTCCTTTTTGATATTCTGAAGATTTCTTAGATTGCCTACATTGATATTTGAATCCCCACAAGGATTAATAAGTTTAAAATTCTTTAAATTACAATTTATATTTATAGAAATTCCATGAAGAGTAATTCCTTTCTTTACTGCAACGCCTAAGAATGAGATTTTATGATTGTCCACCCATAAACCAGGACCTTTTTTGTTCCTAGTAGCAGATATATTTTTGGAATTTAAAAAATTAATCAAAAAATTGTGCATCAAATCTATATATTCTCGAAGACTGATACCAAGGCTCTTGATATTTAATATTGGATATATAATCAGTTGCCCGATTCCATGAAAGGTTATATCNCCTCCACGAGATGATTTAATAAAATCAACTTTTGCATCAATATTCTTTGCAAACCTTCCGATAGTAAAGATATCTTTATACTCAAGAAAAAGTAGGTATCCTGGAGACCCTGTTTTTAATACATCTGCATGGATATTCTCTTGAATATGAGAAAATTCAATATAATCTTGAGGGGCATCAAATTTTTTTGTAACGATTTCATTTATCACTTTATAAAGTTATTATAACAATAATAATGAGCACTTTGAATATCTCNTTAAAGGATTTTGTCGATAATAGAAATGATTCAATATCTCTTAAAATATATGACAGCACTAGCTACTCATTGCTTGCTATAAAAGAGATTCTTCAAACATACAATAATGAGGGTTTTGATAATGTTGATTATTTTGACTTTTCAAAGGATAAAAAAATTGAAGATTTGATTGCTTTATTTAATACATATCCATATATGGCTAGTTATCGGTACGTAATAATTAGTGGTATTAATGAGAAAGATTCTGAGATTATAGACAAAATCACAAATTATCTTCTAAATCCTATGAAAACGACTAAACATATATTTATTTTAGCAAATAATAAAATTGACCTTGNAACACAACATNTGTTGACGGAAGATGATTCAGAAGAGGCAACTATAAAGTTCATTAAAGGAAAAATTAATGAAAGTAATATTAAATTATCAGAGAGNAATATCAACAAACTTGCAAATACAACCACCAATAAGTTGTCAATTATTTCTTATATAAATAAAATTAAGCTACTAGAGGAATCAAATCTAGTAACTGAAAATATAATTGATGAATTACTAGGTGATCAAAAGAGAGAGATTTTCAAAGAAACATATGAACTTATCAATTATATTAATGATAAAAATTTAGACGCATGTTTGCTAGAAATTCAAAAAACAAAGTTTAAAGAAAATATTTTTCTTGAAATTTCTAGATTGACTTGGAGATTCAGGACATATTTAAAAATTAAAAGTTTAAAAAAAGCATCTTTATCCAATGAAGAGATTATAAAAGCAACTAAAGTTTCAAAATATCAATATAAATATTTTGACAATGAGACTAAAAGAAAAAGTATGGATGAAATCCTAAATGCCCTCAGAGAATTAAAAAAAGTTGATTCACTCTTAAAGACTACAGACTTAGGTCANGAAAATATTATTTTTCAACTATTTATGAAGCTTTGCAAGAACTAAGATAGTTTAGAGATTCTAGAAACATTTCTAGCGGCATTCCTTTTGTGGATAATTCCTTTAGATGCAGCTTTATCATATGCCGAAATTACTTTTCTAAGTAACTCATCTTTATTTTCTGATCCATTGGCCAGAGAAGCCTTGTAAGCTTTTAACTTAGTTTTTAGCGCAGATATAGCAGACTTATTTCTAAGCCTTCTTTTTACATCTTGTCTAACTCTCTTTTTAGCTGATTTACTTTTATTTGCCATAATTAAGTGTTTATTNTGCTCGTTTTATTATTTTTGTCAATCATTTATTTAAATAATCTAAAAATAAAGTATCATTAAAAAATGAAATTCTTTTTAGATAGTGCTAATTTAAAAGAAATAAAAGAGGCTTCTGCTCTAGGATTATTAGACGGCGTAACAACAAATCCATCATTAGTAGCAAAAGAAAATAAACAAAAGGACTTTAAAAGTACCATCAAAGAAATATGTAAAATAGCAAAAGGCCCTGTAAGTGCTGAAGTTATTGCAACCGACTTTGAATCTATGAAAAAAGAAGCCCTACAGCTAGCCAAGATTGATAAAAATGTAGTAATCAAACTCCCTATGACTGTAGATGGTATAAAAGCAACAAAGTTTCTTTCAAANAAGAAAATTCCTGTAAATGTAACATTAATCTTCAGCTCTTCCCAAGCACTGATTGCTGCAAAGGCTGGTGCTTCTTACGTTAGTCCATTTGTTGGAAGACTTGATGATATATCTACTAACGGGATGAACTTAATTAATGAAATATCAGAGATTTTTTTAAATTATGGATTCCCAACAGAAATCCTAGTTGCGAGCATACGAAACCCAATACATATTGTGGACTCAGCAAGAATGGGTGCGGATGTAGCAACGCTCCCATTTAAAGTTTTATTGCAGTTATTCAAACATCCCCTAACAGATATTGGCCTTGAGAATTTCTTAAAAGATTGGAATAAAAAGTAAATTAGTTCCTTCCACAAACTAAATATTCAATATTTCCCTTGGAACCCTTTATCGGGGATTCAATTGGTTCGAGTATATTTAAGTAAAATCCTTTTAAAAAATTAATTATATTCTCTTTAGCCTCTTGTCTATACTTGGGATTTCTCACAATACCATTCTTGCCCAATTTATCTCTAGATAGCTCAAACTGTGGCTTAATTAAACCTATGAATAGAGAATTTTTGTCGGCAAATTCCTTAAAGAAACTTTCAAACTTTGTTATAGAAATAAATGATACATCCATAACTATTAAGTCAATCTTCTCAGGTATTTCCTCTTTTGTTAAATACCTTGCATTTGTTCTTTCCAAATTTTTCACCTTAGTATTTTCTCTAAGTTTAAAATCTAATTGACCATAACCAACATCGACGCAAAAAACTTTCTTAGCTTTTTTTCTAAGTAAGCAATCTGTAAAACCACCTGTCGAGGCTCCAATATCTAGGCAAACTAAATCATTAACATTAATTTTAAAATGATTAAGAGCTTCGTATAGTTTCAGGCCACCTCGACTGACAAAATTATCTTTTAATAATTTAATTTCTATTTCTGCAGCCTCATCAATTAACCTTGAAGATGAAGTGATTTTCTCATTATTAACAAAAACTTCCCCTGCAAGAATATGGATTTGCGCCTTACTTCTCGAAGAGAAAAAACCTCTTTCAAATAATGTTAAGTCTAATCTTTTTCTCATATCAATTAACTCATTACTAATTTAATAATATAAAGTATCCTAAATAAAACAATGACCAAACTAAATGGAAAAAGGAAAAAAAAGGTTGAAGTTTGCTGTTGTATTTTGATATATGAAAATAAGATATTAATTCTAAAAAGAAATCATATGGGACCAAGAAACGGTTTATGGGAATTTCCGGGTGGAAAAATAGAAGATGAGACACCAATTGATTGTACAAAAAGAGAATTAAAAGAAGAAATAAATATCGAAATTAATAATATCAAATATCTTTGCAAAGTGAAAAAAGAATATGAAGATATTTTTATTAGTCTTACAAGTTTTATTTCCTTTTTAGATTCAGCTTTTACCCCTTCGCTTAAAGTTCACAGTGAATTTAGGTGGATAGCTAGCTCAGAATTACACAAATTTTCTTTTCCAGAGGCAAATAGAGAAATTATTGATATACTAATTAAAAGTGGATATTAATTTTTTTCCTCATGTATTAAAGAACATACGTATCTCAAATGATGGTTTATATTTAAAAAATCATTCGATACTTTTTTACTCTCTTAGAGAACTTGAAATATATATTGATACTTACTGCTTTGATAATCTTATTTCTGCAGTTTCAACATATCCTGAAATTTATAATGAGAAGGGTTTAGATCTAAATGAAACATTTTTAAAAATCAGTCCAAAACAAACAAGTTATTCTGATGAAGAAAAGGAATATATTATTAATAAAATTGTAACACCATCAACAATTGCATGGACAAGCTATCAGTATTTAATAAAATTAATACAAAACAGCTATGAGAAAAATGTAATTAAAAATTTATTAAAGAAAAAAGAGCTATTAGAAAATGCAGTTTTAATTAAAAATAATGAAATTTCTGAGATAAAATTTAAACAGTTTTTATATGGCAATAAGAAGAAATCAAATTATAGTGATTAGTCTTTATTCCAGAATTAGTTATTATCATCATATGATTGGCATAAAGATTGCAATAANTTAATAAAGGAGTTTTATTATGGATTTTTCAAATAAAGTTATTATTGTTACTGGTGGTGGGACTGGAATTGGTCGTAGTACTTGTATTGAGTTAGCAAAAACAGGAATAAAGCAAGTAATAGGAAACAGAAACGAAGAAAAAGGTAATGAAGTTGTTGAAATAATAAGAAAAAATGGTGGTGAAGCTGAATTTTTAAAAACAGATGTATCTAAGGCAGATGAAGTCAAGAAGCTTGTTGATTTTACTTTAAATAAATATGGTCAATTTCAGTATGCATTTAATAATTCTGGATTGCTTGGAGATGTTGAACCCATTGGTACACAAAAACCTGAGGATTCATCTTACATTGTTGATGTGAATATCAAAGGTGTTATATATTGCTTACATTATCAAATTGAAGAAATGCTTAAATATGCATCTCCTGAAAATCCTTGCAGTATAGTAAATAATAGTTCAATTCTTTCACATGCCGCATATGCTGGCTTAACTGTTTACTCTGCCACAAAACATGCTGTTACTGGTCTTACCAAAGGAGCTGCTCTTGAATTGGCACAATCGAATATTAGAGTTAATGCAGTTGGTCCAGGACCTATACGAACACCAATGTTAGAAAATCCATCTGATGGACATCCTGAACAATTTGGAGGGATGGTACCTATGCAGAGAATCGGTGAGCCAAATGAAATTAGTGATGCGGTTCAATGGTTACTATCTGATCAATCAAGCTATGTTACTGGGCATACACTAATGATAGATGGTGGCTTTTGTGCTCAATAGCCTAAGCTGAGGAAATAAAGCAAGGCTATTAATGAATGTTTTACTTATTTATATTTTCTTAGATGTTGTTGCTTTTAGTGCAATAATAATTTCAGTCTTACCTTTTCACGCAAAAATGTTAGGTGCTGGGCCTTTTTTAGTTACAATTTATATCTCTACGTTTTCTTTTATCCAATTTTTTGTATCTCCTATTCTAGGAAAGCTTTCCGATAAATTTGGAAGAAAACCGCTACTTATATCATCCTCCTTAGCGGATTTAGTCTCTCATTTAATTATGGCTTTTGCGAGCACACTTCCTATATTATTTCTATCAAGATTAATCGCAGGACTTTTCTCATGTAATATTTCGGTTGGTTCAGCGCTAGTGTCAGATATAACAAATCCAAAAGAAAGAACTAAGTATGTTGGTAGATACAATTCAGCATATAGTCTAGGTTTTGCTATAGGACCACTTATAGGAGGATACCTAGCAGGTACAGATAGCCTTAATCCTAACTACTTTAAATCATCCATTTTTGCTGCGGCAATAAATATAATTAATTTATTAATTCTTATTTATTTCCTTAAACCACCAAAAAGAGAAATTGCTGTCTCATCACCAGCAGAAACAACTAATACTATATTATCTCTGTTAAAGTATAAAAATCTTTCATATCTTTTCATATTATATTTTTTAGTTAATTTTGTTTTTTCTGGTCTGAATGGGATTTTTGCTCTTTGGTCAGAAGCAAGATTTAATTGGGGTCCACAACAAATAGGAATAATGATGTCTTTTGTTGGCATCCTTCTTGCGTTTCATCAGGCTATATCTATAAATTTCTTTGTAAGTAAACTAAAAGAAAAAAGAACGATATTAATATCAATATTATCTATATTTATTGGAATATATACATTATCCATTTCCTTCAACTATTTATTCTTATCAATAGCAATATTCTTTTGCACTATGGGTATAGGAATTCTTAACCCTACTATAAATAGTTTAATAAGTTTAAACTCACAAAATGGGGATAGAGGATCAGCTTTAAGTATAAATCAGTCTGGTCTTAGTATTGCTAGGTTTACTGGACAACCTTTTGCAGGTTTTTTCTTTCAATCTATCAGTATAAATGCCCCCCTTTATATAGGCCTCTTTGTTCTTTTGCTAGTAAAGGTTATATATTTTAAAAAATTATTTAGAGATTGAAAAATTGAGCTAGCCTTCATTAGAAATTCTATAGCTAGATACTACCCCGGCAACATGTTGGAATAAGGCAGAGTGTTCTTCTTTTAATATATTCATTATTTTATCACCCTCATCTATCATATTATTCTGAAAACAAGTTGCTGCAGTAAGAGGATAGAGTTGATAGAAATCAGGCTTTGCTCTTAGTGCTCTCCCAAAGGCACGAATAGAATTAGTTAGTTCTCCTAATCCTTTATAGGAAAGACCCATGTAATAATTCCTTTCAAACTTATCTTGCTTATCTTCTAATTTAGAAAATATTTCTATAGCAATTCTAAAGAAACCTTGCTCTAAACATTTAGAACCAATCTGCAGTATAACTTTTTTATTAATAGGCAAAACATTTGAAATTTTATTATAAAGTTTCTCAGCTTCATCAGTCTGACCTAGGTTATAAAAACAATTAGCTTCAATTAACATCTTGTCAAAGCCATGAGGACTTTCATATGAAATTGCACTTAAGCAAAGGAGGGACTCGTCGAATCTTTTAGAACCCATAAGTGTTATGGACTTATTGACAAGAGCATCAGGGTGGTCAGGGTTTTGTCCCAAAATATCATCATAGATTGCTATAGCTTTTTCAAAATTTCCTGCCTTTACTTCTTCGAACGCAGACTTTAAAGAATTGTCATGCTTATTTTTTTCTTCCATATGATTAAAATACCATATTATACGGATTGTTTATAAAAACTAAAAATTATGGAAATCAGGATGGTATATTAGGTCAAACTTAGGCTTTGAAAGGATAGAAAAAGACTTATTATCATCTAATATTAAATTCCAAAAATCAAAATACTCTTTTCTCGGATAGCCCCACGGGGTGACTTTGGATTTGGGGAAAATAAGTATATAGCCCTCTTCTACTTTGGATTTCAAGAAAATCTTATAGTCTCTAGCATTATAAATGTTAGACGTAAAATAAAAATAATTTGGTGGAGCAATATTAAGTTCAAAGTACTGTATGTAAGAACCTTCACCATATATTACTATCTTAGTCTTCCCGAGCAGAATTTGCTTTAGTGCTTCTATTTGGGCTACATCTGTATTAATTTTTTTTGCTTTAAAAGCTGAGTTTGATGTTAAGAATCTTTGTTGATTAGTAACTATTGTAGGAACACCGTACTTATTAAAGGCCAAAGGAAATAATAATAAAATAATAGGTATTATTTTTATTATTTTGGATTTTGAAAATTTTTCACAAAAGGACTTAAAGAACTTTAAGTTCAAGTCTATATAAATAAATAATAAAATTAAAAAAGAGGTACTAACACTAATAAAAGAGAGAATTGTATTTTTATAAAAACAAAAAGTAAAATTAACTATAGTTAAGAANAGTAAGAATAAGTATACGCTTAATCTTTCTTTTTTAATTTCTGATATTCTTGACACAATATTTGACGATAACAGTCCTATGAATAGTAGTGCAATCCAAATTAGCGAAAATTTTTGAATTTTATTTGATTGAATGGAATATTTAAAAAATTGTTTAGTCCCAATATTGTCACCAGATGAATAAACGTAGATATACATTAGGCTAAAGACCGTTAAGAAAATTACAAATTTAAATAAATTTTGTTTTATCCAAAGAGTACAAGACTTTAATATATTCATCTTGTTATCAAACAATAAAAGCATAAATAGAGTTAGGAAGTAAGATATAGAATATAAAACTCCCATATTGAATGAGAAAATTAAAACTATCAACAAAATTACAAATAATCGTTTCGACTTAATTCCATAGATGAAAGCAGCTAAAGCAAGTGGTAGCCATAAATCTGCTCTTAGCGGTGAATATTGAATAAATACAGAGCCGAACTTCATATCGATTAAATAAAATCTTAAAAATACNATAGTAAAAGCAGCTAATATTAAAATATATTTATTTCTTATTAAAAAACTTAAAAGTTTATATAGACCTATAAGGTATATAAAAAGAATCAAATTTAAAAAGATATAAAAATTATAAATTTCAAAACCAATTTTATCCCAAAGAGCTATGAGGAGTGGTATAAGTAAATCATACTGAAAATATAATGAATTCAATTCAACGTTATTTAATATTCCTAAAGCTGGGATAGCAAAGAACTCTAAATCATATTGCTGTAAAAACCCTACAGGTAAGATTGAACAAAAAAAGATTAGAACACTATATGAATAAAACCTGCTTTTTGAATCATCCCTATAAATAGCTAAATAAAATAAGAAAATATACAAGAAAACAAATAACCAGGATTTAAGATTATCAAAGTGATATTCTTGAAATTGCCAATAAAAAGCAGAAGCTGTAAAATTGCTAATTATCCAAATAGTACAAAAAATTATTACAAAAGATAACAATATATAATTTCGNACAATATCATTACCTTTTATCAGAAAAGAATCTCTTCTAGCTGTAAAGTATAAGTTTAATAAAATATAGATAAAGGATAGTACAGTAAGAATAANGGATTCTATTCCGGTATTCCCTAAGGACCAGTAATTATTAAAGGGCGGGAAGAAGGTTGGAGGTGGAATTTGATATAAGGGAATATTGACTACATTAGGGAAAAAACTAAAAAGTAGATAAATGGGTAAAAAAAAATATAATTGGGTAGTAGGCATGTTTTACGAATTTAACGCTACTACTATCACGACTCATATCATAATTATAGTCATATAATTTATGAAAAGTACTCAAAAAAGAGTAATTATCATTTGTTTTTTGCCATCTCAAGGTTTAAAATAGAAAATATTAATTTTAGATAGGGAACAAATGAAGAAAGAAATAGTAATTTTGTCTGGTGGTTTTGATCCAATACATTCTGGACATATATCCATGTTTGAAGAAGCTAGGCAATATGGCGAAATAGTAGTTTTACTTAATTCTGATGAATGGTTGATTAGAAAAAAAGGAAGCTTTTTTATGGATTGGAATGATAGAGAGTCAGTTGCACGNAATATTACTGGTGTAATTGATGTTCTTCATTTCAATGATGATGATGGTACTGCCGTTCAAGGCATAATGGATGTAACAAAAAAATATCCAAATCATAAAATCTCTTTTGGTAATGGTGGCGATAGGACTAAACAAACTACACCCGAAACCAAATTTTGCTCTGAAAATAATGTAAATGAAATATTTAATGTAGGCGGAGGAAAAACTCAATCTTCTAGTAATATTCTAGATAAGTGGAGAGATTCTCCTATGCCACGTCCCTGGGGTGAATGGCATTCATATCGTGAATTCGATATCGATAACAATAAAGCAAAATTAAAATCTTTAATAGTAAAGCCAGGCCAGAGACTTTCATATCAGAAACATAATAATAGAAACGAACATTGGTTTGTAATAAAAGGGAAAGCTACTATAGTATTAAATGATAAAGAACATGTAATAGATACCTTTAACCATTTTGATATTGCTGTTGGTGAATGGCATCAACTTATAAATAATGGAAATGAAGAGTTAATAGTAGTTGAAGTCCAATACGGAAAAGAATGTATTGAAGAGGATATAGAAAGAAAATAAATTGGAATCATTAAATATAGTAATACCCTGTTTAAAGGAAGCCGAAAATCTAAAGTTTCTTTTGCCTAAGATTATTAAAAATTTAAGNCCTACTGGTGTTGATTATGAGATTATTATTGTAGATAGTTGCGTTCCCATGGATGAATCACCAGCAATATGTGAACAATTTTCTAATGTTACCTATTTAAATACTATTGGTGAAGATAATTACGGAAATGCAGTTAAGACAGGAATCAAATCAGCATCAAAGGAATTTACCTTATTTATGGATGCTGATGGTTCACATAATCCTGAACTGATACCTGAGATAATTAAAAATATAAGTGATAGTAAAATATGTATTGCCTCAAGGTATTGTGAAGGGGGGNAAACAAATGATAAAGTTACCTCAATTTTTCTTTCTAAGGTTCTTAATTTAGTTTACTCACTTATATTAAGAATTGATTGCTCTGATTGGTCAGGAAGCTTTAAGATGTATCAAACAGAACTTTTAAAAAAAGTAGATTTATTTTCTAATAATTTTGATATAATTCCTGAAATTGTTTTTAAAACTACCAGACTAAGCAAAATTAAAAAAATAAAAGAAGTCCCTTATACTTTTGATACGCGAGTTCATGGGCAAACAAAAAGGAAGCTCAAGACTTATATAGATTTTCTTCTTACATTAATAAAATTAAGAATAGGCTAATCAGTCTAGACTAAGTTCATAATTAATCATCATCTCGGCAAGAGATTCAAATTTTGTTTTTGGTTTCCAACCCAGTTTTTTAGTAGCCTTTGAACAATCGCCGAGAAGAAGGTCGACTTCAGCGGGTCTATAAAAATCTTTACTACAAACAANGATTTCTTTTCCTGATTCTTTTTCAATTGCAACAGTATCTACCCCTTCGCCATTCCACTCAAAATTTATACCTGCATGGTTAAGTGTAACCTCTACAAACTCCCTTACTGAATGTGTTTCTCCAGTTGATACAACATAATCATCGGGTTTATCAGCTTGAAGCATTAAGTGCATTGCTTCTACGTAATCTCCAGCAAATCCCCAATCTCTCTTGGCATCTAGATTTCCAAGTGTCAGTTTATCCTGTTTACCTTTTTTTATTTTAGCAATTGCTTTTGATATTTTTTTTGTAACAAATTCATTTCCTCTTAATGGTGATTCATGATTAAACAATATCNCACAACAACCGAATATATCATACGATTCTCGATAATTCATTGTTATAAAATGAGAATATACTTTCGCTACACCATATGGTGANCTNGGATAAAACGGAGTTTCTTCTGATTGTGGCGTTTCCATAACTTTTCCAAACATTTCTGATGAAGAGGCCTGATAAAACTTAATGTCACTATTGATAGTCCTAATAGCTTCTAAAACTCTTAATGTGCCAAGACCCGTTACCTCTGCAGTATAAAGTGGAGTATCAAAACTAGCTCCAACAAAACTTTGCGCCCCCAGATTATAGACCTCNTCTGGCTCTACAGATTGTATGACGTTTCTAATATTAGTTTCCTCTAATAATTCAAATTCTTTAATTTTTATATCTTTCTCGACACCTAATATTTCTAGTCTTTCAGTATTATAGTTTGAATTTCTTCTTGCAGCTCCATAAACTTCATAGCCTTCTTGTAGTAAGTGTTTTGCTAAATAAGCCCCATCCTGCCCTGTTATACCAGTAATTAGTGCTTTCTTCATTTAGAATCTCCTTTGCCTGATATTATAAATTAATAATCAAAATTTTAAAATTAATAGGCTAAAATGTATAGAACTTATACATTGCATTAAACATTAAAGAAAATTGATTACTGGAACCTTGTCTTTTCACAATCTGACTATCTCCAGCATCCCCGATCAANCGACTAAATCCAATATCTATAAAACCCGTGACTTTCTTGCTAAGGGGNAATACAACGCTATTTGTTAAAGAAATCTTGTAAATGCCAGATTCAGGTTTGTAAAATTTATACATTGCATTGGGGTCATTAAATGCAGGATATGGGGTACCAAACCACTCATCCAAGTAATCTGCATTTGCATAATTAAAAGATAGAGACGTTGTATTAATCAAAGGTTGCTTAAAGTTAATCCATGCTAGTTTTTCATAGTTTAAAGAAAACTCACTATCATAAGCTCCACTATAAAAGTCCTCCACATCTGTAACTATTGAATAGCCCAAAGAAAAATTTAAAGGCAGGGAGTAACCCATATCTAATCCAACCTGAAAATGTGGATCAATTTCCTCTAGTCCTTGAAGAGAGTTATCGTCACCATTTTGTCTCCCAAAGTCATAAGCTGAAAAAATTGAGATATTAAACTTTTTATTATCAAAAATACTTAAATCAGCATAAGGTCCAAAAAAATTAAATTCATTTAAAATTGTCTTATNTTCATCAGAATAACGAAGAGCAATCATAGGAACCCACATGAATCTTCTAGAGCTGGAGCCTTCATAGGTTGGCTTAGAAATAAATCCTCCACCAGCATATATGGATGTTTTCCCTTCATCTTCACTAGCATATGATATGTAAGAAAAAATAAATAAGAATACAAATATAGATAAGAAAAGTTTTTTCATTTTTACTCCTTGAGATAAATATTATACTTCATAATATATATCGGTTGGGATATTATTCAAATCTACCCTAATCTAAAATCTTGACTTTGTAGTCCGAAATGCCAAAAACAATATTTCTAGGGTCTCCGTTTGAAATTTTAAGACTATTACTAAAGATTTGAACCTCATTTAAGCCAGGATCCAGAATGAGATTCATATTAAACTCTAAAGCTTTTAATATTTTTTTAGTATTTGTTTGACTTTTATATTTCGTAAACAATTCAAGCTCAGTGTTATCTGGTCTCAGAATTGTGAAACTTATTATACTTTTTTGAGGAGCATTAGACCTATTTATAAGAATCAATTTAGAATTACCTGATGACCAACGTAAATAGCTCCCTATCCCTTCTTCAGGATGAAAATTTTCAAAATGAATTGAAACCATATCAAGCTTTAAACTTTGCATCTCATNTGGATTAATATTTTTAGATTTATGCAATCTCAGAGTTTTATTAAAATCGAATAGAATCTCTGAATCAAATTGACTTAATGAATCTGCTTCAGAATCGTATATAACAAATTGCTTAAACTTAAAATTATAATAAGGTTTAATTGTCTCATCATCTAATGTAAGTTTTGCTAATAGAACTTGGATTTTTTGCTCTTTTAAGTTCATAAAATAGCTCAAACCATAAATATTATCCCAATCTTTATATTCAATGCAAAATGGGTATTTATCCTCGGGAATATATCCTTTTCCAGTAGAAAGCTTNTTAACTTTTAAAATTTTATTTTTTAATATTTCTTGCATGAAATTCTCTGTTTTCTTAGGTAATANCTTGACTCTTTCTCCTTTTATAAATTTGGAATCAATATTTAGAGAACATGTATTAATGATTTTTTTAGCATTCATAGAATAGAACCAATAATGATCGGATGGGAAATTTTGATTTCTAATAACTAAATCATTGCTCTCTATATTTTTGAGCAGCCCCTTATCTAAAGAGCTTTTAAGAAGCTCTCGAGGATACTTATATATTTGGTTTGACTTTTCGACAACATGAAAATTCTCATTTCTAGTTACGGAGGCAATTAATGTTATTAGAATTACCAAAATTATGAATGTGAATTGTCTAATCAATGATGAATCTATTTTTTTAATCAAATAAAAAATCAAATAAGCTAGAAGTACACTCAACCCAAAATATTGCAAAAATACAGGTATATATCCATATCCTAAACCAGCCAATATAATTTCGTTTTGATGACCGGTTATAGCAATTATTGCTGCAGGAGCCAATAGTAGTAGTAATGAAAAAATAAGAAAGAAGATTGCATTATATTTTTTAAAGCTATATTGAAAATTGATTAATGAACGAACAAGTAAGATTGAAAACGACAAAGATATAGCGAAATCTNTATAACTAATGGATTTAATTTCACTATGAGCAAAAGAATCTGATAGCATCCAAGATAATGGAAAAGAAGCAAAAGTCTGTATCCAGAAAGCTTTAAAGATTGGAATTATTTCTAAGTTGAAAGAATGACCTGGATAGTCACCAGGTGTATCAAACCTTAAATAGCTAGTTAAAAACATGCTTAATATTAATATAGCTACCGGCAAAGCTATTAGAATAAAAGATTTTTTTAAAGATTTATTATAGAAGTATAAAATTAAAAAAGAAAAAATAATTGTTAAATAATAGATTTCATAAAATTGAATCGATATAGTAAAAACGAATAAAAATATGTAATAAAAAAGATTCTTATTTGTTTGTAAATACTTAATCAGCAGATATAAGGAGACAAATATACTCAAAGATACTGCTGGTATTGTTGGAAATGCTAAAATTGGATCATGCCAAAACCTAAATTGAAAAAAAATAGGAATAAGAAAAGCTATAAAGATAGAAAATTTTCTGGATTCAGAGAAGAATTCAATAATTTTCTTGAAAAATATTATATTTAAAAAAATTATCATAAAAATAATTATTTTATGCGCAAAAAGAGAAGGTATAAGATAAAAGTATAACAACAAAAAAATCCAATTAATTGCATGAGGTCTTCCCATGGATAACTCATAAGAAACCTGCTGGGCAATTCTATCAAGAATCCCAATATCCGAGAAGTACAGCATTCCTCTGACTTGAGAAATATATGAATCATCAGAAACAAAACCACTTACTATTAATGGGTACANAAACCACAGNGACCATAAGAATAACATTGGAATAGAAAAATTATTAAAGAAACTAGCTAGCTTTTCAGCCTTAATTTTATACATTTAAAAAACTATAAAACAATAAACAACAAAAATAAAATTATCTATGTTTATTGTGAATCTTAGACTGATGTCGGAGGTATTTAATCGAATTAAGTGAGGAATGTTTCGTTTTTCTATTTGTTACTCTCTTTCTCCACATTACAAAAGATGATCTTTTGAGGTTAGCTCTCATTAGCTTTATGACATCTTTTTCTTTCAGCTTATAAGATTTGAGTATTGCTTCAAAGGGTGTTCTATCTTCCCAAGCCATTTCAATAATTCTTGAAATATCATGTTGTGCTATCATAACTTAAAGATAACTAATAAATCATGATTTGGATAAGAGCGTTTGCCATTATACCTGCTCCTACATCATCCATGGTGATTCCAAGGCCACCGGGCATTTTCTCAAAATCCCCTACGAACCAGGGCTTCCATACGTCAAAAAGTCTAAATAAAAANAAAGCAATAATTAAGTTTACAATAGAAAAAGGTAAAAAAAGCATTGCTACAAAAAATCCAGCAACTTCATCAATAACGACGAAAACTGGATCCTTAGATTTGAAAATATTGATTGCATAATTTGAAGTAATAATAGATATAAAAATAATTAGAACAGTTATAAATAACATTTCCATACTAGTTGGGTTGAAGAAATAGTTGATATAATAGTAAAAAATAGCTCCAGCTAAAGTACCAAAAGTACCAGGCAATTTTGGTAAGAACCCTACATAAAAGAAGGTTGAAATAATTTTATTTANAAAATTCATTGAAAACAATAATAGATTATAAGTAAACAAAAGAATAGCGGCAATATTTTCTATCCTTGTCTTTGGTTAATATCAATTGTAAATTAGAAATGTGAACATTAAGTCTGCTGAAACGAAAAAAAATATAGCATTTGTTCTGCTTGTTACACTTTGGTTTGTCTATTTCACTGGGGGTAAATTTATAAATCCCTTTTATATAGATTGGATATTTCCTAGTGATACAGAAACTCATTGGCTCGGTTGGCAATTTTTTAAGAATCAGTCAATATTTAATTTTCCTTTATTTAAAAATATCAATTATGGTATGGAACTTGGTTCCTCCTTGGTACTAAATGATTCTCTTGCAATAATGGCCATAATATTCAAACCCTTTGCGGTTTTTATACCATTCGAGTTTCAATATTTTGGTTTATGGACATACATTTGTTTTTTACTCCAAGGTATAATCACCATGAAAATTTTTCATATTTACACTAAGAATAAAATAATAATTCTGCTCTGTGGTTTTTTCTTTACTATGCTCCCCCCGTTCCTTTGGAGACTGCATGGTCATTTTGGCTTATTGGGTCATTGGCTGATTCTTTATGCTTTCTTTATTTATTTAAGTTCAAAAGAGATTAATTTAAAGCATTGGATAATACTTGTTACTATTTCATTGCTAATTAATGCTTATATAGCCGCTATGATTATTGGAATCTTTATAGCAGATCTAATTAAATATAAATTATTAGATGAAAAAATTACTTTTAAAATTCTTTTTTCTAATTTTTTTAATTTTATATTTGTATTATTAGTATCACTCTTTGTGTTTGGATATTTTATGGTTGGTAAGGGTGCTGGTGGTAAAGGTTTTGGGAAATACAATGCAAATTTAAATAGCTTTTTTGACCCAGATCAAATTTGGTCAATATTCATCACTAATCAGCCTACTCCTGAATTCGGATACGAAGGTTTTGCTTTTCCTGGTACCGGAATAATGATCATGATTTTGATAGGATTAATATCAATAATGATAAAGAGAAATAAAATTAATCCTAAAGAATTAAAACACTTTTCCCCATTAATAATAATAGCTTTANTGGCATACTTATTCGCTTTATCAAATAATATAACTCTTGGTACAGATATAATAGCACAATATGAAGTACCTTCTTTCTTAATATTTCTAACTAAAATTTTTAGAAGCTCTGGTAGATTTGTTTGGATACTATTCTATCTACTAAGTATTTCTTCTTTAATATTTATTATTAAGAATTACTCAGATAAAACTATAAAAGTCCTACTAATAATACTTATAACCATACAATTTGTTGATTTATCTAATGCCAGACAATATTTTAGTACAAAGCTTAATACCCCGAATATTTTCAATGGAAGAAGTGGTAAGTGGAAATCACCAATGAAAAATATCACATGGAATGAAATTTCAAAGAATTATAATAAAGTCAGCTATGTATATACAAAAAATAGACCCAAAGATTATTTTCCTATATCCTATTTTGCAGCTAAAAATGATATGAAAATAAATACTGGTTATTTTTCTAGGGTTAGCAAGGAAGCGACTAAGATTATCAACCTACAGCTAAAAAAATCCATTCTTACCAAGAAATTGAACCATGAAACAATATATTTTATTTATGATGATAATTTATGGGATTTTATAAAAAATAACTATGATAATCAGGATTATATTGTCGAACAAATTGATTCTTTTAGAGTTCTCGGTCTGCGAAATAAATAATATTTAACTTTAAAAAAAATTAAATAGGATTATAATAAAAATTTAAAAATGAAAGAACTAGATTTCGATTATCTGTATAAAAAGTACGCCCACCTTTTACCCTCAAAAGATAGAGATATATATTTGCTTAGAGAAGCAATATTTGGATATAGCGAGATTAGGCAATATTTAGAGAATATTAATGGGAAAGTTTTAGAAGTAGGNTGTGGTCCTGGCCTATTATTAAATGAACTTTCTGATATTTTTCCTCAAAACTCATATCTAGGTGTTGATCCTTTTATTTCTAGCTACGAAAAGTTTAGTAATATATTTGACTCAGTAAATAAAGTTAAATTTATGAAAGCAAAAATAGAGGATNTTGAAACGACAGAAAAATTTGACTTAATTTTCTCAATCAATGTATGCGAACACGTTGAATCATGGAAATCATATATAGATAAAACTCAATCATTATTATCACCTAATGGAATTTCAATAATTCTTTGCCCAACATACGATTTGCCTTACGAAACTCATGTGATTATTCCTATAATTATAAATAAAGATATTACCTTTAAGATTTTTGAAAAAAAAATCAGAGCTTATGAGGAAAATTTAGGCATCCAAGGGAATTGGGAATCTGTGAATTTTATCAAAGCACGGGATGTTAAAAAATACATACAGAATAAATATGATAGCAAATTTGACTTATATATTCATGATAGATTATTTAATAGATTTACTCATGATAATTTTTTCCTAGAAAGACATGGCATTTTGGGTAAATTTTGCCAATTTCTTTATAAAATCAAGTTAAATAGATTAATTTTTAATTTCTTAAAAATCCCTTTCCCCTATATGAAACTAGAAATCAAAAACTTTTTAAAGTAGATTTTCTATGTTTTAATCTGGTATAAGATTATGTTTAAACAAAAAAACCTATATTTTTCTTCAATTATTGGATTTATATTTTTTATCTTTATAGTTGGATTAGATATTGTAAATTTTAANAACATNTATTGGTTAATAGATTGCCCTATCATATGTGATGCACAACAACATATACTTGGATGGCTTTTTTTTAAAGAGACTAATTTATTACAATTCCCATTATTGAAGAACACTTCGTTTGGTCTTTATACAGGCAGCTCTTTAATATATACAGATTCATTACCTATATTAGCCATTTTTTTTAAATTTTTTAACTCAATATTAGACTTCCAGTTTCAGTACTTCGGACTTTGGATTTTAATTTCTTTTATTTTGCAAGCAATAATNGCCGAAAAGATATTAAGAATATATATTGACGATAATAGATTTAGATTGATATCAATTGCATTTTTTTGTATATCCCCAATATTTCTTAATAAATTATTTTTTTCACACCTCGCATTAGCATCACATTGGATAATACTTTTAACTCTGTATATTTACTTATCTAAAAAATTTAAAATCTCACATTGGATATTATTAATATCATTATCTGCCCTAGTTCATGGCTATTANATTGGTTTTACATCAATAATATTTCTCATGAGTTTATATCATGAGTATTTACTTAATAGAAGTTTCAAAGATATCATAAAACCTCTATCTTTTTTCTTTACTTACACTTTTCTCCTACTTTATTCCCTGGGATATTTTATGATTGGTGGTGGTTTTACAAATCATGGATTTGGAAAATTCAAAATGAATCTCAATGCCATATTTGATCCAAAAGCAGAGGTTACGTTGAGTGCATCAAGAATATTCCCTGAGTTAAACACTCCTAGTATTAATCAAGGCTTTGGTGATTATGAAGGATTTAATTTTCTTGGTTCTGGAATTATATTTTTATTAATTGTATTAATACCACTTGTTCTTAAAAATTTTAGAAAAATTAAAGTAAAATTTGGAAAACCAAAATATAAAGCTCTAATCATATTCTCTGGATTAATCTTTTTATATTCAATCTCAAATAAAATATTTATTGGCAATCTCGAACTATTTTCTTACGATTTACCAAACTTTACTAAAATCATAACAAAGACATTTAGAAGCTCAGGTAGATTTTTTTGGATTGATTATTATCTAATNTATATATTTATATTTATTATTATATACAGATATTCTTTCAACTATAGATACCCCTTAGTTTCTATTTTTTTAATAATACAAATATATGATATGCAGCCAACTTTTAATCAAGTAAGAAATGTTTTTTATAAAGACAAGAATAAATATTCTGAAATATATGAGAGAAATGTAGGTTTAAAAGATCCAAAATGGAGCGATTTATCAATGAATTATAAAAGAATAATCTATGTAGTACCCACTCGTTTTCCAAAAGATTATTTTAAGTTAGCTTTTTTTGCTGCTGAGAATAATATGCAGACAAATTTTGGATACTTTTCAAGAGTTAACAAAAGGAATGTCGAAAAAGAAAACCTTAAATTACTTGATGAATTAAGTAGGAATAACTTTGATAAGGAATCTTTTTATGTATTNTTTCACTCCGAAGCATGGGAAAAGGCTAGTAAAGACAACCCAGAAAAGGTAATGATTATTGATAACTATAAAATAATAGCACCCTAATCTTTTTTAATAATTTCTCTTATCAAATATAAGGGCTGTTTCTCAACATTCTGAATTATTCTAAATAAATATTCTCCAATAATTGCAAAACCAATCAAAATTAAAGGTAGTGCAATAAAGAAAAGCCAAAAAGCTGCAAGATTATTCAAGCCCCGAAAAAATATTGTGGACGTGAGAATAATAGCAGTAATAAGACCAAAAAAGAGATATGATCTCAGAATAAAACCACTATTATTTATAAATAATGAGCTAGCAAGAAAAATTAATTTTGAAACGGTATATGCTGACTCTCCTTCATTCCTTCTTCCCTGAGATATCTCAACGGACCCTATTTTATTTGTTACTTTAATTATCAATATACTTAGACTAGGGTTTAAAGAATTAAACTTTACAACTTGCTCTCCAACTTCTTTTTTCATAATCCAGAAAGCACTTCTTTTTGTACCTTCTGGATAATTCAAAATCCTTCTCTCAATAGATGTGTAAATAGTACTAAAAAACTTTTTAATAGCTCCATGTGTTTTTTCCTTAAAGTTGGCGAAAACTACATCATGATTCAAATCTCTTTGCTCTTTTATTAACAATGGAAGGTCTTCGGGTCTATGTTCTAAATCTCCATCCATAGTTATCAAGTAATTACCCTTTGAATTATTGATACCAGCTAAGATAGCTGCTTGTTGCCCAAAGTTTTTAAAAAAGGAAATTATTGTTACATCATTAATGGAACCGCTTTTTTGAATGTCTTTCATTGTCTTCAAAGTTTCTGGATTAGTTGAACCATCATCNATAAAAATTATCTCAAAAAGATGGTTTTCTGAAGTCATTACAGCTTGTATTCTATCGGCTAATTCTACAAGAGAGTTAGATATGTTGAATACCGGAATAATAATAGTATATAAATTTTTATCATCAACCATATTGCAATAATATCACATAGGTAAAATTAATAAATTATTTAAGATTAAAATCTTTAGCAAAAACCATGTATCCATCTATCTTTTCACATAAATCGATAGCCGAACATTCATCTACAATTTGGTTCCATTTATCTTCAGCAGATTTATCAAAAACGTAAATTGAATCTGCATCATAATTTTTTTTATTTATGGTTTCATCAATCTTCGAATAAATTTCATCCTTTTTAGAGCCTTTATATCTTGAGAAGTAACCAAAATTAGTTGCTAATTTATTTTTAGCAGCAAAATAGACTAAAGGATAGGCATTTTCAGGTCTATTCCTAGGGTATACATATATGATTTTTTTATAATTATCTTTAATTTTAATCCACTCTGGAGAAACAAGTGGTGAATCCCAAAAGGAATTAAGAGTTTTAACTATAGCAATATTCTTAGGATCATTACTATCTATATATGGCTTTAAATTATATGCCCTGGTATCAGACATCTTAAATCTAAAATTAGAAGCCACTGCACCCGTATCAAATATTTGGATAACTAACAATATGGGCAATAAATATTTGTAGCTTTGAAGATGCTTTGAATTTGCCAATATAAAGAAAATTGCACAATATATTAAATAAAAAAGGAGCCATACCATTCTTCCTGAGGATCTAAGTGGTCTAGTAAAAATCTTAAAGAACTCGGGCAAATCAAACTCAAATAATACCAAAGTACCCAAAGTAATCTTATTGGTTATAGCAAAAAGAAAAAGTAGTATTGATAATGATAATAGATAGATATTTTTCTTTGAAAATATCGTATTTAGTAACAATTTATTTTTAAACACCTCATATAGAGAAATAAATAAAAGCACTATTATTCCTACTCCTAAAAAGGCAAATCCTTCATAGTCATTAGGGATTGATCCAATATCAGGCAAAATATAAGACCAGAAATCGTTATCATTAAAAAAAGTATTAAGATTGGCGCGGTAGAGAGAATAACCACCACTTCCAATACTTGCCCCATTTGAGAAATATCCAAATACATAAAGCGATAAAATCAATAGACTGAATGCCTTAAAGAAAATCAGGAAAGAATCTTTACTTCTAAACCCTTCTATTCTTGTTCTGTATATTAAATCTAAAATAAAAATAGATAATATTATCGCTAATATATATGCATTAACTAGGGCNGTAAGAATTAATAATAGAATCCAATTTCTAAGATTAAAATTAGATGAATAAAAAATTATAATCCCTAGGATTATTAACCAATGTGCCATCAATGAGTAATGACCCCACAATCTCCATAAAAAAGGTGGAGCAAGTATAAAAAAACAAGCACCTAATAAAGATAAAAATTCATTATTAGTTACTTTTCTCAATAAAATTAATCCTAATTGCCCTTGCAAAATAAAACAGATTAAAATCCATAATCCGAAATACTGAAAATCTAGTGGAAGAAGAAAGGATAAAGGTTTAAAAATTAAAGCCATTATGGGCAAAGAATCATTAATTGCTATTGAAGAAGACAATTCCATTCCATAGTTATAATTTNCAAAAATTGGAAATTGAAAAAGTGGGGTTTCTCGAAAAAAAAGCCAATTAATCCAGTNCCACCCGGAATCCCCAGGGGATAACCATTCGTTATTTAAAAAATTAATTGGGCTCCCACCTGTAAAATATACGAAAGAGAAAAGTGAAAATATAAATACGTAGTACTTTGTTTCTTTCAACTCTACTCACCTCACAATTTTACTAGTTTCACTTATTCTACTACAAAGTCTCAATATAATGAAAATCTAAATATGCGCATATAAATTATAATTGCTCTATATTTATTTAGTTGATAAGATATTCAATAATGCTTTTCTATGTCCGGAAGAAAAAAGATATCCTGATACTATTTATATTAGCCTTATTATTATTTGAATACATTTTTGGCTTTCACTTAATTAATTTTAAAAATATTTACTGGTTACCTGATGATGCATTTAATGGATTTCTTGGATGGTCATTCTATAGAAATACGTCAGAAACTTTGCCACTTTTTAAGATATTTAATTATGGAATGGGAGTCGGATCTACAATAATTTATACTGACTCTTTGCCCATAATGGCTTTAATTTTTAAACCTTTTTCATCACTTTTACCCATCGACTTTCAATATCTCGGATTATGGTTATTAATTTCTTATGTTATGACATCCTATTTTTCCAATTTGATTCTAACTAAATTTGGCTTTTCTTTAATAAATAAGATACTTGTAACTGCAATCCTATTATTATCTCCTATAGTCCTAGAAAGATTTATTGCAGGACATTTTAATCTCATGTCTCATTGGTTAATATTATGGGGATTTTTTTTATATCAGAAAAATGAAAAATCTACAAGAAAGTGGCTAACTATATTGGTTATTTCAATACTAGTCCATGGATATATGTTCGCCATGATTATGATATTAGCAATTTTTCAATATATAAGAATATATTTTGAAGGTAAAGATAAGAAAGACCTAGTTAACTTTTTAGTACTATTTATTGTGTCTCTCATTTCGTTAGGAATCTTTGGGTACTTTGAAGTTCAAGCAGAAGAAGTATTTCATGGTGGCTGGGGTGGCTATAGGCTTGATTTATTATCATTTATAAATCCAATAGGTAGAAGTTTAAACTGGTCATCGTTTATGAGTGAATCGATTTCTTTTGCACCTTCCCAGATTGGAGATTTGATAGAGGGCTTTAACTATTTTGGTATTGGAGTTCTATTAAATATTTTTATTGCAATATGCTTTTTAATTAAAGAAAATATTACTTCGGCTAAGAAAAAAACGAAGATATCAACTAAAGTTTTGATATTTTTTTCCATTTTTATGGTTCTTTTCGCATTAACTAATAAAATTACATTTATGGGTAATGAAATTTTTGCTTACAATATGCCTGAATTTCTGAAGCCCTTTACAAGGCCATTTAGAGCTTCTGCTAGATTCTTTTGGCCTGTTTACTACATAATTCTATTAGGAACAATATTCATTAATTATAGAAATATAAAAAACATATATATTTCTGCATTTTTCTTTNTAATATTAATACTTCAAACTGTTGATATATATCCTGGAATCAAGACGATTAGATCATTTAACAATAAAAGTTACCTAGAAAGTCGTATTAAAATGGACACTAACCAACTAGAACTAAAAGGTGNAACAGAGGATTACAGTAAAATAATCTATGTTTTTCCCGAATATGCAAATAAAAATTGGAGAGAGCTAATATATTTTGCTTATAAAAATGATAAAAAAACTAATTTTGGATATTTTGCTAGAAGAAATTGGGATATTCAGGAAGATTACATAAGGAAGATTAAGAATCAGTTTAATAATATGGATTTAGATTCTGACTCGATTTACTATTTCAGCGATAAAAAAATATACGAAGAACTATCTAAAAAAGTCGCATCAATAAGTACCAAGGTTATTGTTCAGGATTCTAATGGATTAAATCATATGCTAATTATTCCTAATAAATAGTCGAAAGTTTGATTTCAAGGTTAAGACAAATATAATTTATAAATCTATGTTAAATCATATCAATATAAGATTAGTTTCTAATCAGGTAGTTGCCTCTTTGTTTCTATCNATCTTATGTTTTTTATATTTTTGTGATATTAGGATATTGGACCCTAATTTTAACAGGTGGCTGATGCCTGGGGACTCTGAAACCTACTGGCTGAATTGGTTGTTCTATCAGGAATCCTCTATCTTTCAAATACCTATCTTTAAAAATTTTAATTATGGAATGGATCTCTCCTCNACTATNGCCTTAAATGATTCTCTTCCTATTATGGCATTTATTTTCAAGTTATTTCAGAATATTCTTCCAGTCAACTCCCAATACTTTGGTATATGGATTCTTATATGTTTNTTTCTTCAAAGTTTTTTTGCTATTAAGCTTCTAAGTAAATTTTCTAATGATACTTATATTATAATTTTATATTCAGTTTTTTTTCTACTTGCTCCAATATTCATATGGAGACTATGGGGGCATTATTCACTAATGGCTCACTGGCTTATATTAGGCTCTTTAAATATATATTTCGCTAGAAATTTTAAGTATAAGAATTGGATAATTATTTTCTTTTTTTCATATTTAACTAGTGCATATATAGCAGTAATGATGTTTATTGTTTTTGTAACAGACCTTTTTAAAAGAATAACTGCTAAAGAAATTAANCTGATAAAAGTTTTTAAATTATCTCTAATATTTATTTGTTTTAGTTTTCTATCTTTGTATATAATTGGATATATTGAACCTGGTACAAAACTTAGCACGTCTGGCTTTGGGATTTATAAAGCAAATTTAGCTACTTTTTTTGATTCAAATGACCTTTGGTCTAATATTTTTAGCGATATAAAATCAGTAGAAGGTGAGCATGAAGGGTTTGCCTTCCTGGGCTCAGGAATTATTTTTTTACTTATTACAACAATTTTTATATCTTTTTATAAGAAAAAAAGTATCAATCTTAATAAAATTCTAGGTTTAAAATACATATTAATAATATCTATTTTATTATTTATTTTAGCGCTATCAAACAATATTCATTTAAGTAACTTAAATCTGATATACATTGATTTGCCAAAATTTATTGAAAAAATTTTTGGAATCATTAGGGCATCAGGAAGAATGGTTTGGATTCCTTTTTACCTAATTTATATATTGATTTTTATTGTTATAAATTCTTTTGATGATAAAAAAATATGGAGAATCATTATATTGCTTGCATTAACTGTGAATGTAATAGATCTGAATAAAGTATCAAATCTATTTATCATGAAAACTGGAGATATTAACATACACTATAAAAAAGTTTATTCTGGACCTCAACATAAAAGTGAATACAAATATTGGGAAATGCAGTGGAATACTCCATTAAAATCCAAAGAATGGGATGATTTTTCAAGGATATACAGACAAATAAATTATATTTACCCTAAAAATAGACCAGATAATTATTTTATTTTGGCTTTATATGCAGCAAAAAATAAAATGTCCGTTAATTTTGGTTCTTTCTCACGTGTAAANAAACAACAAGTTATAGAAGAGGTAGCTAAATTAAAACTAATCATCAAAAATAGTAACTATGAAAGTAATACTTTATATTATTTTAACAATAAAACAGATTGGGATTATGCTAAAAATAATAGAAGAGATGGGGATCTAGTAGCTGTTATTGATGGACTTATGATTTTAGCTCCAGAATATTATATAAAATTAGGTAAAAATTAATTATGGATTCAAACTATCTTAAGAAAAANAAAATATTAGTAGATAAATGGATAACAAACCATTTTAAGAAAATTGAAAACAATAACTCTTTACAAAATGCTATAAAATATGGCGTTAAAAACGGTGGAAAAAGGCTTAGACCTTTTTTTATAATTGAGCTTAGCAAAATTTTAAAAATACCTTCTGCATCTTACAGACAGTTATCCCTAGCTATTGAATTCATCCACTGCTATTCATTAATTCATGATGACTTACCCTCGATGGACGATGATAATTACAGAAGAGGGAAATTGACTGTTCATAAAAAGTTTAAGGAATCTACAGCAATTTTAGCTGGAAATTCTTTATATGGAATGGCTATCGAATTAATCTTAGATAATAAAACCTGTAAAAATTTAGAAGTTAAGCAGAAAATATTAAAATTAATAATTGAATATACAGGGTATAAAGGACTAATGTATGGACAATTTAATGATCTTTACTATGAAAATAAAAATACTAGTGTGAATAAAATTATATCTACTTATGAATTAAAAACTTCTAAATTGTTTCAGCTATCAACATCACTACCATTTATATTAAATCAGAGTGATAAAAAAAGTACTAAAAAAGCTCAGATATTTGGAAGGAATTTTGGAATCATCTACCAAATAGCGGATGACTTTTCGGATAACGATAAAGGATTTAAAGAAATTGGAAAAACACCTGGCAAAGACAAGAAAAAAGGTAAGCAAACTTTGATAAGTAAAATTGGGAGAAAAGAAGCTTTAAAATTATGCTATAAGCTAGCAAATGATGCAACAAATGATATTAATATTTTTGGACAAGATAAATATAAATTTAAAAAATTAATGTTCAGCATTGTTAGTAGTATTGAAAGAAATAATAATTTATAAATTTTAATTCNTTAAGTTTGGGATGAATAATCTATATCCATCTACTTCTTTTATAAAGAAATCCAAGCTATCTTCTGAATACAACTCATTTAGAAGATCCCACTTAACATCATCTTGGATTATATATACAATTTTTTCATTAAAAGTACCTTTATTAAAGTCATTAATCATTTTATTATTTAGTCTTTCTTCGATAGTATGGTTAATTCTAGAAAAATAGCCAAAGTTTGTAGATAAACCTTTTTCAGAAGCAAAAAAAGCGATTCTGGTATAGTCCTTTGGTTTATTCTTAATAGGATATATATTGATTTTCTTATAGTCTTTTTCGACAATTTTCCAAATTGGATCTTTAAGGCCCATTTTAGCAATAGCAGTCGTATAAACTTTATCTGATTTAAGTTCATTTTTAAAAATATTAATTATTTTATAATTATCGACTACTTGGAAAAGTAATATTAAGCTTAAAATTAAAACTATATTTTTTTTATTTTTTAATTGATACATTCCAATAAAAGTAAATAAATATATTAAGTAGAATAATAGCCAGCTAAATCTACCAGAGGCTCTAAAAACTTTAACAAGCGGTTCTAAAATCTCAGGTACTGTATAGACAAAAAGTCTCTGACTTCCTAAAAAATCAACATTACCTAAGAAAAAAATATTATTCGAAAAAGAATAAATAAGTAAAATAAATGATAAGACTATTAAAGGTAAGTGGGGTATGGAACTCTTAAATGCTTTAGTAGAAGTTTTAAAATTAATTAATACTATAAAAATTAAAATTAAAATACCTGCTCCTAANAAAGCAAATCCTTCGACCTCTTTTACAAATAATATATTAGATGATAGTAGCTTATTAATTAGAACAGAATAAAATCCTGTAGGTGAGCTAGGATTAACAAAGCCCAATAAGCTCATGCCATAAAGTTCAAAACCACCTTCTTTCAAACCCTTACCGATGGAAAATAAACCAGTGGAATAAGAGNCAAGTATCATAAAAGATAAGGTAAAAAATACTTTTCTAAAGAAGACCAACTTACTGGATTTATAATAATTAATGAAGGTGCTAGCTATAAAGACGGCAAAGACAATTGTGGCTAGGTAACCATTTATCAATATAGAGATTATTAAAATTAAATTCCAAATCTTATAGCTATATTGATTAGAATAATAAAAATAAAGACTTGCGATTACTAACCAATGGGATNAAACAGCCTGCTGTAAAAAAACCCTGTCTATAAAAGGTGGGGCAATTAAAAAAAAAGTTGATGATATAAAACAAATAAGTTTATTGGAAATAAAAATATTTAGTAATTTATATGAAAAGAAAAGCATTAGAAAAAATGACATAAATGACCATAAGCCTAAATATTGAAAATTTACTGGGAGAAAATCAGTAAAGAATCGTAATGTAAATGCTGCAATAGGTATGGCATCTGTATGGTAGATGCTGACATTGAAACCNTTTCCATAGNCGGGGTTTAAAAATANTGGGAATTGNAAAATATCTGTATTTCGAAAAAATTCCCAGGAAATCCAATAAGTTTCTATATCGTTAGTAATCGAGGGTTTTAAGAACCAAGAAAAGTTTTCAAAATATAAAATCTCATAATTAAAACCAGAATAAAGCAGAAAGAATAAAAGNGAGACGGCTAATTGTAAAATAATTATATCAAGTTCTAATTTTTTTAAAAAATTCATCATTTATTAAAAAATTTTAACCTAAATAAAGTTCCAATATAAGATAGGAGATATANAAAAGGCTTTCTTCTAGATTCATAATTTAACCTTTTTCGAAAATCCCCAGGGAATTCATGTATAGATAAGTCTCCTTTTATTTTTATCATTTTAAATATTATTTCTTCTATAATATCAATATCTTTTGAATATAAATTAACTCTCTTCAATATATCAGCATTATAAGCTTTAAAACTATTTGAAAAATCTGTGCACTNTATCTTAAAAAGNGACTTGCATAGCTTATTTAAAAATTTTGAACCAAGNTCTTTAAAAAAGCTATTTTCACTTTTTGATTTAATCAAATACCTTGAACTAACAACTAGATCGAATGAATCAGAGAATTTACATAGGTTTAAGATTTCATTTGGATTATGAGACCCATCTGCATCCATAAAAATTATTGTCCGCCCTCTTGCTTTCCTTATACCTGATCGGACGGCATCTCCATACCTATCCCCACCTTCTCTTTGTATATGTCTAATATCATATTTCATTGCCAAATTGTAAGTATCTATATCCTTTTCTTCTCTATCAATCAAAATTATTTCAAATGAGTCTATATTAGGGCTGATAGTATCTATAATTTGTGGNACTAAAATCTTAAGGTTTTCAAATTCATCATAACTTGGTATTAAGATTGAATGCTTAATCATTTTACTTTGACCCAATCCAACATAATATCTATTCCTAAATCAATATTGATCTCTGGCTTCCAGTTAATTGCTTCTTTAATTTTACTTATGTCAGATATATAAACTTTCTGATCACTAACACGCATCGGGTTGATTTTGTATTTCATTTTATTTCTAGTTTTTGATTCTAAAATAGCAAAAAGTTCTAACAAAGAAAGGCTATTGGCAGGTCCCCCTCCAATATTGTAGGCTTCACCTTCAATCTTATCAAATTTCTCTATTGAACTATAATATAATTTAACTATATCATCACAATGTAAGATGTCTCTGACCTGNTTACCTACTCCATATATATCAATTTCCTCATTTAAAGGTCTAGTTAATTTCTCACAAAAATATCCTATCCATCCTTGATCAACAGTCGCAAATTGCCTNCCACCATACATTGTAGAATGTCTAAAGACTGACAGCCCTAGTCCATAGGATTTGTAATAATCTAAAAAATATAAATCTGCTGATCCTTTTGAGCAGCCATATGGAGTAGAAAAATCGATTTTCATAGATTCAGGAAAACCTGATTCGTAATCTGGTGCTTTATATCTAGTATTCTCTTCAATTATATTAATATAATTTAAATCACCATATATCTTATTAGAGGAAGCATATATGGATTTACAATTATTATCTATTTCTCTAATAGATTCCAGCACATTCAATGAACCAATAGTATTAATTTGGAAATCTTTTAGTGGATTATTAAGTGATGTTGTCATTGCAGTCTGACCAGCCAAATGAAAGACGATATTTGGTTTAACTTCCTTAAAGACTTTGCTTAGCTTCACATTATCTACGATATCAACCTCATAAAATTTAAAATTACCTTTGCTTCGTAACCAATTAAGATTCTCGTTAGACCCTTCTCTATAAAAATTATCTAATACAAATACCTCGTATCCATTGTTAATACCATATAAAGCAAGATTTGAGCCTAAGAAACCGCATCCACCAGTGATCAGTATTCTCATTTTGTNTCACCCCTCAAAAAAGTTTTAATTACTTTCTTTAGTCCTGTTTCAAGATTGATTGTATGATTCAACCTAATCCATTTTGGATTATTCTTGATATAAAATTCTTTCATAAGAATGTCATTCGTTTTCTTATACAAATTACCTTTATATATTTTTATATAAATCCTAGATTTTAAAATCTTTTTAATTAGATTAATAAGTTCTTCTAGTGAATTAAATTCCTTAGATGCAAAATAATACTCTGTATAATCTTTATCAATCCTACCTAGTGAATTTAGTAACTTTTTTGTATATTTTATAAAGTCTTCTATGTAAAGAAAATTTCTTTTTAAATTAGGGTTATATAGATTAATATTCTTATCATTATTCAAAATTTCAAAAACCGTTTTATTTACAAACTTATGTAATTTATCCTTAGGTCCATAGATAATATCGCAATATACATTTATGCGTAAAAAACTAGATATTGTTTTTATAAAGAATCCTCTGAAAGATTGCTTAGATAAGTGATAATCCATTCCTTTTCCATGCCCAATAATACCTGAAGGAAGTCTTGGAGAAATTAAAGCTTTATTCGTATCTAAATTTATAAAATAATCAATATTGTATTTAGTTGTAATATTAAAGATTTTCCTTGAATCAATATTATTAATTCTATCAAGTTTACTTGGGCTTCCTAAGAGAATCCCCCTGTTGTTAAAAACTATATTAATATTTTTTGTCCTGATAATATTTTCAAAATCTCTAAAATGGAATATACGTTCTTTATTATTAACTCTATCAATTTTATCTGTTAAAAAAAAATTATTTTTTCCTTTAAANCTTGATAAAATATGCGAACCTATAAATCCATCAATACTAGTAAATAATATTCTTTTGTTTTTCATTTTAGCTTGAAAAAATCTTTAATTAAATTAACTGAAAATTTCTCTATTTCTTTTGGATTAGAATAGTAGGCTTCATTCCATTTAATGGTCTCATCTATAGCCCCCATAGTTTTATATTTATTTCTCCAACCAAGATTTTTATTTGCTTTTTTAGAATTTAAAAGCAGATTTTTAGACTCTGCAAACCCCTTATTTTGCTTTAAAAATCGTACACGTTTAAAATTAAANTAATTTGCTATGTAATCAGCAATTTCTTTTACATTCACAATATCTTTCTGTACAGGAGCAAAATTAAAAGAAGATAATGTATTACTTTTGTCTTTACTTAAATANAAGGCTTGAAATAAATACCCATTTANTACATCTAGGATATACTGCCAAGGTCTAACAGAGTTTGGATTCCTAATTGTAAGATTTTTATTTTTCATAATTGATTCGAATATATCTGGTATCAGTCTATCTTCACCAAAATCCCCACCGCCAATTACATTTCCAGCTCTGGANGTCCCTATTTTAATTTTCTCTTTTAAAAAACTTTCAAAAAAAGAATTAGTTAAAATTTCAGAGCAAGCCTTACTTGCTGAGTATATATCCTTTCCGCCCAATCTGTCAGATTCTACGAAGGATTTTTTACTGTCATCATTTTCGTAACATTTGTCTGTAGTTATATTTAAAAACAACTTAACGCTCTTTGTTTTCCTGCAAATATCTAATAAATTAGAAACGCCAACTATATTTGAATGAATAGTTTGAATTGGGTCCTTATAAGATCTTATAACATATGGCTGGGCAGCAAGATGGAATATAATTTCTGGCTTAATTTTATTTATGGTTTTATATAATTTTTTATATTCAGATAAATCAACATAATAAGATTTGATTTTTTTATTTAAACGCACAATATTATAAAAATTTCCACGAACATCTTCGGGTTTAAGTGATATTCCATATACCCTAGCTCCGAATTCATTAAGCACTAAAGAAAGCCAGGCACCTTTGAAACCAGTGTGGCCTGTAACAAGAATTTTCTTACCGGCATAAAAATTATTTAAATTCATAATTACCAAGTTTTCCAGGGTGGATTTTTAAGCTTAGAGAGTTCTTCCAGATAAACCTTGTCTCTAATAGTGTCCATAGGATGCCAAAAGCCCAAATGTTTAAACCCCATTAAGTTTCCAGAAGCTGCTATTTTTCTTAATGGTGCTTTTTCCCACTGCTCATTAGAATTTTTTATATATTTTAATGCTTCTTTATTGACAACAAAAAAGCCTGCGTTGACAAATTTATCTGAATTATCTTGCTTTTCCTTAATGGTTGATATTCTATTACCTTTAAATGTAATAGAACCAAACCTGCCTTCTGGTATAGCAGCTGTCATAGTTACTAACTTTTTATGTTTCTTATGAAACTGCATAGTTTTTTTTATATCAACATTTCCTACNCCATCACCATATGTTAATAAGAAATTATCATCAGTTATATATTTACCAATCTTCTTTATTCTTCCAGCAGTATTAGTTTCAAGTCCAGTATCTATGATTGATATCTTCCAGTTTTCTTTTACATCTGAATCGACTTTTACAGTGTCATTATTTATATCAATATGAATAACTGAATTATTAAGCTTATAGTTTACGAAATAGTTCTTTATATAATTTGACTTATATCCAGTACAAATTATGAATTCATCAATGCCAAATGAAGAATAATGCTTCATTATATGCCATATAATTGGNCTATTACCAATTTCAATCATAGGCTTAGGAATTTCTTGAGTTTCCTCACTCAACCTAGTACCTTTACCGCCTGCTAATATTACACATTTCATAATAAATCTATAAGATATAATACTACAAGGAATCGATATATAAATGGGAAGGACAATTTATTTAAAAATAATTCTAGCATTATCTATACTTGGAACTATCTACTTTAGAATCTATAACAACATTTCTAATTCGAAAGAATTTTTTTGGGATTCAATGGTTTATTATTGTGGTCCTATCACATTTAATAAAACTGGAAACGGGTATGAATCTTTAATAGGGTGCTCTAAAGAACTAATTGACTTCAAGTTTGTATATCTACCTATTTATTTAAGACTTTTTAATTGGGATATCTTTAGTCCTACTTTTTTTAAATTTTTCTGGATTTGCCTAATAACAATTTCAATAATTCTAATAATATTTATTATAAAAAAAATCTATAATCAAAATAGCTATCTAATGACTTTATTGTTATCACTTTTCTGTTTAAGCGGAATACCTTTATACGGATATTTATCTGGGAACATATCTAACTTNCTTTATATTTTTACTGCACTAGGCATCTTAATGATTNCATCGNATAAAGAAAGAAAAATAAATATAGGATTAATTCTAATTATGCTTCCTAGCTTGTTTAAGATTCATATGATTTTATATCTATTTGTTGGATTAGCAGTAATAAGCAAAATTAACTTCAAATTATTTTCACTTTTAGTTCTTACCCCATTCTGCTTTTTATTTATAAATAAATATATTTACCCTGAAGAATTCGAGCTGCTATCACTTAATATTGCAATTCTCCCTTATATCGGTGATATGGGAACTGGTTCTATTCAATACATCAACTTCATTAAAAGTAATGTATTTCAATTCGGTGATGCATTTAAATCAGGTAAACATGAATGGATAGTAGATTTAGGTCTTTTGAATTCCAAAAACTTCATAATAGATTACTTAATATATTTAATATTCTTAATCTTAGTAATTTATAGAATTTATTGTATTAGATTAGTCAAATTATCAAAAAATATAAGCGATGACATTAAGCTTAAAATATCAATCGGATTATTAGCCACATATTTGGTTATTCCTAGATTAAAGCAATATGACACAATATTATGCTCAGTTCCTCTTTTATACCTAGTAAATAGTCAATACTTCATTAGTTGNATTGCTAATTCAAGGATTTACATAAAATCAAATTATGTCATTTTCTTTTTTAATATTATAATTNTAGGATTTTATAATATAAAAGGTGATAATTATTTTATTTATCCAATAATTTTAATAGTTTTTATTATATCTTCTAGGATAAGAGACAATGTATATATAAAAAATTAAATTATAATATATGATATGAATATTAAAATGAATAAAGTAGATCAAAGAAGGCAATTTTTAAAAGACAAAGCTTATAGTTTATATAAGAAAATATCNTCTGTGTTCAACTTAACCTCAGNTGATTTAATGAATAATTTNTTATTTTTTATTTTTGGATATATGATTTATTCATTAATTTCTAACCAAATATCAAATTCNTCTTTTATAACTGCGCATATTCTTTCATGGGACTCATATGTTTANATGTGTGGAGTTAGTTTATTTTTAAATGGCATGGATCCTTACGATTANATAGTACTGAGAGATTGCTTGCCGGATAACTGGAACTTTTATTTCAATATGCCAGCCTCAGTAATATATTTATATTTACCTTTTGCTAAGCTAACAAACTTTCAATGGCTCTTTATAATTAATAGTATAAACTTCTTCTTNCTTATTACCTTATTTGTNAAACTTATTAAAAAGTTTGATTTTAAAAAATATGTAATACCCACTATTTTAATTTATCTTTTCTTTATTCTTAATACCTTTGATGGAGCAATAACTGTTGCGATTTATTCAGGTAATATGGGTCTTCCAATTGCCCTAATTGGACTAATTTTCCTNATTGATTATGTTGAAGAAAAAAATAATAGATTTCTATATTTTATTCTAATCGCTGCTTTATTAAAGCCTATATATATTTGCTTCACTGCAGCTATTCTTCTAAAAGAGAGAANCATAAAGAAATTTATAATTAAATTAACCTATATATTGACTNGTGTCATTGGTCTCTATGGTTTGCTATATATAATTGATCCTATAAATTTTAATGGCTTNATAAACAATACTTCTTATCTAACAAACTCCATAGATTTGGGATTTGGTTTTATAAGCATTACTAAAGAATTTATGGATTTTTTCAGAATTCATTATGNAAACCTCTCAATCCTGACCTTTNTCGGATCAGNNGCATGCATTATTCATATTTTTATGATTTATTTTTTAACAAAAAATTTTAAAATTACTANTCTAGAAAAAACTATAATGATTTCCTTNGCAACGATGCTTTTCTTTCCAAGAATAAAAGTTTACGACGCACTTTTTGTTATACCAATCATAAGCTATCTGCCCTTTTATTTTTATCTTACATTTAATAGTAAATTATCTAGTATAAAATCTAAGATTTCTGATAATATTTATCTTATACAAGAAAGAATTCATTTAATGGTAGTGATTCTAATTATCTACCCTCTATTTATTTATAATAGATGGGAACCTTACCATTTTACATTCATAATAATTTTCTCACTCTACCTTTTCATATATAGTATAAAAGTTAAAAATGAGATTCTTCATAAAGAATAAAAATTAATTCGGCAGTTGCTAGGTATATCACTCTGGGTTAGTTTAATGTTTATTGTTTCATTCCCAATGGGGAATTGATACACACTATTTAGGTTTAGGTCTAGGGTTTTAACAGGGTATTGCTCATTAAGTTCGTCAATAAAATTGTCACATTTACCAACTAAATCTATGAAACCACTTCTTATGACTAAATATTTTTCATTCTTTTTTATATAATTAATATAGAAGCTAACAACCTCAGCNAATTTGGTATTAGATCTCACTATCCCTGCAATTTCATTATTAGATGCTGGTGCAAAAAGAATATTAGTAAGGTATTTAGTCTCAGCGGGTTTGAAGTAAAGTCTGAATTCTGAAACTCGAAATCCTAAAATTTTTGTTAACTTATTTGACCTTTCAAGCTTATCTTTCGACTCAACTTCAAAGAAGGTACATCTCTCTATGATTTCATTGATAAATTCTCTTGAGCCTTTAATGTTAGGGTCAACCCATCCAGATTCTATGCTAAAAGAAGATTTGTTCTGCTCATAATCTTTATAGTCAGTTTGATACAGAAAAGAACTATAAATATCTGTGGGATCATATTGTATATCTTGCAAATGACACCTTTCATTATAATATCTGGCTTTTTTTGCTAAACCTGATGAATACAAATAAGGTGATAAAACAAAAGGCGAAAGTAGAGGTCTAATATTTTTAATTGCCGAATAGAGCTCTTGTGACCTTTTGTGTAAAAAAGTAACCTCATTTTGGAGTAATTCTGTAAAAATATTAATGCTTTTCCTACTGAAGCCAAAAACTCTAGAAGGATTCAAATGCTTTCTAACCTCATTATCTTCAATTAATTTAGCTGCATCCAATCCTACATCATCATTGATAACATAAAAGGAAAGCTCTGACTCTTTCGGCAAATCGATTACAATTTGAAAGTCTTTCTCATCTATTAAAGATGAGGTATTAGAAAAAAAATTAGAAATATATTTCAAAGCTCTGACTTCTGTATAAGATTTATTCTTTGTTGCCAAAACACCTTCTTTTGTAAGAAGGCTCATTAGTTCTTTATCATTTCTTAAATCATCAGTAAAATAGTATTTGAATGCAATGGTAGGCTTAAAAATTCTATCAACTTTTATAACCAAGTAGGACAAAAATAAAGAGCATATAAAGATTACGACGAACTTTCTCATAGTTTATAAGTCAACTTAGATTTAGAATATAATATATGTAAATGATATCAATATATATTTTTATATTACTAATTGCTATGTGTTATAATGGAAACAATGAAAATATTGGTTACCGGTGGAAGTGCCTTTATAGGATCAACAATAAGTGAATCGTTATCAACAAAGTATAAAGTTATATCACCAACGTCCCAACAATTAAACTTGTTAAATGCATCAGATGTAAAAGATTATTTAAATAAAAACTCTTTCGATATAGTAATCCATTCAGCAAATCATTTAGTCCATCCATTACTTAAAGAATCAAAAGAGCCAAGTATCCAGTTAGTTAATAATCTAAAAATGTTCTTTAATATTGCAATAAATAAAAATTTATTTGGCAAGATGATTTACTTTGGCTCCGGTGCTGAATTTGGAAGAGAAAATTGGAAATCTAAAATGAAAGAAAGCTATTTTGGTAATCACTATCCTGCTGATCAATATGGTTTATCTAAGTATTTTATGAATATTCATACTCGATTATCTAAAAATATTTATAATCTTAGATTATTTGGGATGTATGGAACAAAAGATGATTGGAGATTTAGATTTATTCCATATATATGTGCAAAAGCCTTTCTAAATGAGAATATAGTTGTAAATCAAAATGCAATATTTGGCTTTCTATATGTTGAGGACTTAGTTCAAATAGTTGAAAAATTTATTATTCATAATCCTGAGCCTGGAGATTATAATGTTTGCAATAATGAGGATTTAGAATTAATTAAGATTGCAGAGATAGTTAACCTATTAGGGAATAAAAAAGAAATCATTGTAAATAAATCAGGAATTTCAACGTCTTATAGCGGTGATAATAGCAAGTTGATGAAATTATTTCCGGAAATAAAATTTACTCCAATAGAAGAAGGGGCAAAAGAAATATTTAACTATTATAGTGAGAATCCTCAGGTCATTGATAAAACAAAATTTTTAATTAAATAAGCTTATTTTTTTAATAAATTATTTACAACTTTAATAAGTCCGGCTCCATCTATTCCATGAAGTGATCTTAAGTATTTTTGACTCCCAACCAAATTATATCCTTCAGATAATACACCACAAGAAATAATCCTAGCAGGCTTTTTAAGAGCTACTGATACTTCGGATACAAAGCTACCAAAACCACCCAGCTTCTTGTGTTCTTCTACAGTTATAAAAGTCTTACCTTTAGATAAAAGTTTTTTTAGCTCTGGAATAGATTCTGGTGATACAACGGGACATGAGAAAAGACCAACTTTTATTCCCTTATTTCTAAAATGATTAGAGCATTCTATAGCTTCACCCAATATTGACCCGCATGATAAAATATTTATTTCCGATAACTTTTGATGTTCAATTATATTACCTTTTGTAGCAATTTTCTTATTATATAAATCTGGCTCTCCACCCTTGGCAAGCCTTAGATATTTTGGGCTTTTATTTTTAATAATCTTATTGAAACAAAATTCTAGCTCAAATCTGTCTGCAGGTACGTAAACTGTCATATTGGGCAAGCATCTAATTATTGTTATATCCTCGATTCCATGATGAGTGTATCCATGGGTACCATAAGGGAGACCTCCTCCAACTGCAACGACTGTAACATCTAAATTATGNTAACAAATGTCATTTCTAATCTGTTCATGACATCTCGAAGTTGCAAAATTTGATATTGAGTATGTAAAAACTTTATTTCCTTCNAGTGCTAGTCCTGANGCGACNCCCATCATATTTTGTTCAGCAACTCCCATATTAAAAAANTTTTTNGGGTTCTTCTCAATAAAAGGCTCAAGGACAGAAAATCCNAAATCCCCAGTNAGTAGATAGACATTCTTCTTNTTTTCNCAGTANTTNATTAAATTTTCTACNAATCTATTTCTCATANTTAACTCTTNCTTAAAATATCATTTAATTGCTCTTNNCTAGGAGGCCTNTAATGNGATATCAACTTACCTTCAAAATCTTTAATNCCTTTACCTTTAATAGTATTGCATATTATAACAGATGGTTTTCCGATANATTTCTTAGCTTTTATAAAAGCCTTTTTTATNTCTGAATGATTATGTCCATCTATATCATAAGTATTCCANCCATAAGATTCCCACTTTTCATGAAGNGGATCNAAGTTAATAATGTCTTTAGTTTCACCAAAACTNTGNATTTTATTTTTNTCAACTATTGCAATTAAGTTATCNACTTTATGATGGNCTGCAAACATAATTGACTCCCAAGTGCTTCCAGTATTCATTTCTCCGTCACTTAAAAGTACATAAGATTTAGATTTTATTTTATTTTTTTTCATTGATATGGCCATTCCCAAGCCAACNGAAAGGCCATGTCCTAANGACCCAGTGGAAAACTCAACTCCTGGAACTTTATGATCAATNTGTCCTGGCAATTNGGNTCCATCCTGGATAAAAGNACTCAACCATTTCTTTGGATAAAAACCTAGATTTGCTAATGCAGAATACACTATAGCNGCTGTATGGCCCTTACTTAATATNAATCTATCTCTACCTTTAAATTNNANGTTGTTTTTATCNANATTAATGATTTGAGAAAANAGAACGCTTATAATATCAAGGCATGAAAGACAACCGCCAACATGAGAAGTNCCAGCATTACTTGTCATAGTAACNACNTCTTCNAATAATTTCTTTGCAAACAATTTTGACATNAGGATACGATTATANCATCTATATTNTGATAACAAATGTCATTTTCTAAGCTNTAAATTTTCCAAAAATTCTCGAAGTTGATCATNATTGGGTGGCNTATAATGCGACATNAGTTTCCCCTCAAAGTCCTTCATACCTTTACCTTTAATNGTATTACAAATTAGAACTGAAGGTTTAATNGAACTCTTCTTGGCACTAACAAATGCTTGTTTTATCTCCTTTNTATTGTGTCCATCAATATCGTATACATCCCATCCAAAAGATTCCCACTTTTTTGCAAGCGGGTCTAAATTTATCACATCTTNTGTTCTACCNAACGCTTGATACTGATTTTTATCTACGATNCATATCAGATTATTTATATTATGATGNNCAGCAAACATAATTGCTTCNAATGTACTTCCAGAGTTCATTTCACCATCACTACATAATGTATAAACTTTAGATTTTATTTTATTATTCTTAAGTGATATNGCCATTCCTACNCCTACNGATANGCCATGNCCAAGAGANCCAGAAGAATATTCGACACCTGGAACTTTATGGTCAATATGTCCAGGNAATTTTGTTCCATCTGCAAAAAAAGAATCGAGCCACTTCCTNGGAAAAAATCCTTTTANTGAAAGNGCTGAGTATATTATTGCAGCAACATGTCCTTTACTTAATATAAACCTATCTCTATTAATAGACTTAGGCTCCTTATTATTTATCTTAATAATTTCGGAAAAAAGAACATCAACAATGTCTATGCATGAAAGGCATCCTCCAAGATGTGATGTATTAGAATCATGAATAATCTTAACTACATCTTCCATTAATGATTTAGCAAACAATCTTGACATTATATTAGGATTATATAGTAAATTTTTTTAAAAAAAAGATGTCATTGATCATAATTTATATTTACTTTTGGCTTTGACATTAATTCTACTTCTATATAACATAAAGATATTAATTNGACTTCTTTTTTTAAATATTAGTTTNTAAAGATACANATAAATGGAAAAAATATCATACGCAAAAACAGTTTACGGACAAGAAGAAATAGATGCCGTAGTTAAATGCCTCAAAGAATCGACCCAGATGGGGAACTATGCAAGGCAATTTGAATCTAAAATTGCAAAACTATTTGACAAAAAAGACTGTTTATATGTAAATTCTGGNTCGTCTGCACTATTTATAGCAATTGAATCTTTAGNGTTCCCTAGTGGNAGCGAAGTTATTACACCAGCCTTAACTTTTGGAACAACAGTTGGATGCCTATTGAAAAACAACCTAATTCCATCCTTTGTTGACGTAGAGCCCTTATCCTATTGTATTGATGTAAATCAGATAGAAGAATCAATAAACTCAAATACTGTTGCTATAATTGCACCAAATTTAATGGGCAATATATGTGATTGGGAAAAAATAAGAGNAATTGCTGACAAATATAACCTTATTGTTATTGAAGATTCGGCAGATACTTTGGGTGCTACTATTGATGATAAAAGCTCAGGTTATTTTTCTGACCTATCTATTACAAGCTTCTATGGATCTCATATAATAAATTGTGCTGGTAATGGTGGGGCTTTAGCTCTTAATGATAAAAAGGTATTAGAAAATGCAAANCTACTNAGNTCTTGGGGAAGAAGTTCGTCGCTATTTGATGAAAAAAGTGAGGCAATTGAAAACAGGTTTAATATAGATTTAGATGGAATTGAATACGACGCAAAATTTGTATTTCAAATGGCTGGATACAATTTAGAAGGTAGTGAAATTGGTGCCGCCTTTGGGTTAGCTCAATTAGAAAAATTAAAAAATAATATCCAAATTAGGCAAAAAAATTTTAAAAGGCAATGTGATTACTTTAAAAAGTACCCATCTTTTTTTGAAAATCCTGTTGAAAAAAGCAATTCAAATACTGCTTGGCTAGCCTTTCCAATCCTTATAAAAAAAAATAGTAAATTTACTAGAAGAGATATACAAATCTATCTTGAAAATAGAGAGATTCAAACAAGGGTTGTTTTTACCGGTAATATCATGAGACAGCCAATGATGAANTCNGCAAACTTTAAAACTAATTCNAAAGGGTATAGAAATGCCGACTCAGTAATGGAAAGAGCTTTTCTACTTCCTCTTCACCACGGTATGACTGACGAAATGTTTGATAGACTCCATGCCACAATTGATGAATTCATCGAATCCACTTAATTTCTAATCAGAAAAAATTATTTTTAATGAATCTCTAATAAGATATAATGTTTTTTTATGAGCTTAATTTCAATAGTAATCCCCTGCTTTAACGAAGAAGAAAATGTAGTTAAGATTGCTGATAGAATCAGGAGTATATTTAAGAGTCAACTTGTTAACGATAATTATGAAATAATTTTTATAGATAATGGCTCGACTGATAAAACCCATGAAAAAATAAGAGATTTATGTAAGACTGATAAGGATATTAAGCTAATTATTAATGCAAAAAATTATGGGCAACTAATATCACCTTATTATGGTCTGCTTCAGGCTAGCGGCGACTGTATAATGCAAATGGTTTGTGATTTTCAAGACCCTCCTGAGGTAATTCCTGATTTGGTAAAAGAATGGAAAAGTGGTACAAAAATGATATTCGCTATTCCAAATAACACTAAGCAAGGATTTACACTTTATAAAAAGATATTCTACAAATTTATAAACTTCTTTTCTGATTATGAACAAATACCTAATTTCCATGGATTTGGAATTTATGACAAAGAAGTTCAAAGAGTACTTATAGAAACAAATGATAGAAAGCCTTACATCAGAGGTCAGCTTTTAGAATTAAACTTTGATAATAAAAAATATTACTATGATGCGCCAAATCGTGAGTCTGGAAAAAGCACTAATAACTTTTTCTCGCTTTACACTATAGCAGTTGAGGGCATAGTATCAACGTCGATTCTACCATTTAAGCTTATAAGCTTAATTGGACTGATATCAACTTTGCTTTCAATTTTCTTTATTACAATTGGCCTTATAAGTGAATTTTTTGATTCATTCTTTTTTAATTATGAATTCTCTCTAATAGCATTATCAATATTACTCTTTTCATCAATGCAACTTTTATTTATAGGTCTAATTGGAGAATACCTTCTTGTAAATCAAACAAGAAACCAAAATATGCCATTAGTAGTTGAGAGAGAAAGAATAAACTTCTAAATTCTAACTAATTGGTTTTACTATCATATTTGAATCAAATTCTTCTTTATCTAGAAAGGGGTACATATCTTCTAAGGGGGTGGAGACCATGCTTCCATCATCAAGGGTCTTGGATGAGGCTGTAGGTATTATTTCTTGCTCAGGTGGGCATATAACTTCTAGTATTGCTGGTCCATGAAAACTTTTTAGCCATTCGATTGAGTCTCCCAACTTAGCAGCCTTGGATACCTTCTTAAATGGAAGCTTGTATGCTTTTGCTATATCTTTAGTATCTGGAAATGTAAGTCCACTTTCAGGTCCTGCACCTATTTTTCTCCCATTAAAAAATCTATTTTGCGTTGACTTNATTGATAAATATCCACTATTGTTCCAGATTATTAACTTAATGTTAGGCTTAAAATGAGATAAAGTCTGAAGTTCTTGAATATTCAACTGGAAAGAACCGTCACCTGTAATCGCAAAAACTGTTTTTTTAGGATCAGCAAATGCAACTCCTATTGAGCAAGGCAAGGTGAATCCCATCTCCATCTGGCCACCCGGCATAACAAACCTTTGATTTTTTCTTATTTTTACAGATTGAGCAGAAGCATATCCAGCTGAGCCTGCGTCCGCAACTACAACTGAGCTTATGTCGTTATGTTTGTTAAAAATTTCGTAAAAATGATATAGGTTTATACCGTTAGAATCATCTCTTTGATAATCATTACAAACGGGCCAATTNTTTTTCCACTCCATAGTTTTTTTAAGCCATTTTTTCCATTTAGATTGATTATCTATTCTAGGCAACNTTGGAACTAGCANTGAAAGATCTTGATTAATAAATGAATCAATTCTGATAGTATCCTTCTTATGTTCAGATTTATTGATATCAATAATGCATATTTTTGCTTCTCTAGCGAAAGTATGATATTCAAAGCCAGTCAAAGGAACACTCATTCTACAGCCAAAACCAATTACTAAATCGGAGTTTTGGATAGCAAAATTAGCTGCTCTATTTCCTTTCGTACCAAGGGTACCAATGTGATAGTTATGGGAATTAGGAAAAACATCTATTGCTAGGTATGATGAAACAACTGGTATCTTCCAATTCTTTACCAAATCAGAGAATTCCTTTTCTACTTTTGCTAATCTTAATCCATTTCCAATAACTAAGATTGGTCTTTCAGATTTTTTTAATAAATTAGTAATTTTTTTTATATCTTTACTNAGTTTNCTTTTGTANGGCGAATTANCTTTAGAAANACNAGACCACCTCTTCTNAGNAACNGGCGCTGCTTGAACATCTAATGGAATATCTAACCATACAGGTCCAGGACAACCCGANACAGCNATANNATANGCTTTTTCTAGCTCTTTATATATATCATTTGGTTCATTAATCATCTTCGANTACTTCGTAATATTCTCAACNATTGAAATAATATCAGCCTCTTGNACTCCAAAATTTCTNAGATGAGTCTTTGGTCTTATATTTCTTGAGGTCTCTTTTCTCTTTACCTGACCAGAAATAAAAATACAGGGAAGATTGTCTTGCCATGCATCTAAAACACCAGTCACAGCATTTGTTGACCCACATCCAGTNGTGAACATTGCAGCCCCTATTCCATTTTTCATNTTNGAATANCCTACNGCTGCCATNGAACTTGCTTGTTCATGATGATTAAANATTGTTTTAATCTTATCNGACCTTANNGCNAGTGCATCATTAAGNAACATTGCACCNCCACCCATNAGACCAAAAATTGTATCTACTTTTTTTGTAACTAANAAATCAACTATAACATCGGCAACACGAATTTTTTTCATNATCTATCCAAATAAATTTTTTAATCTACTTAATGCAAGAAGAATGTCCTCTTGTGATGTAGCATAGCACATTCTGATATAGCCTTCTCCATTTTCTCCAAAGTTATTGCCCGGTAGGACTCCAACACCGATTTTATCTAAAACATATTCAGAAAAAGTATCACTATCCATTCCAGTTTTAGTAATATTTGGAAATACGTACATTGCTCCTCCAGGATTAACGCAACTAATACCCTCAACCTCATTTAATCCCTCAACCAAAATCTTTTTCCTTTCCTCATACTCTTTCTTCATTTTTTTTAAAGCTGACTGATCACCAACTACAGCTTCTAGACCTGCATACTGACAAAAAGGTGGGGTACAAGATGAAATTGTTTCAACTATTAAACCCATTTTAGAAATTATTTCTTCAGGACCAATAGCCACGCCGATTCTCCATCCAGTCATAGCAAAAGCTTTACTTAATCCATTTATAATAATTGTTCTGTCTTTACATTTATCTAAACTGGCAGGACTGAAAAAACCTTTATCTGAATCAAATATCAATCTTGAATAAACTTCATCTGTCAGTAAATAGACATTATATTTCTTTGCAATTTGTGCAACTTGGAAAATTTCATCTTTGGTCATTACAGATCCTGTTGGGTTAGCTGGAGAATTTATTATTATTAATTTTGTTTTATCTGTTATTTTTTTTTCCAAATCATCTGGTGACAATTGAAAGTTATTTTTTTCATACAAAGGGACATAAACTGGCTTGGCTCCGATGAAATTTGCAGCTGAAGTGTATGTAGGAAATCCTGGATCGGGAATAATGACTTCTTCTCCAGGGTTAACCAAAGTAGAAATCGCTAAATATATTATATAATTCGCACCTGGAGTAACTAAAACCTGACTAAAATCAGGCTTAAAACCTCTTGATATTTCGGTAGTCTTCTGAACAGCCTCCCTTAGTTCCGATATACCCATCGAATTCGCATAATGGGTTTTTCCATCACGAATACTTTTTATTGCTGCTTCACTTATATTTGAGGGGGTAGGAAAATCAGGATCTCCTAATTCAAAATGTAAAATCTTCTTTCCCTTTTTTTCAATTTCTTGAATTTTTGAAAGCATTCGAAACATTGGCTGCCCAGTTAAATTTTGAGCCGATTTCGATAATTTATGGGACATAAATACATAATACAATATGAATCAAGAATTAAAATATTTATTCAAAATACAAATATAATTAAATTATTCAACAAAATCATTAAAGCGATAATTTCCAATACCAAAAACAATATTCCTTGGATCTCCATTATCAATATGATGAGAATCACTAACGAAATTTAGGTAATTAATCCCAGGTCTTAGATTTAATATTATTTCAACCTCTTTTTGTCCTAAAACAAAATAGCGGCTCATTTCTAAAAATCCTTTACTTTTTGCAGTAGAATGAGTAATTGAAACTGAAGCATGTTGGAACTTTGAATTTGGCCTTATAAGAGTTAAGGATAAAACTTTCTTAATTGGCTTGTCGGTAGAATTTTCTATTACCATAATAGAGTTACCTGCAGACCATCGTAGATATCCTCGCTTACCACCTTCCCTCGAGTAAAATGATTTAAAGCCAAATGAAATCTTGTCGACCTCAAAATCTCTAAGATTATAGTCTAAAGTTGTAGCTCCGACCTCTGTGTTGGCAATCTTTAATAAATCATAAGTTTTAGATGTTTTAATTGATGATAGTTTATTTGTCACGGAATCATAAATCTTATAATTATTAAATCTCATAGAAATTGGAACGCCCTCTACTACCAATACTTTTTTTAATTTAGCAACAAAAACTGAGCCTGTTTTATAGTCTTTTCCCATAAAGTAAGCTAATCCATAAATATCTCCTCCATCTTCCATAGCAGTAAAACATTTAGGGAATTCTTGTGATAAGTTAATTCCACATACATTCATCTTCCTTCCCATTTTCATATTATAGAACCATGGATGATCTGAAGGATATCTTTCATTCCTAAGAATTAAAGAATCACTTGAAATATCATCTAAAATTCCACTTTTTAAAGACTTTCTAAGTAAGTCTCTAGGATATTTATATGCTTTGTTGACTTCATGAGCTACAAATGAATTCTCTTGCCTAGTCAGATAACCAATAGATAAGATAATAAGAAAGACCAAGAGAAAAGCCCTTTGCTGATGGTTCTTAAATAAATATCTATTCTTTATATAATAAATTAGATACAAGAATAATGCAGATGATCCAAAATATTGAATAAATACCACAATATATCCATATCCAAAACCCATATCAATTAGTTCGTGCTGATGTCCAGTTAAAACTATTGGTACGGCTGGAACGAATAATAGCGCTAAAGAAAAAATAAATAACTTAACTGAAACCGAAGAACCGCTAAGGCTACCTTTTACCTTATTCAACTGAGCCGTAAAAAAAAGTGAAAAAATCGAGAAAATAATTAAACCTGAATAGGTAATCTTTGTTAGAGATTCATGCGCAGGCGCATTAGCTATCTTCCATGATAAAGGTAAAGCAGAAGCAACTTGAACTAATAGAGAAGAGAAAACAACTTTTAAATCAAAATTTATAGTAGCTCCGGGATATAAATTTAAACTATAATCTCTAAAAAAAATTGTAATAAATATATGGATAGAAGTCATAGTGACAATCAATAAAATAGGCTTCCACCATCCATTTCTTTGTGAAGCAAATAAAATAATCAATATGTAAAAGCTTATGAATATATAGGTTAATTCATAAGTCCATAAAGATAGTAAGTATAGCAATGAAAAAATAGTAAGTACTTTTGAACTATTTTTTTCTAGATACTTAATTAATAAGTATGAAGTAGAGAACATGAATAATGAAATAAGAGGTATCATAAAAGTAAAAGCCATAATTGGGTCATGCCACAACCTAAATTGAAAGAATATGGGAACGATAAAAGCACAAAGATATGAAAGATTTCTATCCTTAGTAATAAAATGAATTATTTTTGAATAAAGTAAGACATTAAAGACTACAATAAATAAAGTTATTATCTTTACAGTGAAAGCACTTGGTTGCAAAGTATATAATCCATATTTATAAAACCAGTTAAAAGGCCAAAATCTTCCCGCACCAATTAACCATCCATGAATTTCGGAATAAAGCCTCTCCCAAAGGGTAACGCCTTCGCTAATATTCTTTCCAAGTATTTGAGAGTTATAAGCTTCATCTGAAATAAATCCTATGCTTAGCAATGGTAGCAAAACGTAACAAACCCAAAGAACAAGTAAAATATCAAGGATTAAAATATAGTTTCTTGAAAAAAAAGGGTCATTTTTAATCGCATTAAGGAGCTTTTCCATAATTACTCAAAAATAATAAGTAAAAATTCTCATAATACAAATTTTTTTACACTTTTAGAAATAATTATTGCTTTTATCTATAAAAAGTAATANAATTCATTTAAGTCGTGATTTAACTCTAATTGCAGCGACTTTAAATTAACTGCTAAACGGAGAAAAGACTTAGTTGTCTTTCCTCTTTGAGTTGCAAATAATTTTTTGGAGTTTGTTATGGTTAAANCATTTAGTGTCTANTTTAGTAATACAAACACCTCATGTTGTAACTTTTCAAATTTGTGTTGTTGTAACTACAGATAGTATTAGTTATAAATCTTAAATTTAATTTATTTCTGGTTTATATATAACCAGATGGAGGAATAAAATGGGACTTACAGCAGATAAAACTTTTTACCCTACGGCAAAAATGGCTATGGAGGCACCGAAAGAGGAACTAGCATACATTGCGACTTTAAATGTTCATGGTAAACCTGATTCACTTGCGACTGTGGATGTTAATCCTGACTCGGAAACATATCAATCAAAAGTTGGTGAATTGACCTTACCTAATATTGGTGATGAGCTTCATCATTTTGGATGGAATGCATGTAGTGCACATTTATGCCCTTATGCACCACACCCAGATGTTGAGAGAAGATACTTACTAATACCTGGACTAAGATCATCAAGACTATANATTGTTGATACAAAAGACAATCCTAAAGATCCAAAAATAGTTAGAACAATAGAGCCTGAAGAACTAATGGAAAAAACTGGATACAGTCGACCACATACAATACATTGCGGACCAGAGGGAATTTATGTTAGTGCACTTGGTGGTGGGACTAAATCTGGTGAAGGACCGGGCGGAATATTCCTAATGGACCACTTGAGCTTAGACATCAAAGGACAATGGGAGAATGATAGAGGACCTCAACATTACGCTTACGATTTCTGGTGGCATTTAGGCCATGATAGAGTAATAACATCCGAATGGGGGACCCCAGATCTTTTTGAAAATGGATTNAACCTAGAAGCGGCAGTTGGTGGAAAATATGGACATAAACTTCATGTTTGGGACTTGAAAACACATAACCACCTTCGTGAATTAGACCTAGGAAAAGAACATCAAATGGTTCTAGAACTTCGACCTTCAAAAAACCCTAAAAATACATATGGATTTGTTGGAGTTGTTGTTAATACTCAAGATTTATCCGCTTCTATATGGACTTGGTATCTTGAGAAAGATGAATGGAAAGTTAAAAAGACAATTACTATACCTGCACAGCCTGCTGCTGAAGAAGATTTACCAGCACCGCTAAAACAATTTGGAGCTGCCCCTCCACTTATAACAGATATCAACTTATCCTTAGATGATAAATTTCTTTATGTTTCCTGCTGGGGCACTGGAGAACTTCATCAATATGATGTTTCAGATCCTTTTAATCCTAAACTTGCAGGAATGGTTGAAATTGGTGGAGTTGCAAAAAAGAAAGCTCATCCAAATGGTAGCCCTGCGACGGGCGGACCACAAATGGTTGAACTTAGTAGGGATGGAAAAAGACTATACTTTACAAATTCCCTATACAGCAGCTGGGATGANCAATTTTACTCTGATATTAAAGGATGGTTTGTAAAAGCCGATGTAGACCAATCAGGAGGAATCACTCTTGATAAAGANTTCTTTATGGACTTCGGCGATCAAAGAACCCACCAAGTAAGGCTACAAGGTGGAGATGCTTCATCTGACTCTTTTTGCTTCCCTAACGAAGAATAATTTTAATAAAATTATTCTAATTTTTGGAGCTAGCAAATGGAAATGATGGAACATTCTTTATTATTCTTCTTAACCCTAGGGGTTTATCATGGGATTAACCCCGGTATGGGATGGCTCTTTAGCGTATCAATTGCTATGCAAAAGGAGTCAACACAAAAAATATTTACTAGTCAAATTCCAATTGCTTTAGGTCACCTTGCATCTTTAATAGTGACATTATTGATTTTTGAAACATTAAAAAACATAATCCCTCTTCATTACACAAAAATTTTCTTTGCATCAGTATTAATAATATTTGGTGCTTATAAAATTTTTGATCGTGCACATATGAACTGGGTAAAAATGAATGTTGGAAATGTTGACTTAGTAATATGGTCTTTTTTAATGGCATCTTCTCACGGGGCTGGATTAATGCTAATTCCAGGATTTGATACTCAAACAAATCATCACTCGATTGTGCATATGTTTGAAATGGGTACGCTCCCGCTTTTATCTCATATGGCTGGAATGATTCTTGTATCTACCACAATAGCCTACTTTGTTTATAAAGTTATAGGCTTAAGGATATTGAGAACTGCGTGGGTTAATTTTGATTATCTGTGGTCTTACGCACTAATTATTGGTGGACTATTTATTTTCTTTAGCTAGATAGTTAATTTAGATTAAATTTTTATGATATCCTAAAAAATATGAAGAGNATTAATTTTGCCAAAGTATCAACTACCAAGGATATGAATTCACTTNGTAATGAAACTTTTATTTCACACTTAGGAATTAAATTAACTAGCATTACCAAAAAAAGCGCAGAGACGAAACTAAAAATTAGCAAAAAAATATTAGCTCCAACTGGTTTTATTCACGGTGGTTCAATAACAAGTCTAGCAGATACTGCATGCGGGTTTGGCAGCATGTATCATCTGAAGGAAGGAGAAGTCTTTGCTACTATTGAACTTAAAACAAATTTCATTTCTGCAGTTCAAAAAGGTACACTTGTATGCCGAGCAAGGCTTGTTCACAAAGGTAAATCAATTCATGTATGGGATGCAAATGTTTATGAAGAGAAAACATCCAAAGAAATTGCTCTTTTTAGATGCACTCAAATGATAATCACTCAGAGGTAAATTAAAAAAATGATAGAATCAAATATAAATCAAAATGCTTATATAATCAGAATAAATAGACCAAAGGTTAATGCCATTGACTCTGAAACTTTGATAGCCTTGGAAAATGAAATCAAAAAAGCTACAGAAGATATAGAAACAAATTCAATTTTAATAACCGGCGAAGGAAGTTTTTTCTCATTTGGTCTAGATATTCCCTCATTCTTAGAATTAAATAGAGAAGACTTAAAGTTATCGATACATAGGTTGCTTAATATATGTAAGATTATTTATCTATCTAACAAGATAACTATTTCTGTAATCAATGGTCATGCAACTGGGGGAGGATGCATGTTAGCTATAAGCACTGACTTCAGATTAATGGTTGATCAAAGAGCAAAAATAGCTTTAAATGAAATAAACATTGGTCTCTCACTCTTTTCTAGTACTATTGCAATGCTGAGAAGCTCCATTGGCTTAAATAANGCAAAGAAATTTCTTCTTACTGGTGAACTAATTTCTCCTGAATCTGCAAAAGATATTGGACTTGTAGATGAACTTTATACCAAAGATGAATTATTTAACAAGTCTNTTGAATTTGCTCATTCTTTTGAAAACAAGAATCCATTGATAATTAAAAACATGAAACAAGAGNTAATGAAACTATCATCTAAAGAGTTAAATGATAGCGATGAATCAATTGAAAAGTTTCTAGATATCTTTTATCTACCTGAAACACAAAAAATTTTGGAAGGTATTAAAATTAAAAAATAGTTAATTATCCTAATAAAATATCTAATGACATCATAATAATTAGTCCAATTAAGAAGCCACCAGTTGCATAATTTTCATGTCCTCTTCTATGAGTTTCAGGAATAATCTCATGACTTATTACAAACAACATGGCCCCTGCAGCAAAACCAAGTGCCCAGGGAAGAATAGGAAGGAAAATTGTTACAACACTAACTCCTACAAGTCCAAACAAGGGTTCAAATAAGCCTGTAATAGTTGCTATTACAAAAGAACGAGTCCTGGTATATCCTACAGTCATTAAAGAAAAGGCAACAGCTAAACCCTCTGGTATATTTTGTAACCCAATACCAATAGCTAAGCTCGTACCTCTGGCAATATCTCCACCACCAAAACCAACACCTACTGCTAAACCCTCAGGAATATTATGAAGTGTAATAGCAATAATGAATAACCAAATCTTGGATAATTTACTTCTGTGTTCTGGGTTATGTGACTGNCCTAATATAAAATGCTCATGGGGTGCTTTAGCTTGAATAAACCATATTATTAAAGCTCCTGCAATAACTCCAGAAATTACATTAAGAAGTGCTCCTACTTCTGTTAGTCCTAATAATTCCTCAGCATAATCCAAACCTGGAANAATTAATGAGAAGAAGCTAGCAGCAAGCATTACTCCTGCAGCAAAACCAAGAGAAGTATCTTCAAATCTTTCACTAATCTTTTTAACAAAGAAACACGCCAGAGCGCCAACAGAGGTTGCTATTCCAGCAANAAAACTAGCTAAAAAACCGATTAAAATTAGACTCATAACTTTNAGTTCAACCTTATATATTTAATAANATTTAATANTACTTTAACCTTAAGATAGGGACGGGTANATGATAACAAATATATTTATTAATTCCAGTTTGTATTTTTATTTATGCAAAAAATATTTAATGTTAACAACAAAATAAAAATAACAAATGACCATTCAGCCAAAGAAAGTCCCAAGAGATAATAATTTATCTCTGAACAACTTGTAGTCCCACTATAAATATTTCTAAAAATTTCTGACAAAGTCATTTCATAGACTGACTTTAATTCTTGTGGTTCACACAGCATTGAATCATAAGTAGCAAATCTTTGTAGATATACCTGCCTCAAACTAAGAAGAATTCCAGATGTTATAAATAAAAAGTTCAAAATATGAAAAANTAATTTTTTACCTTTCATATAAATGCTTAAAAGTGCAACTATTAATATTGATATAAAACAAAACCTTTGCAGTAAGCATAAAGTACATGGTGCATAATTCATGACATATTGAAAAAATAGTGATCCAAATAAGGCAAAAAATGATATTAAAAGATTAGTCTTGTACAAATTTAGCTTCATAATTTTGTGGGATTTGGANCATCTCCATATACCTTTAATGGATCAAAAACTTTATCATTTTCCTCAAACTTTAATTCTATCTTTTCTTTTCCTTTTAATTGTNCAGAAAAAGGCACCGACCTATAAAAACATGAGCGATAACCAACGTGACAACTTGCGCCACCCTTAACCTCAACTCTTAGCCAAACACAGTCCTGATCATCATCAATTCTTATTTCTTTAACTATTTGTACTAAACCACTTGTTTTACCTTTGTGCCATATTTGCTTTCTGCTTCTTGAATAGTAGACAGCCTCGCCTAAATCTATGGTCAGACTAAATGACTCTGCATTCATATAACCTTGCATTAAAACTTCCCCGCTCAAATAGTCGGTTGTCACTACAGGTATTAATCCATTACTATCAAATTTTGGTGCAAAACTATTAGACTCCTCAACTTGTTCAATGCTTGTTCTCTTTTCAAATTTATTTTCAATACTCATAATAAACCTCTTTAAAATTATTTTACCTTTATCTTTCTGATAACCATAGCTTGGTATAAAAGATATGTAGATAATACATAATAGTAGCTAATATTAGTAAGGTCCCATTGTGGTCTCCAATAAGTTGCACCTAAATAAAATAATATAATAATTCCGATAGATAAAAATCTTAGTAGTCTATCATTATTTAAAAAAAACTTAGCTGAATCTAAATAAACTTTAATTGATAAGCAAGAAACGATAAAGAAGTCATAGACCTTTAATCTAGGTAAAGCCAAAACGAAAACAAAACCAGACAGTATTAATAATGTATCAAAAAAGTCGTCGTCATCTAATTTATTTTTAATAAAATTCTTAAAGATAATAAGGTTTAATAAGAAGAAAGGGAAAATAAATATTTTGCATAAGGCATTAAATTGAACCTTGCTAATTAAAGGTTCTCCATCTTTAGTCCATAGTGATTTCAATAAATCAATTTCTGCAAAGATGGGAGCAAGACCCATATCTACGTACTTTAAGTTCACCAACCAAGCATCTACAAAAGGCCCATGTAATATGTAATTCAGAAAAAATAGTAATATCAAAGTTACTGTAAAAATGGCATACCCTTTGTAGTTGAATACTCGGTCTGTTATGAAAGGTATTAAAAGAAATAGAGCCAAATGAAACNTTAAAAATGTAACAAATGCTATTAGAGGAAAAAAGAGTATTCTATATTTCTTCTCCCTTAGTAAAAAAATTCCAAATAATACTAATAAATAAATTGGCACTGCTATATTGCCTGCTTGTAGTGAAACAATATTAGAACCTTGGTAAGCAACAAGTATAAATATTAATATAAATAAAAAATTGATTTTAACTTTAAAAATTCTTTTAGTTAAATAGGTATAACCTAAGACACATACTGACAGAAAAGCTACCCAAATTTTTTCAAATAAATCATATTCAAATAATGAAAAGGGAACTATATCCAGCAAAAGTTTTAAATACGTAAACTGTAAAGGAGTTGATTCTTGACATGATGAATTAACAAACCAATCATTCTGTGGATCTGCACCTAAGGAGTAAGCTAAATCTGCACAATAAACAACATTGATATCCCAGAGGCTATCCCTGGCCCAACCATTTATATAAATAACATTTGAGGTAATTGCCCAAATAAAAGGGATAGCAAATAAAACGTATTCGATTTTTATCTTTTTATTTTGAAGTGAACTTTTAAGGTATATGTAAATCAAAGTACATATAGATGTAATTATAGATATATTAGAGAACAAGACCTTTAGTTCATTTCTCATGATACAAATGTAAAAGCTAAGATAAGGAAAGTAAATACAATATTATCGGGCAAGAAGTATTTATGCCTCTTGCCCAATTGCGCATCTTAGACTAATGCAAATTGAAAGTTTGAAATTCTTCTTACATTCAACTTCCAAGCTTTTCTACGCCTATAAGCTCTTAAAGCTGAAAGATGAATAAACTTTGAACTTGCTGGTTTTCGTGATTCAGTAGCAACTTTTGTCATGTTAATAGGTTTGNCTTTGTTAGCTACTTCGACCCTAACCTGTCTTTTTAACAATAGTTTCATATCCAAATACCTCCTTGAAGAAATATTTGAACTTTTAACGCATGTTCTATGCGAGTCTTGTTCCCATGACTTATGGAGAACTTTTAACTCATGTTCGATGAGGATCTTTTAGACCATGATCTATGGTACATGTCTATTTGTACCAATAAAGGTACTAATAGTCAATAAAAAAAACAAAACTATTTGTTAAATGCATATTGCAACCCAAACATTAAGCTATTTTCACTATCTAACTGTACTCCATTGACATCATTATAAGTTGGGATTGTATATTCTAAACTAGCCCTAATTTTATCAAATTTATGGTTAACTCCTAGCGAGAAATCAATCTTTTTACCACCAGATGAATCTCTATCTTGGGCAAAGCTCATAATATTTTTAATATCTTTATGATGTCCGCTAATCTTCCCTTGAGATTTAAGCTCAGAGCTTATTGAAAATGAAGTTTGCTTATTATTCAATGGAACAGCAAACCAAACATTAGTTTTATATATGTTCCCTAATTTATACTCTTTGGAATTCTCACCAACCCTTAATACACTAGAAATCTGGGCACCATATGAATAATTATCGTCAGAAAAGACATATGTAAATCCTGGCAATAAATCATAAGTTCCTGAACCTAGCTGCATATTATATCCAAGCGTCTCTTCTTTTGTTCCAAACATAACATCCTTTTTTGATATCGAACCTGTTGGAATACTAAGACCTAAAGATAAATGCAATTTAGCACTATCATTATGCACTAAATTTTTTAAAGCTACTACCTTAGTGTCTCCAAGACCACTGGACTCCAAAGTTTTTTTCTTTCCGTTCATATGTTTTTTTACTTTCATTTCATTATCTATGTAGCTGCCCATAATCATAATTGTAAGATCGTCAGAGGGAGCAACCATTGCACCAATCATATGCATATTCATTGTCATCTCTTCAGGAACTGTCATGTAATGACCACCAAGAGGTTTTTTTCTTGCCTCAGTATAATTTGAAGATGATGAGCCAGACTGATATCCGTCCATACCCATTGTCATATATCTATACGAAAACATAATTTCGCCTTGTTTATGAGTATGATCTCCCATAACTTTGATAGGAGCATGAGAGTCAGCTCTTCCAGGACTAATGGCTTCCTTAGCAAATAAATGTTTATTTGGTAGTGCAAAAAACGCAAGAATTAATAATAAAATTTTTAAAAAATTCATGGGGATGTANCTAGCCTTTTTAAATTTATTTCAAAAAAAATAATTAATTGAAATATAAATCCATTTTACTAGATACACCTCTAAAGNCAACTAAATATAAGATAAAAAGTTAATATTATAACGTTATAACTTGATCAGGTGGATTTGGTCCAAGTGCCCCATACAATTGTGGGAAACAACCTGCTCCAACACCTTCAACTAAGCCTTTCGCCTTAACATTACCACTTCCACATTCTTCAAGAGTCCCTTCTGCCAGACCTCTCCTTACAGCGCAAGCGTCACAAACCATTAAGAGAATATTATTTTCTTTTGCAACTTTTGCTAAACGTTCTCCCNGTNGATTGCCCTGCTGAAGACAATTTACATTATCATCAAAAAAGAACATTCCTATAACATCTACACCATGATTACCTTTTTCTAATTGTGGCAAAATCATTTCACCGAGTTGAAAAGTACTGGACATAGCTGTTTTAAATACATATGCAATCTTCATAACTAACTCCTACACGAATATTATTTAATTGTTATATAACATTAAAGCTAGTTATAATTATTTAATGAAAATTTTAAGTTATCTT